>JAUXZG010000081.1 GCA_030694005.1 Desulfobaccales bacterium | reverse complement strand
CCCAACTCCAAGGGGGTGGCCAGGACCAGAGTGTTGGAGCCCTCGGTGGGAGAGAGATCTATGTCGTTGAAGATAAGGATGTCCCTCATCTGTTCGCTCAAGAGAACCTCGGGAGATAGCGAATCATTCAGGTCATCCACCACGATTAGCCCGTCATCCTCCCCCATGGGCATAATCTCCGGAAACCCATCCATTCCCATTCCCTTGTTCATCAATTTTCTCCTTCTGCTATGGGTCCGACCTTCAAGGCTTCCAGTTGTCGGTCAATCTCTTGGTCCTTGGCCTGTAAGGCTGGCACCTCTTCGTGGCCGTCGGCCGCGACGGCGCCCTCCAGTTTTTCTTTGAGGGCTTGCTTGACCTTCTTCAGCCTCCGAATCTTTAAGAACCGGCGCCAGTCCGCGGCCCGGAGGTCCACCGCGGGGCCGCAGAATTCCTCCTCCCCTAAGGTCAAGGCACAGATTTGCTGCCGCAAATTTTCTGCTTCCACCTGCTGGATCAACAGGCTGTGGTCTAGGCCGCCATATTCCCGAAAATTGTTGATAATCAAGGCCATGAGCCCCTTAAGCTCCTGGTCCTCGAACTCCTGGGCCCACTCCTCCAGCTCTTCCCAAGGAACCGCCGTGGGATGATGCAGGACCCACTTGAGCAACCCTTTTTCCAGATTGACTAGCAACTGGCCGGCCGGGGCCAGGCGGCCGGCGGCCATGGGTCCCAAAGAGGTGAGACTGCGCCTTAAGGTGGCCTCGTCCACTTTTAGACGCTCCGCGGCCACCTTGAGCCACAAACCCTGCTCCACCGGGTCGGCTAGGTTCTGGAGGTAGGGCTTAAGCTCCTCCAGGATGCGCACCCTCCCTTCGATCTCTAGGCCGTGGGCCTTGATAAGTTCCTCCATCAGATAACTGAACCAGGGTTGGGCCGACTCCCAGGGAGAGCGAAATATTTCTACCCCGTTTTTGAAGGCATAGCTGTCCGGGTCCAGCCCCGGCGGCAAGGGCAGCACCCGCACCGCCAGGCCTTCCTGGCCGAACAGCGGCAAGGCCCGCTGCATGGCCCGGGCCCCGGCTTGGTCGCCGTCAAAGACCAGCACCACTTTGGACACCAGGCTTTTCAGCAGCCGCACCTGCTCCCGGGTGAGGGCGGTGCCCAGGGTGGCCAGCACCGGGGCGATGCCGTGTACCCGCAAGGCCAGCAGGTCCAGGTAGCCCTCCACCACCAGGGCCACCCCGGTCTGCCGCAAAACTTCGGCGGCCTGGGGCAGGCCGAAAAGGTGGCGGCCTTTGGAATAGAGAGGGGACTCCGGAGAATTCAGATATTTAGGCTCGCCTTCCCCCACCACCCGGCCGCCGAAGGCCATCACCCTCCCCTGCCGGTCTTCGATGGGAAAGATGATGCGGTCCCGGAAGCGGTCGTAATGGCCCCCGCTTTGCCGGGGAACGAGCAGCCCCACTTCCTGGGCCACCTCTAAAGAAATGCCCCGGTTCTGTAAGTGGAGCCTTAGGGCGTCCCACTGGTTCGGGGCGTAACCCAGGTGAAAGGCCTTAATCACCTCCTCGGTGAGGCCCCTTTGGACCAGGTATTCCCGGCCGGCCTGGCCTTCCGACCCCTTTAAGAAGGCCTGGTAAAAGGCCGCGGCCAGGGTGTTGATTTCCTGCATGAGCTGGCGCTTCTGGGCGCTCTTGCCGCCTTCAGGACCCAACTCCCGAAAGGTTATGGGGATGCCGTAGCGCTTGGCCAGCTCCTGCACCGCCTCCGGGAAGCTCAGGCGATGGTACTGCATCAAAAAGGAAAAGACATTGCCCCCGGCGCCGCAGCCGAAGCAGTGAAAGATGCCCTTATCCGGGGCGACGGTAAAGGAGGGTTTGGTGTCGGCGTGGAAGGGACATAGGCCCAACAAGTTGCGCCCCCTTTGGACGAGCTTGACATACTGACCCACTACCTCCTCCAGGGAAGCGGCGTCTTTAATCTCCATCAGCTTGTCTTCGGGAATAAACGGCGTCATCTTATGAGTTTTCGGGTTTCAGATTTTTTGGTGGGCAATGCCCACCCTACATTTTTTCTTAGTGGCACAGGCTTCCAGCCTGGGCTCTTTTTCCCCTTTTCGCCCTTTTTCCCCTCTTCCCCCTACTCCTTCAAATCCACCACCGTCACCCCCGGGTTGTCGTCCCCGTGGAGGGCCTTCACCAGGGTATGGTGTTTCAAATGGTCCCACACCGCCCGTTTGAGCTTGCCGGTGCCCACGCCGTGGATGATGTCCACCTTTTCCTGGCCGTGCAGGGCCGCCTGGTCCAGGAGGCGGTCCACTAAGGGCAGGGCCTCATCCACCCTTAAGCCTACGACATTGAGGCGGGGCAGCCTCTCCGGCGGCAAAACCAAACTGGGCCGGTAGGCGGGCTCGGCCCGGCCGCCTGCGGACCCCGCCGGCGCGACCTCCTCCGGGCTGATGCGCAGTTTCACCTGGCGCACCCGCACTTCTAAGCGCCCGTCCCGGCGGTGGCTGTCCAGCACCTCCCCGGTCAGCCCCAAGGCCGGCAAAAAAACCTTCTCCCCAGGCCGGTAGGCCGGGAGGGCGGCCGGAGCTACCGCCAGCTGGGGCGTCAGGTCCTGGAGAAGTTGGGCCTGGCGCTCGGAGAATTCCTGGCGCAGCTTCCCCCAGGATTCCTGGCCCTTCTCCAGCCTTTTAAGGATCTCCTTGAATTCCCCTTCGGCCTCCTTGATGCGGGCCTGGGCCAGTTGCTTGATTTCGCTTTTAAGACGCCGCCTTTCGGCCTCCAGGTCCTGGCGCTGGGTCTCAAACTCCTGGTCTTTGAGGTCCAGTTGCGCCGCCCGCTCGGCCAGCTCCGCCTCCTTATGGGCCAGATACTGCTGGGCCGCCTCCACTTCCATAAGCAGCCGGTAGGCCTTGAGTTCCTCCCGGTCCAGATAGCTTTCCGCCTGTTCCAGGATTTCCGCCGACAGGCCCAGCTGACGGGCGATCTTTAAGGCATTGGAGGCCCCGGCCACCCCATAAGCCAGGCGGTAGGTGGGCCGCCGGGTTTCTTCGTCAAACACCACCGCCACATTTACAAAACCATCGGTTTTTTGGGCAAAATTCTTGAGCAAAGGCAGATGGGTGGTAACCGCGCCGTAAGCCCCCCGCCGGTAAAAAGCCTGGAGCAGGGCCAGGGCCAGGGCGCCCCCTTCCGTGGGGTCCGTGGCCGTGCCCAGCTCGTCCAGCAAGATCAAAGTCCGCCCCAAAGGCGCGGCCAGCATGGTCAGGGCCCGTTTCAGGTGCGCGGAGAAAGTGCTCAAATCCTTGTTCAGGTCCTGGGGGTCGCCGATATCCGCGAAAATCTGGGCAAAGGGGGCAAAGCTGCTGCCCTCGGCCACCGGCACCGGCAGACCGCTCTGGACCATGAGGGTCAAAACCCCCAGGGTCTTCAAGGCCACGGTTTTGCCCCCGGCGTTGGCCCCGGAGATGATGAGAAAGCGCTGCTCCTCAGTGAGCGTAAGATCCACCGGCACCACCGGCGCGGCCTGGGGCTGCTCCAGATGCCGCCGCGCCAGCAAGGGGTGGCGGGCCTGCCGAAAATCCACCCCGCCCCGTGACCGCCAGATGGGTTCCCGGGCCTTGAAATCCTGGGCGAAGCGCACCTTAGCCTGGAGGGCGTCCAACTCGGCCAGGCCGGCCAGGCTTTGCCGGATATCCTCCAGATGGCCCCGCACCATATCCGTGAGCCGCTTGAGCACCGCCTCTTCTTCCCGCTTTTCCTGGTTGCTCAAGAGATTGAGGGCGTTGTTTTGCTCCACAATGGCCAGGGGTTCCAGGTACAGGGTGGCCCTGGTCTGGGACTGGTCGTGGATGATGCCCGGGATGGCCCCTTTATGGTCGGCTTTTAAGGGGATCACATAGCGGCCGTGGCGCTGGGAGATGGTGGGGCTTTGGATGGCTTCCTGGTGCTGGGGGCCAAAAAAGGTCTGTTTAATCTGGCGGTTTAAGCGCTCCCTGGTCCGGGCCAGGTCCCGGCGCACCGCGGCCAGGGGCGCAGACGCCTGGTCTAAGATGAAGTTGTGGGGGCTGATACACTGGTGAACGGCTTGCTTAAGTGAGGAGAGGTCCTGGAGGTTCCCGGCCAGGGCGGCCAGATGGGGGGCGCCGTCACCCCCTAAGCTGAGATGATCCCGCACCTGCTTGGCCAGGCGCAGCACCGACAACAATTCGTTAAAGGCCTCCGGCGGCCAGAGGCTGCCGGGCACCGTGGCCTTGGCCAGCCAGCCGGACAGGTCCGGAAAATCAGTTAGCGGGAGCAGACCCTCCCGGCATTCAAGTTCTTGTAACTGACGAATTTCCTGGAATTTTGCCTGTATCTGGGGCAGGTCGGTGAGGGGTTTTAAGCTCCCCAGAAGGTTCCGGCCCAGGGCAGAGACGGCATAATGCTGCACCGCCCGAAGGAGCTCCGGAAATTCCAGGGCAATCAAAGTTTGCTCCGGCATGCCGCTCCAGGTTTTGGGTAGGAATGGAGGATCAGGAACTCAAACGCCGCCGCGCTATCTCTTGGACCACTTTCCCGTCGGCCTGGCCGGCCAGCCGGGTCATGGCCGTTTTCATCACCCTCCCCAGATCTTTAAGACCGGAGGCCCCCAACTCCTCAATGATCTGGGAGACTTCCGCCTCACATTCTTGTGGGCTCAGCTGCGGCGGCAAAAAAGAGAGGAGGATACTCAGTTCCTCCTCTTCTTTTTTGGCCAATTCGGGACGCCCGGCTTTCAGATACTCGCCGATGGCTTCCCGCCGTTGTTTTACTTGAGCGGCAATGGTCGCTTTGAGCTCTTCTTCGGTCAGTCGACGCTTCGTCTCCACCTCCCGATAGTGGATGGCGCTTTTCAGCATCCGCAAGGTGGATAATGCTAAGGCCTGTTGATTTTTGAGGGCCTCGGTAAAGGCCTGTTCCAGCCGCTTGTAAATGGGGGTCATGATCCCTCAATTTTCCGCAGCTTCTTCAAAGCCCGCTTCTTGGCCGCCAATATTTTCTTTTTCCGTTTGATGCTGGGTTTTTCGTAATGTTCCCGTTTGCGAATCTCTGAGAGAATTCCAGCCTTTTCGCATTGTTTCTTAAAGCGTTTTAGGGCGACCTCGAAGGGTTCGTTGGGTTTCACCCTGACGCCGGGCATCCATTTCGCCTCCTCCCCGCTGTCAGATGGCACCTCTCGCCCCGCCATCCCCCTCGACTCTAAACCAGATGCCTCGCTGAAGATGAATGACCGGGGCGATAAGATGATACTTTTAAACCATATATTATTTATCATCTATTTTTGAACTGTCAAGAATTTTTCTTGATGCGGGCCTCCCCCGACCGCCCCTGAGAATAAGGCGCAAATTGGGGGAGGGGGCAGGGACCCCTTGCGAAAAAGTCCCTGGCCTTCCCCCCAATGCACTTTTAACACTCTGACCTCTCATCTCACTTGCACACACCCGGCACATAATTTATAAGGGATAACATCAGCACTCCATCAGGGAGGAGGCGGCCTATGCGGCTTGGGTACCCTAAGCGGGGCGTTCTGGCCGGAATCTTTATTTTGCTTTTGGCGGGGTGTGTTACTGTCAAGGTCTCCTTGTTCGAGGAGCCCCGCCCCTTAAAGGAAAAGGTCATTTCCGGCACCGGCCGGGATAAGATTCTGCTCGTGGACATTTCCGGGATTATTGTGGAAGGCCCCCGTCGGGGCTTCTTAAGCCTGAAGGGTCTCACCCGGCCTGACCGGATCAAGGAGGAACTGGAAAAGGCCGCCAAGGATAAGCACATAAAGGCCGTGGTCTTGAGGATCAACTCCCCCGGCGGCACGGTGAGCGGCGCGGATGTGGTGCTCCACGAGCTGCTGGCCTTTAAGGCGGAGCAAAACCTGCCGGTGGTGGCCTGTCTCACCGGGCTGGCCACTTCCGGCGGTTATTATGTGGCCCAGGCCGCAGACACCATCGTGGCCTACCCCACCTGCATCACCGGCTCCATCGGCGTGCTCTCCATGAAGCTCAACCTCAAAGGCCTGATGGACAAGGTGGGGGTGGACGGCGAAATAGTCAAAAGCGGCCGGTGGAAGGACTTCTGGTCCCCCTTCCGTCCCGCCACCCCGGAAGAAAAACGCATGATGCAGGAAATCATTGACGATTTCTACCGGGGCTTCGTGGAGGTGGTGGCCAAGGGGAGGAAGCTAAAACTGGAGGAAGTGCGCCGGGTGGCCGACGGCCGCATCTTCACCGCCTCCCAGGCCAAGGACCTGGGATTGGTGGACCAACTGGGCTACCTGGACGACGCCCTGGAGATGGCCAAGAAGGCGGCCGGCCTGGAAGAGGCCCGGGTAGTCATGTATCACCGCCCGGACAGCTACCGGCCCACCATTTACTCGCAGCTCCCGGAGCTGGATCTTCTGGGCGGCCCCCAGTTCCTGTATCTCTGGTGGCCGGGGGAGTTATGACCCCAAGGGTACAGGGCATGCATTAAACAGAGGTCAGGCCCAGGGACCACATCTTTAGCCTGCCCCTCCCCTAAGGTTTTCTCTTTGAGAGGAAATTTTTCAAGGTTTGCCCCCCAGAGCCGATAAGGAAAACAGGGCCGGTTAGGCAGGCCGCCCTTGATAGTTGGGGGATATCAAGGCCTCTTGGCAGTTCTTCAGGCTTATGGACCGCAATGACAGTAACCGCACTTACAGAAAGCCCGGGCCACCCGAGCTTGACGGGGCGGACCAGCCGCGGCCGGGCGCTCCGGGCCCGGAGGCCACTGACCCTTCGGAAGATAAGGCCCGGCTGATGCAAAAGGCCCGCCAGATTGTGGAGCAGACCCCTCAGGTGCGCCCGGAAAAAGTGGCGACCCTCAAGGAGGCCGTGCGCCAAGGCACCTACCGCATCAATGCCCGCCGATTGGCCAACATCCTCATCGCCAAACTGCTCACCGAACGCTAGCATCTTGTTGAGGCCGCCGGTGAGAGTGCCAGGGACGTAGGGGCGGGGTTACCCCGCCCCTTACAATCCTCCCTCAAATCCATCAGCCACGGAGCGCGCCCACCCTGCTGAGCAGCAAAGTGGCAGCCTGCTCCACTTCCGCTCTGGTGGTGGGCCGGCCCACGCTCAGGCGCACCGCGCCCCGGGCCACATCCAAAGGCACCTGCATGGCTGCCAACACCGGCGAGATGGCCTCCTCGCCGCTGTGGCAGGCGGCTCCCAGGGACGCAGCCAACTCCGGGATGCTCCCCACGATGGCAGCCCCGGACAGCCCCGGAAAGGAAACATTCAGGGTGTTGGGCAGGCGCGCCCTTTTCGGCCCATTCAATATCAGCTCAGGAAACCCGGCTTTAAGGCGCTCATGCAGGAGGTCCCGCAGGCTCTTGAGATGCGCCCCGTCCGCCTCCAGGCGCTCCCCGGCCAGACGGCAGGCCTCCCCCAGAGCCACGATATAAGGCACATTTTCCGTGCCGGCCCGGCGTCCCCCTTCCTGGGAGGCCCCGTGCACCAGCGGCCTGAAGGTGCGCCCCGCCCGCACATATAAGGCTCCCACCCCTTTGGGGGCATAAAATTTGTGCCCGGCCAGGGTGAGAAAATCCACCTTGAGCATGTCCACCGACACCTTGATCTTTCCCACACTTTGAGCCGCGTCGGTGTGGAATTTCACCCCGGCCTCCTTCGCCAAAGCGCCGATCTCTTCAAGGGGCTGGAGCGCGCCGGTTTCATTGTTGGCGTGCATGACGCTGATCAGGATGGTTCTGGAAGAGATGGCCTGCCGCACCGCCGACGGCTTAACAAGGCCGGTGCCGTCCACGGGCAAAAAGGTTACTTCGAAACCCTGGGACTGCAGCAACCGGCAGGGGGCCAGCACCGAGGGATGCTCCGTGGCCACCGTGATGATCTGCCCTTGCCCCAAATGCTCGGCCACCCCTTTAAGCACGGTATTGTTGGCCTCGGTGGCCCCGCTGGTGAAGACGATTTCCTCCGGCCGGCAGTTAAGCAGCGCGGCCACCTGGCGCCGGGCCCGGGCCACCGCTGCTTGAGCCCGCCTTCCTAATGGATAATCGCTGCTAGGGTTCCCGAACTCTCCCCCCAGAAAGGGCTGCATGGCCCGCACCACCTCCGGGGCGACGGGCGTGGTGGCATTGTAATCCAGATAAATCATGACCCCTCCTTCATCCCCTTTAGCCGATTGACACCCGAATCCAACCTTTGATATTTTAAACTAAAAAGGGGCAAGGTGGAATTTGAGTTAGGGTTGAGGGGAGGGCTGGGGGACTTTTTTGTAAGTGGTCCCCCGCCCTCCCCCAATAACTCCCTCTCCGCCTGGGTCCGACAATCATGAGCCGCTCTTTTTCTCCCGGGTTTTATTGTTTGGGTCGCTGGTTGACGCGCCAGACCTTGGGGCGGCTCTATGGTCTGCGGGTCCAGGGGCTGGAGCATTTGCCGGCTAAAGGCCCGGCCATCATCTGCCCCAAGCACCAGCGCTGGGAAGACATTCCCATGGTGGGCGCGGCCTTGCCTTTGCCCCTGCACTATATTGCCAAGGTGGAGCTCTTTCGTTATCCCCTGGTGCGGGAGTTGCTGGGGGCCTGGGGTGGGGTGCCGGTGGACCGGGACCATCCCCGGGCTACCCTGTCTTCCTTTAAACGACTGCTTCCCATCCTCAAGGAAGGCGGCTTTTTGGTGCTCTTTCCCGAGGGCACCTATGTGCCGGGCCGGGTGGGCCCGGGGAAGCATCGCCTCATCCAACTCCTCCTCAAACTTCAGGGCTCCGATGGCCTGGGGCCCCTGCCTTTCGTGCCCGTGGGCCTGACCTATCATCCCGGCAATTTTGGCTATAAGGTGGAGGTCAAGGTAGGCCCCCCGTTAAGCGCCACCCACCCCAAACAGGCCCAGGCCCTCACCCGGGCCCTCATGGAACAGATCGCCCGGCTTTGCGGGTGAGATGAGGGGAGAAACCTCAGGGAAAGGGCGGGGACGTAGGGGCCGGGTTACCCCCCCTACCCTCCCTCCAACCTTTTCAAAAAATCCCGCCTTTGGGACATTTCCTACCAAATTTTCTGCAAACCGATAATCTGCTGTTGGTTGGGGCAGACCTGGGGTGCGGTGGCAAAGGACTGAAGCCGCGCCTCCATTTACATGACAGGCCGGAACGTGGGAGGGGGGTAAAAAGCGGGCGGAGGGAATATCAAGAAATCCCTGGTATCCTTGCTCGGTTATTTGCCTCGCAGCGCCACCAGGGCCATCTTGCGGCGCACATAGGCCAACTGGCCCTGGAGCGGAATCTCCATGGGACACAGGTCGTCGCAGGCCATCAGCCCGATGCAGCCGAAGACCCCTTCGTCGGTGCCCACCACCTCGAAGATATGCGCTGCCGGGCGCTCGTCCCGGGGGTCGATGAGAAAACGGGCGATGCGGTTCAAGAACGCCGCCCCGATAAAATCCTCCCGCATGTTGGCGGTGGCGCAGGCGCCGATGCAGCAGCCGCATTCGATGCAGCGTTCGGCTTCGTAGATCCGGTGCGCGGTGGGGTTGTCCATGCGCTCTTCCAGGCCCTTGGGGTCAAAAACCTGGTCCGTGTGAATCCAGGCCTCGGTGCGCACATTTAGGTACCTGAACCACACCCCGGTGTCCACGGACAGGTCCCCCACCAACTTAAAGACCGGCAAAGGCATGAGGGTGATTTTCTCTCCCAGGTCCTGGGTGAGAGTCTTGCAGGCCAACCCCGGACGACCGTTGATGAGCATGCCGCAGGAGCCGCACACCGCGGCCCGGCAAACAAAATCGAACATCAAGGATGGGTCCTGCTCCTCCCGGATGCGGTTTAAGGCGATGAAGAGACTCATGCCCACAGTCTCTTCCAACTGGAACTCCTGCATCCGGGGCGGAATCTCCGGAGTGGCCGGATTGTAACGAAAAATGTCGAAGGTCAACAACCGCTCAGCCATCAGGGCCTATCCTTTAAAATTTTGGTTTTGGTTTTGGGGGAGAGGGCTAAGGGGCGCAGCCCCTTACCCCCTCCCCCAAGCCCCCACCCCCAATCCCTTAAGTTTTATTTGCCAGGAAGGCGGGGCCAGAAGCCCCGCCTTCCTGGCAAACTTAAGCGGGTTGGGAGAGGGGTGTGGGGGGAGATTGTAAGAGGACCTCAAGTCCCCGGCCCTCCCCCCAAAAACTCTTCCTAATCCCCGGTAATCGCCATTTCGCCGTAGCCCCGGGAGCCGGGAGGCAGGGTGGTGATGTTTACGGGTTCGTATTTCAGTTCGGGCATCTCGGCGCCCGGCGGCCAGTAGGCCAGGGTGCGGGTGAGCCAGTTCTCGTCGTCCCGTTTGGGGTAGTCTTCCCGGTAGTGGCTGCCCCGGCTTTCGGTGCGCTGGAGCGCGCCTTGGGAAATACACAGGGCCAGTCTAAGCATGCCCGGCAGGCGCAGGGCCGCGAAGAGTTCGGGATTGGGGCCTATACCGCTGGAGCGCAAGCGGAGGTTAGCGGCGCGCTGGTAAAGGTCCTCAAGGGTGGCCACCGCTTCCGTAAGGGCCGGGCCGGTGCGGAAGATGCCCACCTTGTCCAGCAGGGTCTCTTCCATCCGGCGGCGCAGGGCAAAGACATCTTCGCTGCCCCCTAAGTGGCTGCGCAGGTCGTCCAGGCGCTGTTGTTGCGCGGCCACCGCCTCCACCACCAGGGCAAAGGGGAAGCTCAAAGATTGTTCCCGGGCGAAGTCGGCCACCTTTTCTCCCACCACCATGCCCGCCACGATGGTTTCGGCCAGGGAGTTGCCTCCTAAGCGGTTGAAGCCATGGAGGTCCCAGCAGGCCGCTTCCCCGGCGGCGAAGAGGCCTTTTAAACCGTAGGCCCCGCCGTCCCGGTTAGTGCGCACTCCGCCCATGGAGTAATGCTGGGTGGGGCGTACGGCAATGAGGCTCTCGGTGGGGTCGCACCCCAGGAAGTTTTTGCAGATGGTCTGCACTTCCCTAAGGTTGGTGCAGATGTGCTCCGCGCCCAGGTGGCGGATGTCCAGCCACAGGTGGGGGCCGTAGGGGCTGTCCACCCCGAAGCCTCGGTGGATGTGGTGCAGCATCCAGCGGCTGACCACATCCCGGGAGGCCACCTCTTTTTTCACCGGCTCGTAATCGAGCATAAAGCGGTGGAGATTCTTGTCCAGGAGATAGCCGCCGTCGCCCCGGCAGCCTTCGGTGACCAGGATATTGGCCGGCACGATGCCCGTGGGGTGGAACTGTACCGCCTCCATGTTGCCCAGGGGCACCACCCCGGTGTCCAGGGCCAGCCCCATGCCGGTGCCTTCATTGATCACCGCGTTGGTGGAGGTGCCGTAGATGCGGCCGTAGCCGCCGGTGGCGATGACCACGGCCTTGGCCAGATACGGGCGCAGCGTGCCGGTGCGCAGGCACAGGGCCACCGCGCCGTAGCAGGTCTGGCCGTTGTGGATGAGCCTGATGGCCTCCATACGGTCGTGGATGGTGACCCCCAGCTTGGTGACCACCGAATCCATGGCGTACTGGAGCACATGGCCGGTGCCGTCCGCGGCAAAGCAGGTGCGCCATTTGGCGGTGCCGCCGAATTGCCGCTGGGCGATGAGGCCGGCCTTTTCCGCCAGGTCCTCGATTTCGGTGCCGTCCGGCAGGGTTTTCTTGCCAGCTACCACCCGGGACCAGGGCACGCCCCAGTGGGACATCTGGCGCACCGCCACCGGCGCCAGCTCCACGAAAAGACGGGCCACCTCCTGGTCGCAACCCCAGTCGGAGCCTTTCACCGTGTCTTCAAAGTGGATGTCCGGGTTGTCGCCGTAGCCCATGGCCACATTGCCCAATGAGGCCTGCATGCCTCCCTGGGCCGCGGTGCTGTGGGACCGGCGGGGCGGCACTAGGGAAAGGATAGTGACCTCATGCCCGTTCAGGGCGGCTTCAATGGCCACCCGTTCGCCGGCCAGGCCGGCGCCGATGACCAGAACCTCAGAGATATGCGCGTCTGACCACTTCATGAGAGACCTTTAGGAAGACTGCGGAAATAAAAAACCAGCAAGGTGATGAACCCCAGACCCACAAAAAACATGGTGCTGTAGACCAGGTAAGGGGTGAATTTTTGCCGCTTGTACCAGCTCCACTTCACCATGATGCGGTACAGGCCCACCATGGCATGGATCTCGGCCACCAACAACAGCAGCATCAAAAAAGAGAAGTAACCGCCCTGGACCCGGGCGGTGCTTTTAACGGCCTCAATCGGCCAGTTGTGCAGCACGCTGAAGATGTGGATGGCGGCCAGGATTAGGACCAGAAAACCGGTTATGATTTGCACCAGCCAGGCCCAGGTGTCCAGGTGGGCCAGCCTTTTCGAGTGCTGCAAAAAGATGCGGGCCTCTTGAAACTGCCAGGGGGCCTTGCGCATGGCCACCACCCCATGCACGCCGATGGCCAGGACCACCAGGGGGATGCCCGTATAGACCATCCAGTTATGGTCGTGGTCGAAATAGGCCGGCCCTAAGATGATGCTGGACACATTAAAAAGGTGAAACTGCAGGAAACCCAACAGAAACAGGCCGCTGGCCAGTTCCAGCAGTTCCATCCAGGCTTCCAGCCGGGGACTTTTGGCTAAGGTCTTTTGTAGGATCACCGGGGCACCTATGGCAAAAAGCTTTGTGAAGACGGGCCCAAACCCAATTTTTAGAAATATTTTACCCACCGGTCAAAGTCAACTCTTTTTTCCCTTAAGCCATTTGGGGGGTGCCGAAGGGGAGAGAAAAACAAAAAGGCAGGGCCAATTCTGACCCTGCCTTAGGTGGAGGGAATGGAGGTTATCGTCCTAAACACTTTTTAAAAGCCGCCAGGGCCACCAGGCTTTACTGCGTCCAGAGACTCCAGGTTTTCAGCCAAAATCCTTTAAAAAGTATTTAAAGATAATTTTATATATACAAAATTTTGGTAAAACATAAAAGAAAAATATTAACCCTCAGCAAGAAAATTCGTAATTAGGAGAATTCCGCCCTGAAGGGGGAAGGGTGGCGGATTTTTTAAGAGGAGTTAGGGAGTCTGGGCCAAGGTTTATAACTTCAAGAGGAGGCCAAGGCCGGAGATTATCCTGGGGAGGCTGACTGCCATGTCTGCCATCAGCGGCCTAACAGGCATAGGACCAGGACCAGGGTAGCCACCGCCAGGCGGTAGACGGCAAAGGGAGTGAAGGTGTGGCGCTGCAAAAAGCGCATCAGGTATTTGATGGTGAGGTAGCTGGAGATCAGGGCCGCCAAAAAGCCCAGGCTGGCCGCCAACAGAGAGAGGTTTTCCGGGGGCACTTTGAACCACTTGGGCAGGTGGTGCAAGGCGGCCCCGGCGATGATGGGGGTGGCCAACAAAAAGGAGAAGTGGGCCGAGGACCGGCGGTTGAACCCTAAAAAGAGGGCGGCGGTCATGGTGATGCCGCTTCTCGAGACCCCGGGCATGATGGCCAGGGCCTGGGCCAGGCCAATGATCAGAGCGTCCCGAAGCCTAAGGTGGTCCAGGGGTTTACGGTGGCGGGCCACTTTCTCCGCCACCAGCAACAGCAGCCCCACCCCGCCCAGGAGCAGGGCGATGCGAAGCGGTTGGCGAAAAAGGGTTTCCGCTTTCTTTTCTAAAAGCACCCCGGCTAAAGCCCCGGGGATGTTGGCGACAATCAGGTAAAACAGCATGCGGCGCTCGGGACGATTATAGCGGTTAGGGTGAATAAAGGCGTGCCCCATGTCCAGCCAGTCCCGGCCGAAGTAGGCCAAAAGCGCCCCCAAAGTGCCCAGGTGCAGGAGGATGTCGAAGCCCAGACCGGCCCCCGGGGTTTTCAGGTAGTGCTCCAGAAGGGCCAGGTGGCCGGAGCTGGAAATGGGCAAAAACTCGGTGATACCCTGAACCAGACCCAAGAAGACCGCGGCTAGTGGATGCATTGGGAAAAATTACCAGAGATGGCAGAGACAAGCAACTATAAAAGAAACGGGGTTCACAGTCCGCACTTATATAAGGTTAGTTAATAGTAAATGCTTGATATCAAGGTGTGTCCGGGCTATTTGGCCCCCTGGGCGGTGACCGTATCGGGCTGGACCTTAAGGAGGCGGACTCCAGAAGGCGGGGATACCGCGACTTTCAAGCGCCGGCGGCTCGTTCCCAGGTTTTGGGTGTCCACCGTGGCTTTCAGATCCTTGGGCTTGAGGTCCTTCAGTCGGAGCCCGGGACCCTGCAGGGTAAGGGTAACCTGCGAGGGACTGAGACGGGCCGCCCGGGGCCTGGCCTCTACCGGCACCCCGGGGATGGTCCGGGTGGCTTCTCTGGCCTCAATGGTAAGGTCCGCCAGGATGGAAATTTGCTCCTGGACGGTGAGGTGCAGATTTTTAAAATCCACATCCGTGGCCACGGTAGTGGAGCCGGATATATTGGTCAGGTCGATGGGCAAAGTGGGCACAAATTTAAGGTCCGCCAGTTCCGGGGCCGGACCTTTGATAGTGATCTGGTCCGGGCGGGTCTTGACCTCGGTGACCTCATAACCATCGGGAGGACGGCCTTCCAGCACCGGTTTGATGGGCAGGGTGCGGGTGGTGGTGACCGCCAGAGTAAGCTTGAGGGGATTGGGTTGGATCCGGGTTACCGTCACCCCCCGGGGAAAGGAGAAGCTGTTGGGGCCCAGGGAAAAGGAGTGGCGGCCGCTTTTGTAGCCGGAGAGGTCAATGGTGTGCACCAGGCGCGTCTGGGTGAGTTTGCGCACCACGCTGGCCGGCCCAATGGCCCGCACCTGGAGGGACGCGGGCACCTCACTGGTGATTATCATCTTGGGAGGCAAATTCGCCAGCTCCAGGGCCAAATTAAGGGTGGTCTCGGTGCGTTCCTCACTGCCCACCGCGAACCACAAGGCCACGGCCAGACCCAAGGCCAGGAGTTTGAGGCCTCTATTTCTTCCCAAAAAGGTGCGCCAATCGCTCAATTAAAGTTCCTTTTTTGTCAACCGTGGGTTCTAAGACATTCTTCAAGGCCTGGCGCAGTTGCAGGCGGGACAAATCCCTGTGCAGCCTGCCCCCCTGGGCCATGGAAATCTGGCCGTTGGTCTCGGAGACCACCAGCACCAGGGCGTCGGTGTGCTCGGTGAGACCCACCGCGGCCCGGTGCCTCGTGCCCAGGGTGGGGTCCAGGTCCGGGTTGGCGGACAAAGGCAGCAAACAGCCCGCGGCGATGATGCGGTCCCCCTGGATGATCACCGCACCGTCATGGGTGGGATTGTGGGGCCAGAAAAGGGACACTAGGAGTTCCTTGGTTACCAGGGCGTCCAACTTCACCGACCCTTCCAGATAGTCGGACAGCCCGATGTGCCGCTCTAAAACGATGAGCGCCCCCATGCGCTGCCCTGAGAGTGTTTCCGTGGCGTCGGAAATTTCTTCCAGCACCAAAGGTTCGGAAACCTCGGCCGGGGGCAGGGCCTTGCGCCCCATGCGCGACAACACCCGGCGGATATCGGCCTGAAAGAGAATGATGACAATCAAGAGGAAGCTCTTGACCACCCCGTCCAGCAGCCATTCCAGCGTAAACAGGTCCAGACGCCGGGCCGTAAGGTAGGCCAAAAAGAGAATAAACATCCCCGCCAGCACCTGCAGGGCCTGGGTGCCTCTAAGAAACAGGAAGACCTGGTAGAGAATGACGCCCACCAGGATGATGTCCACCGCGTCCTGCCAACGCAACTGCGCCAAAAACTGCCACATAACCGATCCGGCCTCAAAGCCTCTTAGAGGTTGAAGGTGTGTTTTGAGGGGAGGGTGGGGGAACGCGGTTCACCCACCCTCCCCTCAAACTCCCCTCCCAACCCCCTATACGGGGTTGGCGGTTAAGCCAGGGCTGAAGCCCTGGCTTAACCGCCAATTATCTCCCCCATAAGGGATTGGGGGTGGGGGTTAGGGGGAGGGGGTAAGGGCCGGTGGCCCT
>JAUXZG010000077.1 GCA_030694005.1 Desulfobaccales bacterium | reverse complement strand
GGGGCCAGTGGCCCCGCCTTCGCCCACTAACTTAAGCGGGTTGGGAGGGGGATGTGGGGGGAGGGCAGGGAGTTCAACTCCCTGGCCCTCCCCCCACAGACTCTTTACAATTTCTCCGGTTTGCCCCGTTTGGGGCCCAGTTTTTTGACGAAGTGGAGTCGGTTTAAGCCGTTGATGTAGGCCCGGGCGCTGGCGGTGACGATGTCCGGGTCCACCCCCTGGCCGGTGATGATGTGGCCTGCGTCTTCCAGGCGCACCGACACCTCGCCCAGGGCCTCGGTGCCGCCGGTGATGGAACTCACCGCAAACTTCAGAAGGCGGCATTTGGACCCGGCCAGGTGGGTGATGACCTTGTAGGTCGCGTCGATGGGGCCGTCGCCAAAGGCCGAGTGGCTTTTAAGTTCCCCGCCCACCTCCATTTTCACGGTGGCGCTGGGTTTGACCATGGTGCCGGTGAGGACCACCAGGTCCACCAGGCGGAAATGCTCGGGCACCGACTTGTAGATCACCTCGGTTTCCACCAGGCTCACCAGGTCTTCGTCGAACACGGTTTTTTTGCGGTCCGCCAGGTCCTTGAACTGGACAAAAACCCGATTCAGTTCCTCGTCCGCCAGGTAATAACCCATCTCCTGAAGCTTCTTCTTGAAGGCGTGGCGCCCGGAGAGCTTGCCCAGAGGCAGGGTGCTCTTCTTGATGCCCACCGCGGTGGGGGTCATAATTTCAAAAGTGCTGGCCTCTTTGAGCACCCCGTCCTGGTGGATGCCGGACTCGTGGGCAAAGGCGTTGGCGCCCACGATGGCCTTGTTGGGCTGCACCACCACCCCCGTCAGCTTGCTGGTCAGGCGGCTGGTGGGGTAGATATATTGGGTAACGATGTCCGTATAAAAATCAAACAGGTCCTTGCGGGTGGTTAGGGCCATGACCACCTCCTCTAAGGAGGCGTTGCCGGCCCGCTCGCCCAGGCCGTTGATGGTCACTTCCGCCTGGCGGGCGCCGTTCATGATGGCCGCCAGGGTATTGGCCACCGCCAGCCCCAGGTCATTGTGGCAGTGCACCGAAATCACCGCCTGGTGAATATTGGGGATATGCTCCATGAGATACTTGATCTTGGCGCCGAACTCCTCAGGGATGGCATAACCCACGGTGTCCGGGAAATTGACGGTCTTGGCCCCGGCGTCGATGACCGCAGTAAACACCTGGGCCACATAGGCCAGGTCGCTTCTTGAGGCGTCCATGGCCGAGAACTCCACATTGGCGGTGTAGCGGGCCGCGTGCTGCACCGCGGCCACCGCCATCTCCAGCACCTCCTGCCGGCTTTTCTTCATCTGGTGCTTCAGGTGAATGTCGGACGTGGAGATAAAGGTGTGGATGCGGGGTTGGGTAGCCTCTTTGATGGCTTCCCAGGCCGCGTCGATGTCCTGTTTGAAGGCCCGGGCCAGGCCGGCGATCTGGCAGCCGCGGATTTCCCGGGCCACGGCCTTGACCGCCTCAAAGTCCCCCCGGGAGGCGAAGGGAAAGCCGGCCTCGATGACATCCACATTGAGGAGCTCCAGGTGCCGGGCGATCTGCAACTTCTCGTCCACATTGAGACTGGCCCCGGGGGTCTGCTCGCCGTCCCGCAGCGTTGTATCAAAAATATATACTTTTTCAGGCATATAAATCTCCCCTCCCCTTGTTGATACCGGGGAAGCAATGGCATTATAACACTGCCTTTATCAAAAAATGACGTTAAAACAATTTTGCCGGGAAATGGAATGGAAGAAAAGATCGATGCCTGCCTATTGGGCAGGCAATAAGCGCAGAAGAGCCAGGCCCTTCAGGGAAGGGATGGGGTAACCACAAATTTGCGAAGGGGTCATCTGGCTGCGCATAAATTATTTTTTACCAGATTTTATCGAAAAAGACAAGCCATTTCCCCGGTGCAGGTAAATTGAGAGTGTTGCGAAGGTGTTTGGGAGAGGGCTAA
>JAUXZG010000076.1 GCA_030694005.1 Desulfobaccales bacterium | reverse complement strand
CGGGCCAGTTCCAGGCCGTCCATATCCGGCAGCTTGGCGTCCAGGAAGGCACGCCCGAAATGGTGCTGTTCCATCAGATTCAGGGCTTCCCGGGCGCTCAGGGCTGTTCGGGTGACAAACCCCTGGTTATGGAGCAGGTGTTCCAGGGCCCAGCACATATCCGGCTCATCGTCCACCAGGAGAATCAAGTTGCCCTTATCGGTCATGCCGCCCCTGCTCCCTTATACCAACGATCATTTCCTAACGGACACAACGAAAGATGAAAATGGCTCACGCAAAGACGCAAAGACCGCAAAGAAAAAATGGGGCACCGCCGCCCCCGGCGGTGCATTACCGGGTGTGGTGGTGGGCCGTGCCCACCCTACATCTCTTTCGGTTTTTTGCTGAAAGCTGAAAGCCCGGTTGGGGGACCCACCGGGTCGCCCTTACAAAAATCCGATTAATTATTGTTTGTTACCGAAAACTGGAAACTGAAAACCGAAAACTATTTTCATACAAAGTTACCGGCAAACAGGTCGTTATTGTTCTGTAGGGGCGTGATTTATCACGCCTTTGGGGGCGCAATAAATTGCGCCCCTACATCCGTGACAAACCATTCGTTTGACGGCAACTTGGTATTACAATATGGGCAATCTCACGGTGAAGGCGCTTCCTTTGCCTTCCTCACTATCCACGGTGATGGTGCCGAAGTGCTGCTTGATGATGGAATAGCAGATGGACAGGCCTAATCCCGACCCCTTGCCCGCCGGCGCGGTGGTGTAAAAGGGGTCGAAGATATTGTTCAGGTCCCCGGGGGCAATCCCGTGGCCCGTGTCATTGATGCTTACCCAGGCTTCACTATCGGTCTTGCCCAGGGCAAGGCCCAACACCCCCCCATCGGGCATGGCCTTGATGGCGTTGAGCAACAGGTTCATGAAGGCTTGCTGCAGCAGGCCTTCCATGCCGCTGATCAAGATGGGCTCCGGGGGCAGTTGGGCCCGCAGCTCGATCTTGTGAATTCGGGCCTGGTTGGTGACCAGGGACAGGGTTTCCTCAAGGAGGGAGGACAGGTCGATCTCCTTGATGTCGGGCTTCACCGAAGGACGGGCGAAGCGCAGCAAATTTTCGATGATCATGGAGGCCCGCTGGATGCCGGTGTGGATCTTGTGGGCGCACTCCTGCCGGAATTCCGGGGTGACATCCTCATCCATGATAAATTGAGCCGCGGAGGCGCAGACCGCCAGGGGATTGCGGATTTCGTGGGCAATGCCGCCGGCCATCACCCCCAGGGCGGCCAGTTTTTGGGATTGGAGCAGTTGGGCCTCGAATTTACGCCGCTCCGTCAGGTCCCGGCCCACCGCCACCACCCCGGCAATATGGGACAGGTGGTCCTTCATGGGGGAAAAAATCCAGGAGACCGGAATGCGGCCACCGTCTTTGGTTTTCAGGTCCTGTTCCGCCATTTGCGCGTCCTCGCCGGCCTGGAGGTTGGCAAAGACGCGCTCCATCTCTACCTGATCGTCTGCGGCGCAAAAGTCGAAAAAGTTCTGGCCTCTGACCTCTTGGAGAGTGAAGCCCGAGAGCCGCTCCGCCGCGGTGTTCCAGGTGAGCATCCGGCCTTCCAGGTCGGTGGACAGGACGATATCCTGGGCGCTTTCCACCACGGAGGCCAGGTGGCGCTCCACCCGGCGCACCTCTTCACTCAGGCGCACCTGCTCGGTGACGTCCTCCATGAGCAGCATGGCCAGTTCCACCCCCCCCTGCCAGGAAAAGGGCAGGATGCTGTAATAGTAGATCCGCAG
>JAUXZG010000065.1 GCA_030694005.1 Desulfobaccales bacterium | reverse complement strand
GCGCAAATGCTCCTGGTGGATCAGGCACAACAGTGGCTGGGGGAGATTCTGGCGCCGGAGCCTTGGGAGGAAAAACTTTCCTTTGGGCCGGTCCCCGGCGTGGGAGAGATGGTGGATACGGATCTGGCCCGGCTGCGCTATCTCCTGTGGCGGCGGGTGATGGCCCCTTACCTTGAGGAACCTTGGGTCCCCTTGCTGCTGGGCCGCACTTCCCGGCCTCTGTTCCTCAGCTTGAGAGGCTGGCCTCAGTGGACCGACCTCAAGAAGGTCCAGGTTTCTTTGCCGGGCTGCCGGAGCGAGGCGGAATGCCGGGCTGCTCAGGGAGATGACGGAAAGCCCCAGTGGTTGGAAAGGTTTGCTGAACTTTTGGCCGCTTTGCTGGCCGCCGCGGCCAGCTCCCAGGACCTTGAGCACCCGGCCCAACAGCTCCAAGAGTTTGTGGACCACACCGTGGCGGCCCAATGGCCGTCTTCCATGACCTGGAAATGGGACCTGGAAATCTGGACCCCAGACCCGAAAACAGAAGAGGGACCGGTGCTCTGCTGGCCCGGCGCGGGCGCGGGGATCCTGCCGGGATAGGGGGAGGGTGGTTTTTGGGGGAGGGCAGGGACTTCAAGTCCCTGGCCCTCCCCCCAACTCCCTACAAATGCAGTTCCACGATGTCGCCTTCGTGGAGGGGGTAGTCTCGTTGGACCCGTTGTCCTTCGAAGGTATTTTGGCCCCAGACCCGGACGAATTTGAAGTTGCGGGCGATATCGTGGTGGATGCGGGCCGCCAGTTCCTGGACGGTGGTGCGGGCCGGCACTACGAAGGGGGAGTTGAAATTGGCCGGTTTTCCCGGGGCCCGGGTATAAACTCTTACCAGGTTCAGGATTTTAAAAAGGGCGGCCCTCAGGGCCTGGAGGCCCTGGCCTTCTTTAGCGGAAACGGTCAGGGCGGGGAAGTGGGGCTTAAGGATTTCCAGGTAGAGCTCCAGCTCCTCGGGGTCGGTGAGGAGATCGGCTTTGTTCAGGATGGTCAGGGTAGGTTTGCTGGTCAGGTTGGAGGGGAGGGCCGTATCTACTCCTGGCTTACCGAGGGTCAGGTGATAGGCGGAGAGGATCGCTTCCAGGGCCTGGCATTGGGCCAGGGGGTCATCCGGGGGGGCCAGGACCAAGGCCCAGGCGTCGGCCCGGCGCAGCAGGTCAGGAAACCAGGGCTCCAGATAATCGCTGCCCAGGGCCGGGGTGTCCAGAAGCTGGACCTGGACATTTTCAAAGCGCATCATACCGGCCAGGGGGATGCGGGTGGTGTAGGGATAGTCGGCGATCTGGGGCTGGGCCTTGGTGAGGGCGGCCAAAAGGGAAGATTTGCCGGTGTTGGGGGGGCCTATGAGGGCGATTTGCCCCACGCCTTCCCGCTCCATTAGATAGATGGGGGTCCTCCGGCCCGGTCCTTTGCCGGCTTTGCCCAGGTCCTTGAGCTGGGAGATGCGCTTTCTTAAGTCCGCCCGAAGCTTGTCAGTACCCTTGTGCTTGGGCATGATGGCCAGCATCTCCTCCAGATAGCGGAGCTTTTCGCTGGCGGACCTGGCCTCCCGATACCGCTTTTCCACCTCAAAATACTGGGGCGGAAGGTTGGCGGGCATGTGCCTCCCGAGGGCTTATTTTTCCGGTAGGGCCGGCAGAGGGCGGGTGGGGACGATCTTGCCGGCGGCTATTTCCCTTAGAGCCATGACGATTTCTTTATTGTCCCCTTTGACCAGGGTGGGGGCGCCGCGGTAGAGCTGGCGCACCCGCTTGGCAGCCAGGTGGACCAACCCGAAACGGGTGGGCACTTTCTCCAAACAATCCTCAATGGTAACGCGAGCCATGAAACACCTCCGGTAGTGTTGGGGAATTTGGGGGAGGGGGCTAAGGGCCGCAGGCAGTTGTCAGTTAACAAATAAATATAACTTATCACTGGCCACTGACAACTTTCTTCTCCCTGGCCCTCCCCCCCTTACAATCCTTTTTCGCCCGCCAGGCGGACGAATTCCAGTTGTTCGTCTGCTTTGAGGATATGGGAAGCCTTGGCTTCCCGGCCGTTCACCAGGGCCAGGGCCCGGGGGTCGATATTCAAGGGTTCCTTGAGGGCCTGGCGCACTTCGCCTACGGATTTGCCGGCAATGGCCACCTCCAGGTTATGGACCCCGTAACTTATCTTCACCAGACCGGTGCCGGCCCGGCCGGGTTGCTTAAGTCGGCTCAAGTCTTTAAGTTGGCCGCTCATGTAACCCCTTTATTCTTAAGAGCGGCGGCCGGGTCAGAAAGGGGGGAGCACCCCGGTCCTGGCCGGCTCTGTAAAAAAAGGTCCTTAAATTCCTCGGGGGAGTAGGTGTGGCCGCATCCCGGGCAGCCGATCTCTACCCCGGTTCAAGTAGGACGGACGGTGATCTGCGCGTTATGGCAATGGGTGCATTTCATATTCGGTGATGACTGGTTTTGGAGGAGGGGGCTAAGGGCTCCCACAGGCGAGACGCCTGTGCCACTGGCCCTTACCCCCTCCCCCAAGCCCCCACCCCCGGCCCCCATAAAGGGGGTTGGGAGGGGAGTTTGAGGGGAGGGCGGGGGACCACTTACGAAAAAGTCCCCCGACCCTCCCCTCAAATAACTAAAAATAGCGGGACAGCCGGGGCAGGGAGGGGTCCACCTGCCGGCATTCCCTAAGCAGGGCATTGATATAAAGCCAGGTAAAGCTCATGAGAAATTCCGGGGCATATTTCTTGGCCCCGTGATTATCAAAGGCCAACTCGATCCCAGCAGGTGCGACCTTGAGGCGAAAGGCGAGGTCCCCCAACAGGGGCCAGACCACCTCCCAGCCGTCCCGGTTTTTGGCGTAAGCGCCGCTGTCCAGGCGCCGCACCGCCACTTCCACCACCTCCGGGGAGAGGAGCCGCAAAGTCTCTTCTCGGGGCCCCAGGGAGACATTTTCCAGGGGGCCGGTGCCCGGGGCGAAATCTTTAAGGGGAACCCAATCCGGGCCAGGGGCAGCCTCCTCTAAAGGAAAGGTGCCCCGGCCGTAGCGGGCCAGCAGGGCCAGGTAGTCCCAGCCAAACACATAGGCGTCCTCGGTGGGGACGGCGATACTCTTGCGGGCATAAAGGACCCGCACATCAGCCCCGAGTTCCGGGTCATAATCAAAAAGCAGATAAATCTCCAGGGGCCGGAAAGGTTTGCGGCAGAGCACCCAGTGAACGGAGGCGTAGGGGCGGTCGGCCACCAGCTCTCCTCCCAGGAGGCGGGCCAGGGGTGAGGGGTCCAGGCCCACCAGGCCTTCCAGGTCCTGGCGGTATTTTTTCCGGGCATACTGGCGCAGCTGGGCCTCCCAGCCTCCCCCGGCCTCGAAATGGCCCAGGGTTACCAGGTCGTAAGGGAAATTTAGAGAGGTCGCCGGGACAATCAGGTCTTCTTGGCCTCCACCCGCTGATTAAATTTCTCTGCGTTTATTATAAAACGTTCATGCACGGCCTCGCCAATCTTTTCTTTTGCATCGAAGGCCTCGAGCTTGAAGGTGACCTTGCGCCCCTCCACCTGGGTGACCTCGGTTACGGCCCGGACCTCCATGCCCAAGGGGGTGGGGGCTGTATGTTTCAAATTCATGGAAATGCCCACGGACTGCTCCCCGGGACCCAGGTGGGGGGCCATGAGCGCCGCACTCACCCCTTCAAACAAGCCCCCCAGATAGGGGGTGCCGAAGACATTGGGGACCTGGGGATAAAACTTTTGGGCCGAGTGCTCCGGACCGGTCTTGAACTTCATCTCATTGGTCATGCCAACCGTAATTGCCATGGGTGCCTCCTTAGCTGATGTGTGTGAGTTTTTGGGGGAGGGGGCCAGGGGTCGCAGACCCCGGCCCCCTCCCCCAAACCCCCACCCCCAATCCCTTAAGTTTAGCCAGGGAAGTCGGGGCCTTTGGCCCCAACTTCCCTGGCCCCCATAAAGGGGGTCGGGAGGGGAGTTTGAGGGGAGGGCGGGGGAGCCACTGCTCCCCCGACCCTTCCCTCAAAATATCTCCATTCCTACACCGCCAGCGGGTCCATTTTGATGGGGGTCAGGACTTCGCCCTGGGCCAGGCGGCGGCCCAGGTCGGTGGCGGCGGTGAGGGTTTCCGGTTTGGTCAGGATAGCGCCTTTTGCATCCACGCCCCGCACCAGGATTTCCGCGGCATAGCTGACGTTGATGGCGTCGAAAAAGTATTTGGCGGTAAGGCGGCAGCCCACAAAGACCAGGCGGCCTTTGGTGGCTCCGGTGCACAGCAGCACGCCCTGGCGGTTGCCTCCCGGAAAATCTTGTTTCAGGACATAGCGCCGGGACCACAGGGCCTGGGTGCGGTCGATCATTGCCTTGGCCTGGGCCGAGAGGCCATAAAAAAAGACGGGGGAGGCCAGGGCCACCACCTGAGCGCTGAGCAATTTGTCATAGAGGCCCCGCATATCATCTTTGATAGGGCAGGTGCCGTCCTTAAAACAATGATATATTTCCAGGCATGGGGAAATCTTGAGTTCCCGCAGGGCCACCTTTTCCACCTGGGCGCCGCCCTGGGCGGCCCCTTGAAGGAAAGCGTCCAGAAGGAGTTCGGAGTTCCCCCCCTTGCGGGGGCTGCCCCAGATGCCCAGAATCTTCATGGAGATCTCCTTGAGGGGGATTTATAACAGTATGGAAAAGTTCTAAGAGATGTCAAGTGCATAGGCAATAATGGACCAGAAGAGTGGGGGGTAACCGAAGCGTTTGGCCCCAACTCCTGTTTCGGAAACCTTTAAAAGAGAAAAAAACCGTGGAATTGGTGGTGCAGGTCCAGAGTCTGGAGGCCTTGGCGGCAGCCCTGAAGCTGGCGGTGGGCGGGGTGGCTCTTAAGTTGCCCCCAAGGCCGGCGGCGGGTTGGTGGGCCGAGGCAAAAGCCTGCCAGGCCGAGGCCCAACGCCGGGGGATCAGATTTTATTTAGTATGGGACGGGTTGGTCAAGGAAGCCGAGCGGGCCTGGGCCATGGAGGCGCTGGCGGCTGTGGCGAGCATGAGCCCGGAGGCCCTGGTCATCCGCGACCTGGGCCTCTGCCGGCAGGCGCGCCGGCATTTTCCCGGCCTTAAGCTCCATGCTGCCGAAAATTGGGGTTGTCTTAATTCCCTGGGCTTGCGCCAGGCCCAGGCCCTGGGGTTCAGCCGGGTGGTGCTGGGGGGGTTGCCTACCCTAAAGGATTTGGCCTTGATGCGGCGACAATCCTCCTTGCCCCTGGAAGTGGTATTGGGGCAGACCTGCTCCGGTTTTTCGGGCCTGTGCCTGCTCCCGGAATATCTGGGGATTGATTGCGCCTTTTGTGCCGGCCTGGTGAGCCAGGAAGATAATCCTGGGGCAAGGCTGGCTGCGGGGTTTAAGATGCTTGCCGGGTTGGCCCAGTTAGGGGTGGAGGCCGTGCAGGTGGCCGGGGGATTTTCGGAAGGAGAGCCTCTCGGGCAGGTAGTGCAGCTCTACCAGACGGTATGGGAGGCATCCCCGGCAGCCCGGCCCCAGGTCCTGGCCGCGGCCCGGGAGGTATTGACGGCCTTTAAAGAGAGCCTTACGGCGGTCGTCGGACCGGAAGAGCCGGCCCTTAGGGAACCTCAAAAAACCCGCGCCGATAAGAGAGGGGCCTCTCGTCTCCAGCCGGAGCCGGAACTACGGCTGGAGAGGCGTCGCCTCTGGTTAGAGGCCCGTAATTACGGCGAGGCGGTGGCCTTGGCCCGTGAATGGCGGGAGCCTTTGGTGCTCGAGCTGACCCCGGAAACTTATCGGGCCTTTTTGCCGGAGCACCGCCGCTGGGGAGGTCGGCGGCTTATCTGGCGGTTGCCCTCCGTCATCTTTGAGTCGGCCTTATCTTTCTACCGGAAGGCCATGGAAACCCTGCAGCAGGGGGGGTATGCAAGATTTGTGGCGGGTGATTGGGGCGCAGTGGCCCTGGTGCGTCAGGTGGGTGGAGAGGTCCTGGGGGACCAGACGCTGGGGGTGCGGAACTCCTGGGCGCTCAAAACGGCTCGGGAGTTAGGGGTGGCCAAGGTTTGCCTCCCGCCGGGACGGCGGCCGGAGGATTGGCAAGAATTGTTACAGCAGGGGACCCCAGCAAGCTTCTGGAGCTATGTTTACCATTTCCCGGCCCTGGCGGTTTGGCCCCGAGAGGCGGCCCCGGCTTTATCCCGTCGCCGAGGCCCTTTAGGGGAGAAACTCCGCCTGGCGCCGGAGGGCGATCTGATCTTTCTCTGTAAGGAGGTTCCGGAATACCTGGGTTCCTTGGGGGGATGGCTTAAACAACACCGAGTGGCGCCCCTGATCTTGGCCCTGCCCAGGAGCGGCTTGCCCCGGGGGCAGGTGCCGGCTTGGGTGGCCCCGGAGCCAAAACGGCGCGGCCTCAAGGAGGTGTAAATCAAATTGCGGGGGTGGGGACCCTTTGGTATATTTAACTGAATCAATGAGGGCTATTTACCCTTTAGCGCAAGGAGATCTTTAATGTCTAAAAAGCCATTTTCCTCCTCTCGCATGATGTTGGGGGCACTGGTAGTGTTGCTGAGCCTTATGGCGGCGGCGTCTTTCAGCTTTGGGGCGAGCAAGAGCGACCTTGAGGGCAAGAACGCCCCGGACTTTACCTTGAAGGACGTTTTGGAAGGTAAGGAGTACGCCTTGAGCCAGTTCAAGGGCAAGGTGGTGGTGCTCAATTTTTTCACCTTCTTTTGCGCTCCCTGTCGGGACGAGATGCCGGACCTGAACAAAATCAATAATGAACTTAAAGATAAAGGCTTGCAGACACTGGGAATCGCCCTGAGTTCCGACCCCACCCAGATCCGGTTCCTGGTGAAGCAGTTGGGCCTGGAATATCCGGTGCTGACGGGAACCGACAAGGTGGGCCAGGCTTACGGCGATGTGGTGGTGGTGCCCACCACCTTTATCATCAACCGGCAAGGGAAAATCGTCCACGCCATCCTGGGCACCAGGACTAAAGAAAAGTTTGTGGAAATGATCAAGCCCCTGCTTTAAGGGACTAAATTTAAGAGATTGTTGGGGGAGGGGGCTAAGGGGCAGGGGGCCCTCCCCCCACAACAACATCATCCTCACCAGCGAGGTATCTAATATGGGGCCCTTAAAGGAGTTGCCGGGTTGGGCCCAGGAATTGGCCGGCCATCTTCAGGAAGGGGAGTCGGCCCTGTTCATCCTGCACGGGCAGGTATTTGATTATGTGCGGGTGAATGGCGATTATCCCCCCTGCCGCGTTTTTCTGGGCCAGTGGCTGGGCCAGGACCGACAGGTGGTGTTTTACAACCTGGGGCTGGGCCTGGAATTTTGGGACGGCGCTGCAGAAAACTCCTTCCGGCAGGCTTTAGAGCCGCCGCCCATGCAGGATGAAGAGGAAGAAGAGGTGTCGGTGGCCCGGGCCCGGGCCTTGAAGGCCCTGGGACAGAAACCGGCGCCTAAGCCCTTACCCCAGAGCCCCCGGGAGGTGCTGCAACTGGCGGAGCGGGTGATGACCGCCTCCTGCCGGCGTCGTACAGGGGACCGGCCCCTGGCCTTGATCTTAGAGTATGCCGAGACCATTGTGCCCGCGGTGGAATTGGCCTCCATGGGGGAGCCGGAGCGGGCCTCTCTGGTCACCTTGCTCAGGTGGGCCCGGCACCGTCAGCTTATCGAAGCCGGCCACGTGGTTCTGTTGACCACCGGCAACCTGGCGGATTTAAACCCCAACCTCCTCTTAAGCCGCCACGGGGCACAGGTCGTCGAGGTGCCAGCACCGGACCGACAGGATCGCATCCAATATATCGATTACCTCCTGTCCCGCGGTAAACACAACCTGGGTCTGACTTCCCAGGAACTGGCCAATCTGGGGGCGGGTCTCAGTCTTAGGGTGGTGCACCAGCTCATCCGCCAGAGCCGGCACCAGCCCCTGACCATGGAAATGGTGCGGCGCAAGAAAAAGGAACTGCTGCGCCAGGAACTGGTGGGCCTCGTCGAAGTGATGGAACCCCGCTTTGGGCTGGAGGAAATCGGCGGGCTGGCCCCCATCAAGGAATATTTTGCCCAGATCGTCGCCGCCATCCAGGCCGGAGAAGAAAAGCTGGTCCCCCGGGGCATTACCATGATGGGGCCGCCGGGGGTGGGCAAGACCGCCCTGGCGGAAGCCCTGGCCCGGGACTGCGGCTTCAACTTCGTCAAGCTCTTAAATCCCCGCACCAAATGGGTGGGGGAGAGTGAACGCAATTTCTTCAAGACCTTGCAGACCATTCGCAGCCTGGCCCCGGTGGTGGTGGTGGAAGACGAAGCCGACCAGAGCGAACACGGCCGGGATGAATACTCCGGCGATACCGGGGTGAGCAACCGCCTGCGCCAGATGCGCTTTGAATTCATGGGCGACCCGGCCATCCAGGGGAAGGTGCTGTGGATCAGGATCAGCAACCGGCCGGACCGGCTGGATAAGGCGGACCTGCGCTCGGGCAGGTCTAGCGAACGCATTCCGTTTTTCATGCCGGACTTTGCCGAGAAGGGCCACATCTTCCAGGTGGTGGCCCGGCGTAGCCAGATCCCCTGCAAACTGGCGGATTTCACCGAGGTCGTCCTTTACCTGGATAAACGGCACCCGGAGGCGATCACCGGCGGGGACATCGAGGAACTAGTGTTTCGCGCCTACCGCCGGGCCCGCACCCAGGGCCGGGATAAGGTGGGGATGGCCGATTTTCAGGCGGTAATAGACGACTTCCTGCCCCCCCACCTACCGGAAGTGCTGCGCCATATGGAATCCCTGGCCCTGCACCAATGCTCCTCCCGACGCTTTATCCCAGACCGCGTCTGGGCCTGGGCGGGGAAGGCAGCGGAGGGGGAGACATAGAGATTTGGGGGGAGGGCCAGGGACTTTTTTGTAAGTGCTCCCTGCCCTCCCCCCAAACCGCCCTCCCAACCCGCATAAGGGGCTGGGGAAGGCAAGGCCAAAGGCCCCGGACTCCCCCAGCCAAATAAGAACCTTAAGGGGGTTGGGGGAGAGGGGTTGGGAGAGATTGTAAGTGGGGCACCGGCCCCTGGCCCCCTCTCCCAAAACCATACCTGGTGGCACAGGCGTCTCGTCTGTGCGTAAACAGGCGGGAAGCCTGTTTCATTTTGTCATTCTGAGCGAAGCGAAGAATCTCTATTTTCCCCAAGGTAGAGATTCTTCACTCCGCTACGCTACGTTCATAATGACATGGAGCAAGACTAGCTATCAAAGACAAGATTATCATTGGCGACGATGAGATTATCCTCCTGGAGGAGGCGGGGGAGGGTAAGGCCCGGGTGGCCCGGCGGGCCCCGGTGGATTCCCTGCTGCGTTTCGTCTCCCGGATCATGCCGCCGCCTCTGCCGGTATTGCCCGCCGGCACCCGCTGGCTCTGCCGGAGGAAAGACCTCATGTTACTGGTGGTGGAGCATCCCCCCCAAAGCCGCAGCCTCCAGGTGAGCGGCGGCAAAAAGGGGGAACAGGATTATCATGCCTACCGTCTGGCCTTTCCTTACATCATCTATCTCCTCACCTTTTACCGGGGCGACTTTGAGGAAATGAAGATGTTTTACCGGACAAGCCCACTGATCTCTTTGGAGGACACCCTGTATCACACCAATCTCCCCAATGTGCGGGGGGAGCCGGGGCATTACGGCTCCCAGCGGGTGTGTCTGCGTTACCGTCCGGAGATGCTGGAGGGGGTGCCTTTGTGTGAAGCGGTGCCGGCCTTGATTGAGTTTTTCTGGAGCACCGGCTTCAACCAGGACATCGCCGGCAGCGCCTTTGAGCGGGCTTCTATGCGGGACCGCCGCATCGGCAGCTTCCTGTCCTGGGAGGTGGCTACCCAGGAAGACCCGTTATTTCCCCTAAAGGTGGATTGGGAGCCGGCCGAGCGGACTTTGGGCGGGCTGTGGGCCGAATGCTTGAAACTGCACGGAGAGACGGACCAGCCGGTGAAGACCGCCGATGAAGTGGCGGATATTCTTTACCGCTTGCCGGTTGGTTATTAACGCGGCTTGTACTAAAGGGATTGGGGGTGGGGGTTTGGGGGAGGGGGTAAGGGCCCGCGGCCCTTAGCCCCATCCCCCAAGGAACCTACAACTTCCCCCCCGCCCGCAAGGCATTTTTCAGGGCCAGGGCTTTTTCCGCCACCGCCATAGGGGTTGGCCCCAGGATGCGGATCATGGGTTCCTTGCCCCAATCTCCCTTATCGCAGATCAGGTCCGGGGGCGGCTCGCCTTCTTTTAGCACCGAAGCTACGCCCCAGGTCAGGGTGCCGCCTTCTTTGGCCTTGATCTCCGGCGGTTCCTGGCGGCGGTCAAAGGAAGTTACCCGCAGGTGGAGCAAGGGGGCCAATTCCTCCAGGCCTTCCACATATTTGATATTCATAGCGGACCGCAGTTGAGGGTGGGTCCTCATGGCAGTGAGGATGATGGCGGCGACATGGCGGGAAGCGCCAAAGGCCGGGGCGGCGGGAATGATCACTCCCTGGGGGCTTTTGAGCAGCCGGCCTCCAAAGGCGGCCACATCCTGGGGCCCTTGAGGGTAAGGGGTGGCATAAGCCAGGTTGCTCATAACCTCCGGAATGAGGGGGCTGATGTCTTCCTTTTGCAGGCGGGCCGCGGCTACCTTTAGGGACTCCAGAACTTGGTAGCGGGCCAGTTCCCGGGCAAAAGGGGCGTAAGGGTTCACCGGACCCACGCCCCTTCCTAAGGGCAAGCCGAAGGTTAGGGCCTGGGCCACCAGGCGCCGGGCCTGATTTACCGCTTCCGGCACCGATAACCCCTGGGCCAGGGCCGCGGCGCAGGCCGTGGCCAGGACGCAGCCGGAGCCGTGATGATGGGGCGCGGCCAGCCGGGCGCCGGGCAGATGATAAGAATTTACCCCGTCAGTGAGGATATCCACCGGCTCTTCAGGCAGGTGGCCGCCTTTGGCCAGGACCCACTTGGGGCCCAGGGCCTGAAGGCGGCGGGCGGCTTCCTCCAGGTGGGCCACGGTCTTAATTTCCATGCCGGTCAAACGGGCCGCTTCCGGGGCGTTGGGGGTGAGAAGTAGGGCCAGGGGCAGGAGTTTTTCGGTCAGGGCCTTCAGGCCTCCCTCGTCCAGCAAAGGGTGTCCGCCGCCCGCGGCCAGGACGGGGTCCAGCACCAGGGGGGGCGAATCCGCTTCTTTGAGATACCGGGCCACGGTCTTGACGATGGCGGCCGAGGCCAACATCCCCACCTTGACCGCAGCCACGGGAAAGTCGCTGAACACCGCGTCCAGTTGGGCGGCCACCACCTTGGGGGCCACCGGGTGGACCGCCTGCACCCCCAGGCTGTTCTGAACGGTCAGGGCGGTAACCACGGTCAGGCCGTAAGTCCCCAAAAGGGTGGCCACCTTCAAATCCTGCTGCAGGCCCGCGCCGGCGCCGGGGTCGGAGCCGGCAATAATCAGCAGAGTCTTCATGGGCTTAAAGCCTCCTACCCGCGGCCAGACAGCGCCTGGCCTCGGCTATAAGTGCCAGTCGGTAGTCCCAGGACAGATACGCATTCCGGGCGATGCGCAGCTCCGCCAGGGCCATATAAAAGGGGTTCAGAAAATAGAGGCGCGGGGCCAAGGCCGCATCCGCAGGCAGGGCCGTCAGGTAGGCGGAAAAAAAGCGACTGATGGCCGCCTCCCCGCCGTCCAGGTTGCCGGTGCGCCAACTCCAGGCATGTTTCAGCTCCCCGGCCACCCAGGAGAGGTCCCACAAGCGGTCGGCGACCCTCAGGCGCTCCAGGTCCAGGGCCATCACCCGGCCGTCGTCAAAGAGGAAATTGGTGGGGGTGGCGTCGCCATGCACCAGCACCCGGCGGTCGGGAAATTTACGGAAGCGGTCTTCCCAGGCGCCTCTCTCCGCCATCAGGGCCTCCTCGTCCTCTAAAGACAACAGCCCCAACTCCTGTAATTGGCATCGCAGTTTATCAAAATACCTTAGGGCCGGGTAAGGGGACACCCGGCTTTCCGGAACCCGGCGGGTGTGGAAAAAGGCCAACAGTCCGGCCAGATTCTCCAGGCCGCGGTACAGGGGCTGCTCTTCGCCGGGCCTTAAGGCTCGGGCCAACAGATGGTCCAGGTCCACCCCGGGGAGGTTCTCCAAGAGCAATCCCAGACCCGATTGCGGGTGGCGCCCCAGCAAGCGGGGGATCAGGCCCAGGCCATCGCCCAGCCCCCAGGCCGCGGCCTGGAAATAATTATCATATTCTTGCAGTAAACTGCGATCCAAAGATGACCTGGGAGGACAAGCAGTGAAAAACTTGCCCACGGCCCGAGCCTGGCCTTCCGGGAAGATAAAGCGCAGGACCGGGCGGGAGGAAGGCAGGGGTTCCAGGATGACCTCTCCTGAGGGCGGCCCGGCGGCCTTTTGGGGCAGCAAGTGGCGTAAGGCCAGGACCAGGGGAGCAGCCGCCGGCAACCTGGTCATGACCCACTCCGGCTGAGTTGGGTCAGGGCCTCCAAACAGCACCCCAAAGCCCCGTTGAATTGGGGCTGGCCCGGCACCACCACCTGAAAGTCGCTGTGCTCTTTGAGAAGCTGGACCACCGCCCGGTTACGGGCCACCCCGCCCACAAAGATTAGGGTGCGGCAAGGGTAGCGCCGCACCATCATCAGAGCCCGGCGGGCCACCGAGAGATTGACCCCGGCGGCGATCCGGGCCGGGGGCACCCCCTCCAACAGGTGACCGATAAGCTCGCTCTCCCCAAAGATGGCGCAGGTGTGGGAGATGTCCACCGGTTCCTGCCAAAGGGCGGCGAATTCTTTTAGAGGCATCTTTAAAAACCGCGCCATATTTTCTAGATAGCGCCCGGTACCCGCGGCGCAGCGGTCGTTGGTGAGGAAATCAAACACCCGGCCATCTTGGATGTAAATCACCTTGGTGTCCTGACCCCCCATCTCCAGGAGGATGAAATGGGTCAGGGAGGTCTGGCGGCAGGCCCCCAGAAAATGCGCCCGAATCTCGGTAATACTGGGGAAATGACCCTTAAGCAAACTCTTGCCGTAACCGGTCACCACCAGAGCCTCGGGATGAGCCAGACCCAGCCGTTGCCAATCAATGACCAACCGGCTCTCCACCCGAGCAAGATAATCCCGGTAAAAAGTCAGAGTGTCCAACTTGCGCCGCCCGAAAGCCCCCTCCCCCTTAACATAAACCAACTTCACAAACCTGCTGCCAAAGTCCAACCCTAAGGCTGAGGGGAAGGTTTTGTGGGGGGAGGGCCAGGGACCTTTTTTGTAAGTGCTCCCTGCCCTCCCCCCACCCCCCCCTCCCCACCCGCTTAAGTTGGCCGGAGAAGGCGGGGCCTTTGGCCCCGCTTCCTCCGGCCCAATTTTAAACTTAGGGGGTTGGGGGAGGGGGTTTGGGGGAGGATTGTAAGCGGGTCTGCGCCCCCTGGCCCCCTCCCCCAATCTTTCACGGTCGCAAAACATCGACAAAGGCCTCCAGGCGCATGCGGGTGCGGGGGTCCAGGGGGGTGGGGCGGTCGCCTTCGATGGTGAGGATGGGCACCCTCAAGTTTTCTCTCAAGGTCTGGTCAAACATCTGGCGGAAGCAGAAGCTCTGGGTATAGTGAATGAGGCCGTCCAGGTGGCGAGTAGCCACGGCCTCCTGTAAATCCGCCAGGCGGCCGAAGATGTCATAGGGGTAAGTGTAGGCAAGGTATTGGTCCACCAGGTCCAACCCGGGGTAGGGCATGCTGAATTGCCGGGGCATTTCGTTAAATACCACGGCCGCCCCCAATTCGTCCAGATAGTCCCACAGGTCGGAGAAGATGGGAGGGATGCCTATCAGGCCCAAGCGCACCTGGGGCGAAGAAGACGGGCGCTGCTGGGCGACCCGCAAAAAATTGGTCAATTTGCGGGCATAGGCCTCCACATCGCCTTCAAAGTCGGAGCTGGCAATGAGGAACTCAAAATTCTCCCGGCTTTTGACCTGGCCGGTCTTCCAGGTGAGGCGGTCTAGGCGGCGCAAATCTTCCCTAAGGGGTTTTAGCCGGACCTGAATGCGGGCCACCCCGGCGGCATCGGCGTCCAGGCGGTGCATCAGCGTGGTTATTTCTCTTTGCAGTTGGTCGCGGTTTTTGGGGTAGGGAAACTTGAAATGGATGATTTTCCGGCCGGCGGCTGCCAAGATTTCCCCCAGGGCCTGGGTGTAGGAGCAGTCCCCCTGGCAGGCGACGATGACCGCCTGGATTTGCGGGTGGTGCGGCAAAGCGGCGTAGATGCCCTTGACCCAGGCGCAGATGGTGCGGGGAAAGCCCGCGGCCTCCGCCTCGCTAACCCAGGAGAGGGCCGCCTTAGAGGCGATGAACAGGTTATTTAAGTCCACCGGCACCAGCCCCGCGGCCAACACCACCTCCACCGGGATGGTGGTGGTCAGCCCTATTGGGGCACCGACCGGGTAGAGAGGCAGGGGGTTTATATCTTTAACCTTTCATAGCTGAGCCGCCGAAAGCGGCGAAGATTATGGACTGACAATTTAACTCAAGTGGCGTACCCCTATCAGGCTATTAATATATTGATATTTAACACTTTATTGCTCATAGCAAGGTAAAATAAGCCCGAAGCCGTCAAATTAGTAAGCATGTGGGACAGCCGCCCTCGGTTGTCACCGCGCCGGCGAGGGCGCCGGCTCTATATTTCCATGGCTTTTTGATGTATTTGGATTCCCAGAGCCAATTTTTCAGAGCTCTTAATTTACCATTAGACCCTTCGCCTGCGGTTCAGGGTGACAAAGTGGGGGGCATTAAATTGTTAACAACCATAAGCATGTCCATTTATATATGACGTCCTGTATAAAGCCCTTTCAGGAGCGGCTGCCGAAAATGGCGGTGCCCACCCTTATTAAGGTGGCCCCTTCCTCCACCGCCACCTCATAGTCCCCGGACATACCCATGGAAAGTTCCGCCAGGGGGCTCTCTATCACCTTAAGCTGCCGCAGACGGTCTCGCAGTGCCCTCAAGGCTTGAAAATAGGGGCGCACCGCTTCCGGGTCGGTAAACCAGGGGGGCATGGTCATCAACCCGGTCACCTTCAGGTGCGGGAGGGTAGAAATCTCTTTAAGTAAATCTCCCACCTCCTCCGGAGCCGCCCCGGATTTGGTCTCCTCGCCGGCCAGGTCTACCTGCACCAAAACCTCCTGAATTTTTCCCTGCAGGGCCGCGGCCTCCTCCAATGCCCGGGCCAGCTTGAGGCGGTCCACGGAGTGGATCAGGTCAAAGAGCTCCACCGCCCCTCTGGCCTTGCGGGTTTGCAGATGGCCCACAAAGTGCCAGCTCACCTCAGGGCCCAGGGCAGCCACCTTGGCTTTAGCCTCCTGCAAATAATTCTCGCCAAAAATTGACTGACCCGCGGCCACCGCCTGACGGATGCGGTCCAGCTCCACGGTCTTGCTCACCGCCACCAAACGCACCGCCGCCGGATCCCGACCGGCCCGCCGGGCCGCAACCTCAATCCGCCGCCTGACTTCCTCAAGATTCCGGGCAATTTGATTCATAGTATTGGTTTGTGGGGGGGGCTAAGGGCTTCCACAGGCGAGACGCCTGTGCCACCGGCCCTTACCCCCCCCACCCCCTCCCCCAATCCCTTAAGGGGGTAGGGAGGGGAGTTTGAGGGGAGATTGTAAGAGGAGCCACTGCTCCCCCGCCCCTCCCCTCAAATTTACCCCACAACCTCCTCCCCCACTTTCCCATCCAGTTCGAAGGCTGTCAAGGTATTCAGCCAGGTCTGGTGGGCCGTCTCTTCCAGGGAGAGGTGGTGCAGGTCCGCCAGTTGTTTAGCGGTGGCCGTGACATAGGCCGGTTCGTTGCGTTTTCCCCGCCAGGGTTGGGGGGGCAGGTAGGGGCAGTCGGTTTCCACCAGGAGGCGGTTCAGGGGAAGTCTCTTGGCCACCTGGCGCAGGTCTTCGGCCTTGGGGTAGGTGAGGGTGCCGGAAAAAGACAGATACATCCCCAAATCCAGGAAGGCTTGGGCTTCTTTAAGGCTGCCCCCGAAGCAGTGCATCACCCCACCCTGCAGGCGGCTGCGGTATTCTCTAAGGATTTTTAGGGTGGCAGCCGTGGCCTCCCGGGTGTGGACGACGACGATTTTTTTTAGGGAATAAGCCCATTCCAGTTGGCGGCGAAACCAGCGCTGCTGGGATTCTTCCGAAGAACGGCGGCGATAAAAATCCAGGCCGATCTCACCCACGGCCACCACCTTGGGATCCGCGGCCAGGGGAGTTAAGGCCTCTAAATCCTTATCCCCCAGGGAGCCGACCCCATGGGGGTGAACGCCGATGGTGGCATAAACCCCGCGGAATTTTCGGGCCGTATTCAGAGCCTGTCGGGATTGCTTTAAGCCGATACCCACATTGATTATCAAGGCCACCCCGGCCTCTCTGGCGCGGCGCACCACGGCCTCTTGGTCGGGCAGCATTTCCGGTAAATCCAGGTGGGCGTGGGCGTCAGCCAGGCGGACAGACATAACTTTAAGCTTATGGACGAATGTTCTCCTTAATGGTAAAATATACGAAAATACAGCAGTCTGCAAGGAGAGGCGGTGACCGCCAGGGGTTTTGGGTTGTTTCTGATTTGCTGGGCCTGGCTGGCGATGCCCTGGGCGGCGGGGGCCGAGGAATGGGGACACACCGACATAAAATGGCAGATATTGGGCCGGGGTCTCAGTTTTACCAAGGTGGAGGTGTTCAGGGAGGAGGAGGCCGTGGAAACCCTGGCCGTGGTAAAGATAGATCCGGCCGCCAATGCTTTTAGGGTTTTCCACCACAGACCCCAAAGCATTACCGCCTGGCAGCAGGAATTGAAAGCCCTGGTGGTGTTCAACGGCAGTTATTATTGCCGGGATGGCACCCCCTGCGGCCTGATCATCACGGACGGCAAACCTGTGGGTCCCTGGCGCAACGCGAGGATGCGCGGCATGTTCGTGGCGGAACCCAAGGGCATGTCACCGGACCTGCCCCGGGCCACCATTTTGGACCTGACCCTGACCACCATCACGCCGCAAAAATTGCCCTGGACCCAGGGGGTGCAATCCTTTCCCCTGTTGCTGGACGCTAACGAACGCATCCGGGTGCGCAGGAGTGACAAGACCGCGCACCGCTCGGTAATCGCTACTGACCGCCACGGCAACATCCTGGTTTTCAACACCAACAGCGGTTATTTCACCCTGTATGATTTGGCCCAGTTTCTTAAGGAGAGCGCCTTTGAAGTGGACACCGCCCTCAACTTAGATGGCGGCAGCGAGGCGCAACTCTATATCAAGACGAAGGATTTCGAATATTTTTCGCCCACCTCCTGGGGGACCCAGTTAGGCACCCTGTTGGACCAGAAACAGTTTGAGTTGCCCACGGTGGTGGCCGTGTTCCCGCGCTAAAGAGGCGACCCGTGGCCAGCTACCTCATCTTAGGGGCAGGAAAATTCGGGCGCCTGGCCCTGGGGCGTCTTACGCCACAAGATGACGCGGCCAGCTTTGTGGTGGTGGATTGTGTCCCCCAGGCCCTGGCCGCAGCCCGGGCCTCGGCCCCCTCGCGGGTGCAGTGGGTGGAGGCGGAGGCCGTCACTTTTCTGACCGAGAACCTTAAGGGCGCCGCTTTTTGGGATTGGCTCATCCCCATGGTGCCGTTTCATGTGGCCTTTAACTGGCTTTGGCAGGGCCCTATGGCCAAGTCAGGCGGGGAGATAATAGAGGTGCCGGAAGCGGTGGGCCGGGGAGTGCCTCTGGCCCGGCGCGGCGACCAGGGCGAACTCTATCTGAGCCGGGCCACGCATCTTTGCCCGGATGATTGTCCGGAGGCGGAGCCGGTCTGCCCGGTAAGCGGCGAGTCCCGGAAAATCCCTTTGTATGAGGAGTTGGCCTCTCTTAAGGTGCCGGGGTTTCAGGTGAGGGTCATCCCCAGCCGGCAATTGGCTCCGGGAGTGGGAGGGTACCCCCCCGGGCGGCTGCTGGCGCTGGAGCAAGAATTGCTGACCTTCCGAGGTAAAGTCTTAATCGCCACTGCCTGTCGCTGTCATGGAGTAGTGCATGCCTTTAAAAGGGGGCCGGGGGTAACGCCTTGAGTTTTGATTTTAACGGGATCTTGAGTGCAGCGCCCCGGATGCAGGAGGTTTTTCGGCTCCTTGAGTTGGCCTCGCCTTCGGAGGCCACGGTGTTGCTCTTGGGGGAAACCGGCACCGGCAAGGAGCTGGTGGCCCAGGCCATTCATAAAAACAGCCCCAGATGCCAGGGTCCCTTAGTGGTGGTCAACTGCGCGGCGTTACCGGAAACCCTGCTGGAGTCCGAACTCTTCGGCCACGAAAAAGGGGCCTTTACTGGAGCCGCCAGCCGCAAAGACGGGCGGTTTCTCCTGGCGCACCGGGGCACCCTGTTTTTGGACGAGATCGGCGAACTCAGCCCCACTATTCAGGCCAAGATCCTGCGATTTCTCCAGTCCCGGGAGTTTGAACCCCTGGGGGGCACCCGCATCCTGAAGGCCGATGTCCGCATCATCGCGGCCACCAACCGGGACCTGGATGCCATGGTGCGGGAGGGCCGTTTTCGGGACGACCTCTTTTTCCGCCTCAATGTCTTCCCCATTGTCCTGCCTCTCCTTAAGGAGCGGCCGGAGGACATCCCCATGCTGGCCCAGCACTTCCTTGAGCGTTACCGGCAGAAAAACCAACGCCGGGTCAAGATCCTGGCCCCGGAGGTGCTGGAGGCCTTCCGGCGCTATCCCTGGCCGGGAAATATCCGGGAACTGGAAAATGTCATGGAACGAGGGGTGATCATCTGCCAGGGGGATACCCTCACCTTGAAGGATTTGCCCCCCACCTTGCAACAATATGTTCCCTGGGCGCCTTCGGACGAGGAGGCGGAACTCAGGTTGCCGGAATTGGAGAGGCAGCTCATCAGCCGCACTTTGGAGAAGGTGGCCGGCCAGCGCCGGCAGGCCGCAGAAATCCTGGGCATTTCCCTGGAGGAACTGAACCTCAAGATCAAGTCCTACCGTCTTAAGGAGTAAGTACGCCATGATTTTCCCGCCGTTAATCTTCATGCTGATGCTGGCCTTCTTTGTGGCGGCCCTGATCATGCTCCCTTTTTTGTTGTTGGGGATGATTGGCGGAGCCTTCATCAAGCTGGGGCTGTCCCCCTCTTTGATGTTCTGGCTGCTTATCTTCACCCTGGTGGGGAGCATGGTCAACATTCCCATCTACACCTTAAAGAGCGGAGAAGTCATGGGAGATACGGTAGTTTCCTATTTTGGCATGCGGGTGCGCGTGCCCCGAATGCCGCGCTCGGGCCAAACCGTGTTGGCCGTGAATGTGGGCGGGGCGATAATTCCGGTAGCCCTGTCCCTGTATCTATTGACGCAGATGGATTTTGGCCTCTATCTGCCGGTGCTGGTGGCGGTGGTGATCCTGGTGGTGAATCGTTTGGCCCGGCCCATCAAGGGACTGGGGATTGGCGTGCCGGGCCTCATTCCCCCCTTGGTGGCAGTCCTGGGGGCCTACCTGCTTAGCCCGCCGGAACTCAGGGCCCCCAGCGCCTACATCGCCAGCACCATGGGAATTTTGATCGGCGCAGACCTCTTGAGGCTGGGGGAGATCAGCCAGTTGGGGGCGCCGGTGGCCTCCATCGGCGGCGCCGGCACCTTTGACGCCATCTTTTTGAGCGGCATCATCGCGGTAATGCTAAGCTAAAAAAAGGGAGGTCAAGAAAATGGACGGGATGATCAATAACCGACGACGGCGGGGGAGACCCGCCAATCTCGCCCCCGGCCGTTTCCTCTTTAGCCGGGGGGCCATGATCATGTTAATCCTGTGGCTGCCGTTGATCTTAGGGGCCTGGAGCGATATCAGCGGCAACACCATCAACCCCCGCTTTGTGCAGCGCATCAAAGACGGCCAGACCAAAAAGCATGAGATTCTCGTGTACTTTGGGGAGCCCAAAGAGGTGGAACGCACCTCGGAAGGGCCGGTGTTCAAGTATGCCAGCTACAAGGATGCGTCCCCCATGGGCGTCAAGCGGGACCGGGAAATAAATCCACAATCCGCCCACCCCTACTTCCTGGATGATGAAAAGAAGATCAAGAAAGTGGCGCCGAAAAAAGAGGACAAGGTCCTGCGCAGCACCTTGATCATCCGCTTTAAGCCCGATGGGGAGACGGTGATGAGCCATGAATATACGGAATATTAGCGGGAGAGCCGGATGACTCCCTTTCTAGACTTGGCCCAGGCTACGGCCTGGGTCTTTGATTTACAGAAGTTCGGCATCAAGTTCGGCCTGTCCTCTACTTTGCGCCTGCTGTCCCGGCTGGGTTTGCCCTACCAGGAAGGCCGTTATCTGCACATTGCCGGCACCAACGGCAAGGGCTCGGTGGCGGCCATGCTGTCCGCCATCCTCACCCGGGCCGGCTATAAAGTGGGGATGTTCACTTCCCCGCACCTGGTGCACTTTCAAGAGCGCTATCGCCTGAAAGATGAGGAGGTTTCCGAGGCCCGGCTTTTGGCCCTGATCAACCAGGTGCGGGCCGCGGTGGACGACGCCGAGCCCCCCACCTTTTTTGAATTCGCCGCGGCCATGGCCTTCCTGTATTTCTTCCAGGAAAAGGCGGACCCCATTATCCTGGAGACCGGCATGGGGGGGCGGTTGGACGCCACCAATATCGTCCACCCCCTGGTGTCGGTGATCACCAACATCTCCCGGGACCACCAGGATTACCTGGGAGAGAGCCTGACCGCCATCGCCGGCGAGAAGGCCGGGACCATCAAGTCAGGGGTGCCGTTGGTCACTTTTGCCCGGCAAAAACAGGTGCTCAATCTTTTTAGGCGACGCGGCGCCGAACTTAAAGCGCCCATGTATGTAGGAGGAGTTGACTTTAGGGCCCGGGGCGGCAGGGGAGGACGGTTTGATTATCAGGGCCTTACCCAACGCCTGAGCGGGCTGAGCTTAAACCTCAGCGGGCGCCACCAGTACCGCAACGCCGCCCTGGCCCTGGCGGTGGTGGAGCTTTTGCGGCGGAACAATTATGCTGTTACTGAGGAAGCCATCCGGCAGGGCCTTAAGGCTACCCGCTGGCCGGGACGCCTGGAGCAGGTGGCCGAAGACCCCCGGGTGCTGCTGGACGGCGCCCATAACCCCGCGGCGGCCCTGGCTCTGGCCCAAACCTTGAGAAAATCTCCCGGCAACGGCCGCCTTATCCTGGTCTTAGGGATCATGGCCGACAAAGACCTGGAGGCCATCCTGGCCCGGCTCTTGCCCCTGGCCCACCTGGTCATCTTCACCCAGCCCCGCTATTTCAGGGCGGCGAAGCCTAAGGACCTGGCAGCCCGGGCGAAACCTTACAACCTGGAGACCCTCATGATCCCCCGGGTGAGCCAGGCCGTGCGCACGGCTCAATCCCTGGCCGGACCCCAGGACCGGATTGTGGTCACCGGTTCATTGTATACGGTAGGGGAGGCGAAGGAGTATTTTGGGGGAGGGGGCCAGGGGCCGACGGCCCCTGCCCCCTCCCCCAAAAATACCAACAAATCTTAAGAGGTAATAATGCGCATCTTGGTTTCCGGGTCCCTGGCTTATGATCGGATCATGGATTTTCCCGGGCGTTTTCAAGACCACATCTTGCCGGAGAAGATCCACATTTTAAATGTGTGTTTCATGGTCAACGGCTTGACCGAGCGGTTCGGCGGCACCGCGGGCAATATCGCTTACAATCTGGCCATGCTTGGGGAGAAACCGATAATCCTGGCTACCTGTGGCCGGGATTTCGGCCTTTATCAGGAGTGGCTCACCAGCCTGGGGCTGCCTCTTAACGGCATCAAGGAAATCCCCCAGGAGTTCACCGCGGGAGCCTACATCACCACGGATCAAAGCGATAACCAGATCACCGGGTTCAACCCCGGGGCCATGAAATACCCCTCCCAATATCGCTTCGACGGGGTGGAGCCGGCGGCGGCTCTGGCCATCGTGGCCCCCGGCAACCTGGAGGACATGCTGGTCTATACCCGAAAATACAAAAGCCTGGGGGTGCGTTACATCTTTGATCCCGGCCAGTCCATCCCGGCCTTGGGGGAGGCCGAGCTGAAAGAGATGGCCACCGGTTCCCTGGCCCTCATTGTCAACGATTATGAACTGGAGATGTTCCGGCAAAAGACCGGTCTTACTGAGGCGGACCTTATGAAATTGACCGACACCCTCATCACCACCCGGGGGGAGGAAGGCTCGATAATCCTCACGGCCGCAGGCAAAAAGAACATTCCGGCCACCCCGGCCCGCCAGGTCCTGGACCCCACCGGCGCCGGGGACGCCTACCGGGCCGGACTCTTAAAGGGGCTGGCCCAGGGTCTGGACTGGACGCCGGCGGCCTGCCTGGGGGCGGTCCTGGCCAGCTTTGCCGTGGAACAACAAGGCACCCAGGAACACCGGGTTAAGCTGCCTGAAATCTGGGAGCGCTACACCCAGAACTTTGGCCAACCACCAGAGACCGCCAAGAAAGCGCTATGACCTTAAGGAACATCCACCCCCAGAGCCGGCCCGCCGAGGTTCTGGCGCAAATCCAGGCCCTGTTTAAGAAACTGGGCCTTTTTGAGAAGAAACTGACCCTCTCCCACCAGGGCCACAAATACCTGGCCAGTTGCGACTCCCAGAGCTTCACCGTGTATCGCCTCATCGAGAAATGCCATCACCCTCCCGGGGAGCCGGGCTGGCCCGTGTGCCTGGTTACCCGGGAAACCATCATAGACGAAACCAGCCCACCCCCTTTACCTCAAGACGAATTCTCCTCCGGCCTCACCCTGCCTGATTGGCTGCAACTGATCGAGAAGACGTTTGGGGAAGGATGATTTGAGGGAGGGGGCCAGGGGCTTCCACAGGCGAGACGCCTGTGCCACTGGCCCCTGCCCCCTCCAACAAGCCCCCTCTCCCAAGCCCTTAAGTTGGGGTAGGGCAGGCGGGGCCAAAGGCCCGCCTGCCCAGAACCCCTTTTGCGGGTTGGCAGGGGGGTGTGGCGGGAGATTATAAGTGGACCTCATCTCCCTGGCCCTTCCCCCACATCTCTGTTGGCCCATATATCTAAGGCATGGCAGCCGCGTCTGGTGGCAGGGGGTGGGGAGACTCTGCGGACGGCGGCGGTTCGGTGTAGCTCATGACGAAGCGGAAGTGGGGGAAAAGGCGGGGCAGGCGCATCATGTTGAAGACCATGACGCCGATGGCGAAGCGGTCCAGCCAGGAAGACAGGGGCCAACCCAGGTGCACCACAATCTGCCGGTCGGCAAATTCATACTCCACCACCCTGAGCAAGGCCACCATGCGGTGGTAAAGGCTCAATTTGAGCAGGGGCAAGCGAAAATGGTTGGGAGCCATCTTTGGAGGAATACCGGCCCGGGGGGAATAAAAAGTGATGTAGGCGACATTGTCTTGGGGCGGCTCCTGGGCCGGTTCCCGGGACCGCCGGAAGATAAGGTGGACATCCGGGGCGGCAGACTGAGCCAGATAGAGGATCATCTCCATCTCATTGTCGCCCTTTTCGATCTCTTTTTTCTCCGGGGCCCGTTTTTGCGCCATCAAGAAGCCGCCCAGAAGCACTATTCCGGTGACCGTGCCCCACAACATGGTGCCGTGCGGCTTCTTCAAGGCCAGAAAGAGAAAGCAGCTCACAAAGATGACCCACATGATCAGGGTCACCAGGCGGCTGGTGTGAAAGTGGATCACCTCTTTGGTGCCCATGAAATAGCGGTAAATAATGAGAGCCCCCATGTTGATGCAGATGCTGGCGATCAATCCCAGGGCATACATGTCCGCCAGGGTTTCCTGTCTGCCGGCGGTGATCAGAATGATGGTGGAGAAGAAGACGGCGTTGGCCAGGTGGATGCGGTACAGAGACTGGCGCCGGTTGGTGACGATGAGCCAGTGAAAGCCGTAACGGTGGGCCGCCCTCTCTAACAGTTCACTGGAGGCGACAAAGGCGGTGTTGACGGCCATGATCAGGGCCAGGCTGGCCAGGACCGCCACCGCCACCCCGAAGCCAATGCCGTTCAACATGGTGGCGTAATGGGTGATGAGGTCCCCTTCGTGTTTGTGGAAATCAATGGGCGCGGACAGGACCAGGGCCGCCACCACGGGGGTGACTATGCCCACGGTGCACGCCAGAAAGATATAGGCCTTGCCGGTCTCCCGCCAACTCCGCACCAAGCCCGCGGTCTGGAGCACGGATTCCACCCCGGAATAGGCCAGGATACAAAAAGCGACGTTGGCGATGAAAAGCTGGTAGCCCGTAGTCCACCCGCCCTGGCGCAAACTGGCGGAGGTCTGGTGGAAGGAGTCTTTTATGCGCCCCACGGTGGCGCTGTCTATGGCCAGGACTCCGGAGGCGATGAGGTTCAGAAAAATGAAGGCGGCCGCAATAAAGATGGTGAAGGTGACCCGGGCGTTCTCTTTGATGCCCAGGATGTTGAGGCCGGCCACGGCCCAGATGATGCCAAAAACTAGGATTATGATGGTGTGGGGGGACGGGGTGAAAAAAGAAGTGGCGTTGGACACGGCGCTCACCGCGGAGATACAGGCGGTGAGAATATAGTCCACCATGATGGAGGCCACCGCCACAAAGGAGACCATGGGGCCCAGGACCAGGTAAGAAAAAGAATAAACGCCTCCGCCGATGAGGCCGTGGTGCTCCAGGATCTCGGCGATCTCCACCAGCCGGGTGGTCATGTAGTGGATGAAAATAGCGGTGAAGGCGATAAAAATGATGGCGCTGCCGCCGATGAAACGGAAAACCTCGGCCGGGGCGTAAAACACCGAGGTGAGCTCGTCCATCAGGGTGATGACCGCCACCGACAGCCAGGTGAGCCACCAGCGCCCGTTGGCGTAATAGGAGAGCCGCCCCGGTTTTCTCAGCAGAAAGAAGAACACGGCCACGATGGCCAGATTGAGTGCTATCAGGATGCCGGTCTTAAGCTGCATGCGCCAGTCTCAGGGATAGCAATTAGCCAAGGCTGCGGCTGAAGCCTGTGAGGCTAAGGGGGACGGTCGAGAGATTTTATCATGGTTTCTCTTTTCGTCAACCTCATCTTGCGGCGGAAATACCTGCAGATGGCGTCCGCCGTTTGGTGTACTTCAGGTCAAATTCAAACTGGGGGAAAATCCGGGGCAGGCGCATCAGGTTGAAGACCATCACCCCGATAGAGAATCGGTCCAGCCAGGAGGACAGGGGCCAGCCGAAGTGCACCACCACCTGGCGCTCCGCCAATTCGTACTCTACCACCCTGAGCAGGCTCACCATGCGGTGATAGAGGCTGATCTTGGTGAGCGGAAAACGGAAATGGTTGGGGGCCACCCGGGGGGGGATGCCGGCTCGGGGTGAATAAAAGGTGATGTAGGCCTCGTTATCTTTGTGGCCGCCATGGCCCGGTTCTTCGGAGCGGCGGAAAAAGAGGTGCACCTCCGGGGCCTCGGACTCCGCCAGATAGAGGATCATCGCCATTTCCGTTTCGGCCTGTTCAATCTCCTTGATCTCCGGGGCCCGCTTTCGGGCCACCAGGAACCCCAATAGCAGCATCAGGCCGGTCACCGCGGCCCATAGCATGGTGGCATAGGTCTTATCTATGGCCAGGAAAATAAAACAGCTCACCAGGATGATCCAGAGAACCAGGGTGCCCAGGCGGCTGGTGAAGTAATGCAACACCTCCTTGGTGCCCATGAAGTAACGGTAGATGATGAGGGACCCCATATTGATGCAGAAGGAGGCGATGAGGCCCAGGGCGTACATGTCCGCCAGCAGGGCCTGGCTGCCGTGGGTGAGGAAGATGATGCCGGAGAAAAAGGTGGCGCTGAGCAGGTGAAGGCGGTAGAGGGACTGTCTCCGGTTGGTGGCAATGAGCCAGTGAAAGCCGTAGCGGTGGGCCACCCGTTCCATCAGTTCGCTGGAAGCCACAAACGCGGTGTTGATGGCCATGGTCAGGGCGAAGCTGGCCAGCGCGGCCACGATGACACCGAAGGGCACGCCGTTCAGCAGGGTGGCGTA
>JAUXZG010000143.1 GCA_030694005.1 Desulfobaccales bacterium | reverse complement strand
GGTCAAAAGGAATATACTGGGCCAGCCCCTTCTTCGCCAAATGCTTGGTTATGGCCGAAGTCAAGGTGGTCTTGCCATGGTCGATGTGGCCGATGGTCCCCACGTTTACATGCGGCTTCTTGCGCTCAAATTTCTTCTTGGCCATCTTTAAGTTCTCCGCAACTTTGGTTAACCCCTAAGCGCCCCCAGGCGAGTGGCAGGCCCCTGACTCAGTGGAGCCCACGACCGGGATCGAACCGGTGAACCTCTTCCTTACCAAGGAAGTGCTCTACCAACTGAGCTACGTGGGCCCTAAGTGGAGCGGGAAACGGGACTCGAACCCGCAACCCTCAGCTTGGAAGGCTGACGCTCTGGCCATTGAGCTATTCCCGCCGTCTTTGGGAAATGGTGGAGAGGGGAGGATTCGAACCTCCGAAGGCTGCGCCAACGGGTTTACAGCCCGTCCCCTTTGGCCACTCGGGAACCTCTCCAGACTGAAAAATATGATCCTCCCTGGAGCTGGCGATGGGACTCGAACCCGCAACCTGCTGATTACAAATCAGCCGCTCTACCATTGAGCTACGCCAGCCTCTCAACCCCCCACGCCTTAAGGCCAGAACTGCCCAAGTCTAAACTTTATAAGATTACAAGTCCCCACATTCTTTGTCAATAGTTTTACAGAAAATATCTCAGGCCGCAAATACGGGCTGCCAGGATAAGGAAAGGAAAATCATAGATTTTTCGAGATGTGGTGTGAGGCATACCTTGTCATAGAGAAATATTTATTAATATAAACAAAAAAGGCCCATCGGTCAAGTGCCCAGTGGCACCGGCTTCCAGCCGGTGTTCCATTATTATGTGGAACAGCCGCCCCCGGCTATTCCTTAATTTTCAATAGCCCATGCGTCTGTTCTTTTGTAAATATCTTTTGACATCTACCCTCCCCCTGGCGCAATAAATAGAATATTAGGGACCAGAGAAGCATAAGAGGCAACCATTCCTGTCTCGGAGCCCCGCATGACCGCTGGCCAGCCCCTCATCTTTATTAGTTACAGCCATAAGGACGAGGCCTGGAAAGACCACCTGGTGAGCCACCTTAAGGTGCTTGAGTACCAGGATCGTCTGCAAACCTGGGACGACCGCCAGATCAATGCCGGCCAGGACTGGTATCAGGAGATCGAGACAGCCCTGAACGCCGCCAGCATCGCCCTGCTGCTGATTTCCCGGCATTCCCTCACTTCCGACTTCATCCTCAAAGAAGAAGTTTTCCGTCTGCTTAAGCGTAGTGCTGCCGAAGGGGTCAGGCTTTTTTCGGTTATTGTGTCACCCTGCGCCTGGCAGGATATTGACTGGTTGGCCCGTTTCCAGGTCCGGCCCAAAGACGGCCGCCCTTTGTCCGGAGGCACGGCATTCGAGATCGATACCCATCTCCTCGCCATCGCCCGGGAGGTTGACGACCTTTGCCGCCGCGCCGGTCTGCCCCCGTCGCCCCCCACCTTTGTCCCCCTGCCGCCGCGCCATATCCACCCGCCCCGGCTCCCTGCCATGATCCACCGCCGTCTCGTCGGTCGGGACGCCGAACTGGCCTTGCTGGATGCCGCCTGGGAGAATCCCTCCATCAACATCGTCTCCCTGGTGGCCCCCGGCGGGGTGGGCAAAACCGCCCTGGTGCAGCAATGGCTCCTGAGTATGCAAGCCCAACAGTTTCGCGGCGCCGCGCGTTTCTACGGCGTCTCCTTCTATAGCCAGGGGAGCCGGGAGGCGGCCCAGGCCACCGCCGACCCCGTCATCGCCCACGCCCTCGAATGGTTCGGCGATCCCGACCCCACCCAAGGCTCGCCTTGGGACCGGGGCACCCGCCTGGCCGAACGCATCAACAGGCACCGCACCCTCCTCGTCCTGGACGGCCTGGAACCCCTCCAGTCTCCTCCGGTTACGGGGGAACCAGGGGGAAAACTGAGGGACGATGGACTGGCCGGCCTGCTCACCGGCCTGGCTTACGCCAACCTGGGCTTATGTATCATCACCACCCGGGTGCCGGTGCAGGACCTCGAGCTTTTCACTCCGTCCGACCGTGACCAGGTTCCGGTGGGCCCGGTTCTTTCCCATGACCTGGGCCGTCTCTCCCCGGAGGCCGGGGCCCAACTGCTGGCCGACCTGGGCGTCCTGGGCTTGCCGGGCGAATTGGAGCAGGCGGCGTCGGAATTTAGGGGCCATGCCCTGGCCCTGTCCCTGTTGGGGAGCTACCTGACGGTGGCCAAACACGGCGATATCCGCAAACGCAGGGAGATAGAGGTCCTGCAGGAAAAGGGACACGGCGGTCACGCCCAGAGAATGATGGCCACCTATGCCCGGTGGTTTGCCGGGAAACCGGCCTTAGATATACTTTTCCTTTTGGGCCTCTTCGACCGCCCCGCCGCCGGGGAGGCTATCAATGCCATCAAGGCCCCGCCCCCCATCCCCGGCCTCACCGAGAAATTTCCGGGCCTCTCCGCCGATGACTGGCACTACGCCCTAACAGATCTCCGGCGGGCCCTGCTCCTGGATCCGGTGGACCCCGACCACCCTGACACCCTGGACTGCCACCCCCTCATCCGGGCATATTTGGGCCCGGCTGCAAGCAGAAAACCCCGAGGCCTGGCGTCAGGCCCACCGCCGCCTCTACGAATACTACAAAACCCAGGCCCCGGAGTTCCCCGACACCCTGGAAGCCATGCTGCCCCTCTACGCCGCGGTGGCCCATGGCTGCCAGGCCGGCCGCCACCAGGAGGCCCTGGACGAGGTTTACTATCGTCGTATCTGTAGGAAAGGTAAAGAATTCAGTATCCATAATCTGGGGGCTTTTGGGGCAGACTTGGCAGCCTTGGCCAACTTTTTCGCCCCGCCCTGGGCGCGGCCCTTGGCCGAACTCCGGGAAAGTTCTAAGGCTTTCCTCCTGATCCAGGCCGCCATGTGTCTCCAAGGGATGGGCCGCCTGGCCGAAGCAGTGGAGCCCATGCAGGCGGGATTGGAGGCTTACATTGCCCAGAAATCGTGGCCCAATGCTGCACTCGCTGCCAGCAATCTCTGCGACCTCTCCCTGACTCTTGGCCGGCTGGCCCATGCCCGCAATTACGCCCGCCAGGGCATAGACATTGCTGATCACAACGCTTGCGAATTGGAACAAATAATCTGCCGATCATACCTTGCCCTGGTGTTATTCCACCAAGGGCACTTGATCAAAGCGCGGAAATTTTTCCAACAGGCCGAGAAGATACAACGCCAAATCCAGCCTGAATATCCTTTGCTTTACTCCTTGGGTGGTTTTTGGTATTGCCAGCTACTCCTGAGCCTGGGACAGTACCGGGAGGTACAGGAGCGGACCGCCGAAACAATAGAGATAGTAAGAAAAGAACATTGGCTTATTTTTATCGCTCTGGATCACCTCTCCCTGGGCCAGGCCTGTCTGATGCAGGTCCTGACGGAAGGCAGCCCCGACTTCACCCTGGCCACGATCCAACTGGACCAGGCGGTAATGGCCTTGCGCCAGGCTGGTAGGGAAGATTTTGTTGTGCTCGGCCTCCTGGCCCGAGCCGGGCTTTATCGCGTCCGGGAAGACTGTCCCCATGCCCACCGGGACTTGCAGGAGGCCATGGCCCGTGCCAAACGTGGCGGCATGGCCCTCTGCCAGGCTGACGCCCATTTAGAATATGCCCGTCTCTATATAGCCCAGGGCCAACCGGAGGAGGCCCGCTCCCATTTTACCACGGCCCGACAGATCATCACCGACATAAGCTATCACCGCCGCGACCAGGAAGTCATGGACCTGAAATCGCAACTGCGGCGTACCCCCTGACCGCCCCGGCTTTATTCCCGCCCCCAAACTCTGCCTGAGCAATTCATGTAGCCTTTTTCCTTTCCCTTTTTCCCTTTTCCCCTTTTCCCCTTTTCCCCTTTTCCCCCGTCATTCTTCCCGCCTGTTCTGGCCTCCCGCCCCCTCCCCTGCTACCCTCCTTTAGTGGCACAGGCGTCTCGCCTGTGCTTTCCCGGCATTGGTGGGGCGGGCCTCCGTGCCCGCCTCTTGCCGGCCCAACCACAAGTTCTGCAATCTAGTGGGGTGTATCATAATTAGGTAGCCTTATAATTCCCTCCCCCTTGAGGGGGGAGGGTTAGGGTGGGGGTGGAAAACTGCGGCAATTCCCCCTCCCCCTAACCCCCTCCCACCAGGGGAGGGGGGAAAAATGGCTTTTATCAATGTCCAGCTAATTATGAAACAGACCACTAGCAGGAGTACCGCTATGGGAAAAAATCCTGGTGGCACAGGCTTCCAGCCGGTGCGCTGTTCCGTCTGTAACCACGCCTCCCGCCCGGAGATCGACCGCGGCCTCCTCAATGGCGTGCCGCTGCGCACCCTGGCCGCCGACTATGGCCTCAGCCCTTCGGCCCTCTGCCGCCACACCAAACATCTCCGCCGCCAACTGGCCCTCGAGCAGCGCCAGGCCGACCAGTCCCACCTGTCGGCCCTTCTGGACAGATTGGACCTCCTGGAAGTCCGCCTGGACCGCCTCTTCCACAAGGCCGAAGATTTCCACTCCCTCCACATCTCCCTGGGTTGTCTTCAGGAATCCATCCGCCTTCTCTCTCTCCGGGAAAAAGTCCGCCACGCCCTGGGAAGCCGGCCCTAGTGAACGGTTCTATAACCATGACTACAAGCCATTTCAAAACCCCCCTCACCTCACTCCTCTCCCCCCCCGGGGGGAGAGGAAGTAATGAAAATAACTGAGTGAAGCGGTTCATAAATTCGGTAACGCTTTTCGCCAATTTCTCCATATGATTAATTCGCTAAAGTTTTTAACCCTTAAACGTTGTTAACCCTGGGAAATCCATATATTATCCCCCTCTCCCCGCTGGCCGGGGGAGAGGGTTGGGGTGAGGGGGGCTGCTTAATAACGTTACCTTATAGCCTTTTGCCCAAATTTCTTTGAGGCTGAGATTTTATCAAGTGGCTCCGAAAATATCCGGTGGCACAGGCTTTCCAGCCTGTGCTGGCGCAGGCTGAAGCCTGCGGCTAATTAAAGGCCGGGTAATTTTGCCAGAGGCTCCTTATACCAAGGTGCAATCAATAAGGTATTTTCGTAGGGGCGCAATTTATTGCGCCCTCAAGGCGGGCGTGATAAATCACGCCCCTACAATTGTTGCCCTTTGATTGCGACTTGGTATTAGTTATGAAATCTTATGCTTTAGTGTTAGGTCTCAGGTATTCCTTGTCTGGATCGTGGTGTTTTTTTCGGGGCGGTCCTGGGTGTTTGCCCTGCTTTCTCGGTTGTTCCGCTTCAGGAGTGGTCCTTTGGCGATTTTAAGCGGAAATCAAGGGGCTTGCCCTTTAAACGCCACCGGTTTCAAGCGGCGCGCCGGCGGCACAAGTCCCGCTCCCCACCGGTTTGCCGGCGTTCTTTCATTTGACAGACCCGCGCCGGGGTGGCATATTCCTTGGCAAAGGAGCGGATTATGGACCCGAAGTGCGCTACTCTTCTGCGGCAGCTACCCCAGGTGGATGAACTGCTGCGGCATTCTCGCCTAGCCCCCTTGACGGCCTCCCTGCCCCGCCCTTGGGCCGCGGCCCAAGTGCGCCGCGTCCTGGCGGCCCATCGGGACAAGATTGGCGCCTGTCCAGCGGAAGAACTTCCCCCCCGACTAAACGAAGAGGCCCTGTGGCGGGAACTGGAGCAGGCCCTGGCGGCCGCGGCCCGGCCGTCTTTGCGCCGGGTGATCAACGCCACCGGGGTCATCATCCACACCAACCTGGGGCGCTCGCCGTTGGCCGCGGCGGCCCTGGAGCAAGTCAGGGAAGTAGCCGCCCATTATAACAACCTGGAATACAACCTGGCCCGGGGCGAGCGGGGTTCCCGGCAGGACCATTTGGAAGGCTTGCTTACCGAACTCACCGGCGCCGAAGCCGCCCTGGTGGTAAACAACAACGCCGCCGCGGTGATGCTGGCCTTAAACACCCTGGCCCAGGGCAAGGAAGTGCTCATTTCCCGGGGGCAGTTAGTGGAGATCGGGGGGTCTTTTCGCCTGCCGGAGATCATGGCCGTGAGCGGCGCCATTTTAAAAGAAGTGGGCACCACCAATAAAACCTATCTCCATGATTACGAAAAGGCTATCACCACGGAGACCGCCATCCTTTTAAAAGTCCATCCCAGCAATTTCCGCATCCTGGGCTTCACGCATGAGGTTGCCCTGCCGGACTTAGTGTCTTTGGGGCGCAGCTACGGCCTGCTGGTGGTGGAAGACCTGGGCAGCGGCTGCCTCATTGACTTGAGCCGCTACGGCCTGGAAAAAGAACCCACCGTCCAGGAGACGCTCAAGGCCGGCGCGGATTTGGTGCTGTTTAGCGGCGACAAGCTTTTGGGCGGCCCCCAGGCCGGCCTGGCCTTAGGCAGCCGGGAGGTGGTGGCGCGCCTGAGGCTAAACCCCCTCACCCGGGCCTTGCGCCCGGACAAGCTGACCCTGGCCGCGCTGGAGGCCACCCTGCGCCTCTACCTGGAGGAGCCCCAGGCCTTGGCCGCCCTCCCCACTCTGAGGATGCTCACCCGGCCGCTGCCGGAATTGGCCCGCCAGGCCCGGGCCCTGGCCCGGGTCATAAAAAGGCGCTGGGGCCCGCGGCTTCAGGTAAAAATTCGCTTGAGCGAGGGCCGGGTGGGGGGCGGGGCCTTGCCCCTTTTGCCCCTGCCCGGTTATGCCCTGGCCCTGTCCCTGCCGCCTCTGGCCCCCCAGCAACTGGAGGCCCGCCTGCGCCAGGCCACCCCGCCGGTCATCGCCCGGGTGGAACAGGAGGCGGTGCTGCTGGATCTCCGCACCATCTTGCCGGAAGACCGGCAGGTCTTGCTGACGGCTCTTCAGGGGGTGATGGGGCAATTTGAAGAAGGGTAAGATTTTAGTGGGTTAAAAGGGGATGGCCGCCGTGCCCTTACAGGCCGGGGCCTATCCTCTCACCAGACAAGCTTAAAAAAAGAGCCGGGGGGGCTGGTTGGTAACCAGGCCCCCGGCTCTCTCTTTAAAGTCCTGACTAATCCTCTCCTACCGGTCCTACCGGCAGCTTTTGCCGGTTCTCGATAAACCCTGTTGGTTTCCAGGGGCTGTTTGGGAGCAGTATTCCCCTTTCGCCTTTGCTGGCCAAGGCCCTATTAAACAGGTGGCCCGGCTGGGGCCCCGTGGTCTCCGGCTCCCCCTTGAACTCCTTTTCTGAGGGTTTCAGCCGCTATTAGTAAGGGAGTTGGGTGTTTTTCGTTAAATGATTATTTTACTGACTCTTTTAACTGTTTGCCCGGCTTAAACTTCACCACCTTGGTGGCTGGGATTTTAATGGGCTTGCCGGTCTGGGGGTTCCGACCTTCCCTGGCCTTCCGCTGCGCCACCACGAAGGTGCCGAAGCCGGCCAGTGCCAGACGACCCGAGGACTTCAGGGTCTTGGAAACAATTCGAATTAGGCTGTTAATGGCTTTTTCCGCATCAACTTTCTTTACCTGGGCCTCTCCCGCCACTTTTGCAATGAGTTCTGCCTTTGTCATAACCTTCTCTCCCTCTCTCCTGTTTTGCGGTTAACTATTAGTCCCTTACAGCCATGGCCAAAATCCGGAAAATGGGTACCCCTTGGCCCATCCCCCCTTTTAAGGATATATTTCCACCCCCACGATCCCGCCGCCAGGGTCAATCCCTGGGCGTGAACCTTTCTGGGGTTGCGGTTTCCCCTTGATAGCATAAAATCCCTGGGGATGACAATAAAAAATATTGCATATTTCATATCCTCAGCTTCACTTTTTCTGAAAAAATTTCCCCGTCTTCTGAGGCGATGGCCGCATACTTTGTAACCCCCTAATTTCCCACAGCCTTTGTCAACCACCTTTACCCTTCTGCCGGGAGGGGGATAAAGGGGGGAGGATCAGGGACCCAAGGCTCCTGCCCTCCCCCAAAAATCTTAAAGTTAAGCTATCTGGTAACCTGGCGCAGCAGCACGAGGCCCACTGCCCCAAAGGCCAGGTGGGGGAAAGAGATGGCCAAAAGCACTGGTAAGCGGCCTGCCTGGCCGAAAGATACGCAAAAACCGAAAAAGAGCCAGTAAGCGAACATCAGCCCCAGCCCCGCCGCCACCATGGCGGCGATATGGATGCGCTCATGCCGTAAGGCCAGGGCCAGGCCCAACATAATCAGAATCAGGGGAGTCAGCGACAGGGAAAAACGGCTATAGAGGTCCACCCGATACGGGGTGGATTTATAGCCATCCCGTTCCAAACGCTGGACATAACGGTAGAGTTCGGTCTGATCCATCTCCGTGACCTTCTTTTCCAGGTCTTTGAAGTTTTCCGGCCGTTCAGTAAGGACAATGTCCCGCTCCGCAAATTTTTCTCCGGACACCGCTCCGGCCGCGTCGAAAATTTGAATCGTGCCTTCATAAAAACGCCAGTGGCTTCCCTGCCACTGGGCCCGGGCCGCGGCAATGATCTGCACCAGGCGGAACTGCCCATCGAAAAGATAAATCCTGACTCCTTCCAGGGTCTGGACATCTTTCCTGAACAGCACGATGTTGTAGATGGCCTGGTCTCCTTTGTACCAGAAGTGCTCCAGATTGTGCAGGCTGGGCGGGGGCTTATTCTCCACCCGGGTCTGCCAGAAAAGCGTCAGGTTCCCCTGGCTCCAGGGGATTAAGTAGAAGTTCAGGGCCAGCAGCATTAGGGCCACGCTCCCGGCAATGATGAACGCCGGCCTGGTCAATTGCAAAATATCCAAGCCCGAGGTTCTGATGGCAATGGTTTCCTGACGCCGGGCCATCAGACCGAAGGTCAGCATGATCCCCAACATTACCGCCGCCGGGAACACCTGCCCCACCGCAAACGGCACCTTTAAGACAAAATAGCGCATCAGGTCCCAAAGACCTAGCTGGGCCCGGACGAGACGGTCGATTTTCTCGAAGAAGTCGACAATGATGAACAGAGAGACAAAAGCGGCCAGGCTCAGACTGAGAAGCTTGATAAATTCCCGGGCCACATAGCCTTCCAGGATGCGGGCCCGCAATATCTGAGGAGGGTCCATCATTTAAGCCATATATCAGAAAATTGCCCCAAAGGTAAAGGGCCATCTCTCTTCTTAAGAAGACTCCGGAGATTTTTATAAGGGAGCCGGGGCAATTTTCGTAAAGGTTTCCCCGGCTCTCCGGTTAACCGAGCGGCTGCGGTAGAGCCAAGGCCACAGAGACTCGATTTATCACCCCCCTACCCGTCCTGCCTCCACCCTTGCAAGAAATTAGGGGCGCTGTTATAATAAAAGTTGATCACGTTTCACCCGACATCTAAGGAGGGAGACGATGCCGACTTATGTTTACCTGTGCGGTCAATGCGGGGAGGAATTCACCCTCATTTTGAGCATTAAGGAATACGAAACCGCCAAGGTCACCTGCCCTAAATGCAAGTCCGGAGAAACTAAGCAGCAATTGACCCACTTCATGACCAAGACCTCCCGGAAAAGCTGACCCACCTTTGACAGAGGGTTAAAAGTTCCTTGAGTGGGAGGGCCAGTGGTCTAGTGTGGCGCTTCATAATTACTATGACATTTAAACTGCGCCTTTTCCCCCCCCTTTTTCAAAGGGGGGTAGGGGGGATTTTATAATAACTACCGGAAAATCCCCCTAAATCTCCCTTTTTCAAAGGTGGACTTTAAGATCCTTAGCCTAGGTTTTCGTTCGATTTTGATATCATACTATTTATGAAGCACAACACTAGAGGCCCGGCCTTCCTACCCACACCCTCTCAGCGACGCCATTGTTTGACGGTTACCCCGGTAGGGGAAAGATAGACGCTCACCGCCCCGTCCCGGGTGAGATGGCAGGAAATCCCGACCGGCAGGTCGCCAGGGGAGGCGCTGGGGCGGAAAGCACCGTAAATCACCAATCTTTTGGGCTTAAGTAGACTAAAGAGGCCGTCCCGGCCCCGGGGGCCGGTGAGGTCCCCAGGAATTACCAAAACCTCCCAGTCAGGCCCGTCAGCCACCGCCAACTCTTCCCCGGAAAGCTCCCTCAGCGGCGGGATGATCAAGGCCCGGCCGCCTTGATAAGTAAGCTCCAGGGCCACCCCCTTTCCCTGGCCCAGGGTGATATACTTCAAGCCTACATCCCCTAAGTTAGGTGGGGGCCGGCCCCTTTCCAGGGAGCGGGGAGCCCGGCCCCGGTCCCCCAGGAAGTTCCACAGGTCCCAGTAAGCCGGTCCTTCCGGCCCCCGCCGGCCATACCAGATCTGCCCCACGACAAATTGCCGGCTTAAGGTCAGCAATTCCGGAGCGTTAGCCTCGCTCAGGGAAAGGGCCGCCACCTGGTCCAGGCGGCGCCACTGCCGCCAGTGACCATAAGCCGGCAGGGGGCCGAAGCCCCCGGCCTGGCGCCCCGGCCAGGAAGGCCTCGCCGCCATGAGCGCCAGGCGCCGACCGTCCGGGGTAACCACCACCCCGTCCAGAGAGCCGTAGGTATCCAGGCAGGTAATCTCCAGGACCCTGGGGGGGTAAGCCCAGGGCAGGGCCACCGACCCCAGCAGCACCCCCCCGGCCAGGACGACCCCGGCCCAGGTCACATAAGTGCGCCGGGGCGCAAACAGGAGAGTCAAGATCACATAATAGGCGGCGATCTGCAGCCAGGTGGGGATAGGCACGATCAGGGCGCTGCCCGGCAGCCGGGCCGCGTACTCAATGGCACTAAAACCCAACCACAAGGGGAACTTGCCCAGGGTCAGGAGCACCTGGGCCAGGGGAGCGAGGGACAGGGCCTGGGCCAAAACCGCAGCTTCTCCCAAGGGCAGGGCCAACCCCAGGACCAGGGGAATGGCCACCAGGTTGACCACCACCCCCATCAGCGACACCACCTGGAAATAGGCGGCCACCAGGGGCGCGGTGGCCAGAGTGGCTACCGCAGAGACCGCCGCGGCCCCCTTGTTCCAGGACCAGAGCCGAAGCCCCAGGCCGGGGGAGGGCTCCCCCTTAGAGTGCGTCTCACCCACCCCCTTGACCCAGCGGGGCACTAAATAGAGGATCGCGGCCACCGACACAAAAGACAGTTGAAAGGAAATGGCAAACAGGCGCAAAGGAGTGAGGGTCAGGATGACCAGGCCCGCCAGGGCCAGGGCGCTCCACACCTCCCGGGGCCTTCCTAAAAAGACCAGCAAAAGATAGGCCAGGACCATGATCTCGGCCCGTTGGGTGGAAGGGGACCCCCCGGCCACCCAGGCATAGGCCACCACCGTGGCGGCTGCCAACAGGGTGGCCACCTTGATCACATTGATCCTGAGGAGCAGCCAGGGAAAGCGCCGCAAGGCCCAGAAACTGAGGAAATAGGTCACGGCCGCCGCCATGCTCAGATGCAGGCCGTTGATCACCAGGAGATGGCTGGTGCCGGTGCGGGCAAAGGCCTGGCGCATTTCCGGCGTGATCTCTCCCTGGTCCCCCAAAAGCATGGCCAGATAAATAGCCCGCTCTGCCTGAGGCATACTTTTAAGTAGTTGCCGGATGCCCCCCCTGAGCTTCTCTCCCAGGGGGTAGGCCTCGGTGGAGGCCAAAAATACCAGGTCGTTTCGGTCTCTAAGCCTGACCTCCCGAAAAATGCCGTCCGCCGCCAAATAACGGCCCCTGTCAAAGGCGCCGGGGTTTTTCAGCACCATGGGGGTTCTAAGACGTCCCTTAAGCACCACCCCGGTGCCCACCGGCGGCGGCTCCAGAAAAGGCGCGGACACCAGTAGTTTCCCAGTAACCGCGCTCCAGCCTTGAGGGCTGCGCCAGGCCTCCACCCTAAGAAACATCTGGACCCGCTCCGGCCCTATCTTGCTGGGACGGTCCAGATGCCCGAGGATGGTAAGATCTTCATCTTGGGAGAGATGGACTACATGGTGCGGGGGAAAAGAGGGCTGCGAGGCTTGCTGATAAAACGCCACCCCCAAGAGATAGAAGAAGCCCAGAGCTAGGAGTCTTACCCGGCGATGGGTCCACCAGACATAAATTAGGGCGGCCCAGAGAAAAAGCAGACCGCCAATGAGCCAGGCTCCCGGCGGGCGCACCCCCCAGGCTCCAGAGGCTATCCCCCCCATCAGGGCCAGGGTTACCGGGATCAGCGGCCGGGCCAGAGGGCGGGACGGGAGAAGTGAGCTTGGGCTTCGGGCCGGAAGAGTTTCTGTCAAGAGGTCTCCCCGGCCTGCCGGAAGCAAACCCGCTCTCCCTCGTCAGGGGGTGGGGGTTTTGGCTGCGGGAGGGAGGGGCCCTGATCCCTGGTCTTCTCCCCCCAAGGGCAACTAAATTCTTTCAAACCGGCACCGTTGGGCGGACACCATCTTCCATCCCTTGAAAAAAGGCCTAACCCTACAATACCGTTGACCAAATGCAAATTTATTTGAGAATAGTTTATTTAAGAAACTTAAGCAACTTTTTCATTTAATTATAGAGCCGTGTCGCGGCGGTTTACGAGAGCTGAAAAAATGGTATTTATGGTTTTCCTACCGTTCCTGGGTTTGGTACCTTAGGGCTCCCTGGTGCCGAGGTATAATGAATTAATGCCCTGTCTAAGGAAAACTTAAAATCGCCGTGGCCGGGAGGGAGGCCCCCCCAGGATTCAGGGGGGCGGCCGATTCTGGATAGGGGTCCTGACCCTACCTAAGGAAAAGGGGCCGGAATGACTATTACTTAGGCATCTGTGGATTTAACGCCTGTCTCTTTAAAGTTATTCAGAAATTTTTTCGATTAGATTTGCCGACAACAACAAGGTTAAGTTGCAAAAAACTTATTTCTTGACAAAAAATCATAAATACCTTTAATAAAATAAGTTATGATGATAAGGTTATTTATCCTGATATTCATCTTTTCCTGTGCCTTTTTCATTCCGGCCGCGCTTGCGGAGCCTGCCCTTCCGGTGGGTTCCGACGGCACCTCCCTGGTCCTGGAAGGTAACGATTCTTGGGGAAAAGCTATCTCCGGGGACACCTTATACGACCTCCTGGGTAAGGAGGTCCAGGTCTTTATCTTCAATAACAAGGCCCGAGTCTGGTGGCCCCGGGCATATACTCTGAGACCCGCTTCGGGTTACTCCAGGCCCCTGGCCAACCCCCAACTGGAGGCCCTGATCTTCAAATATGCCCGTCTTTATGGGGTGGACCCCTCCCTGGTGCGGGCGGTGATGCGCCACGAGTCCGCCTTTAACCCCGGGGCGGTTTCCCCCAAAGGGGCCCAGGGCTTGATGCAGCTCATGCCCGGCACCGCGGCCCTCATGGGCGTCAACAATCCTTTCGATCCGGAGCAGAACATCGCCGGCGGGGTGGGCTATCTCAGGCGCTGCCTGGACCGGTTCGGACACAACGTCCCCCTGGCCGTGGCCGCCTATAATGCCGGCCCGGAGAGTGTGGCCCGGTGCGCCGGCATCCCCCCTTACACCGAAACTCAGCTCTTTGTCCAGAATGTGATGGGGACTTATAACGGACCATACCAGAAGGGAAAGCTTTTTGCGGCCCCCGGCACCCCCCCGGCTCCTGCCGGCAAAGGCTCCAGTCAGGCCTTTAAAAAGGCCACGCAGGCAGCCAATCAAGAACAGGCCGCCAACGAGGTCCGCCGCCCCCGGCCCAAGATCATCGAGGTCCGCTCTTTTAAAAGGGCCGAACCCCAGCGCCAGTCAAGTTCGGAGTGACTTGCCGAAATTTGAGGGTGGGCGCCAAGACCTTGGGGCGCCTCATTCGTTCTTGCAGCTCGGCTGCCACCCCCCCCAGCCAGTGTCCCACCGGAAATCCTCTTACTGTAGCCGCCGCAGGCTAAAGCCTGCGATAATTGGACTTGCCCAGGTTAAGGGCACGGCACGCCGTCCCCCCATAACTGCTGGTAAATAAAGGATTTCCAGCCGGACCTTAACTCTCCCCTTCCTTCACCAAACCCTTTGGCCAGTTCTTGATATGGAGGTCTTGTTGGGGGAAGGCTGTGGCGGGGAAGGGTCCTCAAGACCCCTTTCCTACCCTTCCCTCCCCCTTTAGGTCGCCTCTGGTCAACCGTCAGTCAGTCCCTTGGCCCGCCCGACCCAATCTGCGCCCGACTCTAGTTCCTGGCACGGATTCATTAAATACTAGGGACTGGCGCAGACCTTGTCAATGAGAGAGTCCGCCGGCCTCCGGCGGCAAGTTGAGAGAGTCTAAGAGAAAAAGCCGGGAGCACCTTTTTCTGACTTCTTATGGAGGCGGGGACTTGCCGGGGGTAAGCCCCAGGTAACTGAGGAGGCCTACCCCAGGCCATTCCCCTTCCAAGACTAAGCCTGTCTTCTTCGCTAGTAGCCTTAGATTGATATTTTTTTTAACAGACCCCTCACTATCAGCTTGGTTTCCTGCAAATTCAATGGTTCAATATTTAGAGAGCTGTTTGGCCTGGGGTTCTGCCAAGAGAGGTTTTAATTATGGAGAAAGTCCGGATATTGGGGGAATTCTTCTTCAGTCAAATCCAGGGAAAGCCCATCTATGACCATGAAGGGCGCCTGGTGGGCCGGCTGAGAGATCTAGCCATTCATTGGGAAAGAGAGACCCCGAAAGTAACCGGCATCAAATATGCCAAACGTGTTCAGAAGCATATCCCCGTAGAGCAAGTGGACCAGATTACCCTTGGGGGTCTCAGGCTCAAAGGCAAGCTCCAAGAGGAGGAGTTAATCCCTTTGCAAGCCGACGAAATCTACATGGGCAAATGGCTCATGGATAAACAGATTATCGACTTGAAAGGCACCAAAGTCGTTAGGGTGAACGACATCAAGCTCTTCTGGCTGCAAACCGAAGGTCGCAGATACATGGTCCCGGCCGCGGTGGATATCGGCTTGCGAGGTCTGGCCCGACGCCTAGGGCTGGAGTTCCTGTTTAAACGGAAAGAGAACCACCTTGTCTGGTGGCAATTTATCCAGCATATGGAGGAAAAGACTGCGAACCTGCAGCTTATGAGGGAACGACACCAACTGGATCAACTCCATCCGGCAGACCTGGCGGACCTCATTGAAGACTTGGACTATAAGAAGAGAACCGACTTCATTGAAGAACTGGATGTCGAGACCGCGGCCGAGGCCTTTGCGGAAATGGACGTGGACACCCAGATTGAAATCATCGAGCACCTGGACAGCCGCCAAGCCTCCGACCTCTTAGAAGAGATGCCCCCGGACGAAGCCGCGGACCTTCTGGGAGAACTGCCGGAAGAGAAGGCTGCTGAGCTCCTGAAACTGATGGAACCTGAGGAAGCTCAGGAAGTGCGGGAATTGATGGATTATGATGAGGACACTGCCGGGGCCCTGATGACCACCGAATACCTCGCCTTGGCGCCGACAATTACCGCCGAAGAGGCTATCACGCAACTGAGAAAACTCGCCTCCGAGGCGGAGACCATTTACTACCTCTATATCCTTGAGGAAGACGAAACCATCAAAGGGGTCATCTCCTTGCGAGAACTCCTGATTGCCAAACCGAACGCCAAGTTACAGGATTTTATGCAGACCCGGGTCATTCATGTCCATCCCCTGGATGATCATGAAAAGGTGGCGGAATTATTTAATAAATACAGCCTTCTGGCCATTCCCGTGTTGGGCGAAGAGGAGAAAATGCTGGGAATCATCACGGTGGATGATGTCCTGGAGATCTTAATCCCGGACCGCAGCAGCCTGGAGACCTTCGCCAACTTCTTCGTGAGCAAACGGTCAGGAAGGGGTTAGCGACGGTGAAGGTTCCCAGTTTTCGTCGGCTCTTTATCTTTTTCGCGGTGGTGGGGCCGGGCATCATCACGGCCAACGTGGACAATGACGCCGGCGGCATCACCACCTACTCCGTGGCCGGGGCCGCTCTGGGTTACAAACTCCTGTGGACCCTCATCCCCTTAACGGTGGCCCTCATCGTCGTCCAGGAGATGTGCGTCCGCATGGGCGCGGTCACCGGCAAAGGCCTGGCGGACCTGATTAGGGAGCGCTTTGGGGTGAAGATCACCTTTTACGCCATGCTGGGCCTACTGCTGGCGGATTTGGGAAACACCATCTGTGAGTTTGCCGGGGTGGCCGCCAGCATGGAGTTGTTCGGTGTGAGCAAATATATCTCCGTGCCTCTGGGGGCCTTGTTTGTCTGGGGCCTGGTGCTCAGGGGGTCCTACAAGTCCGTGGAGCGGGTCTTTTTAGTGGCCTGCCTCCTCTACCTGAGCTATTTAGCCTCTGGTTTTATGGCCAATCCCCCCTGGGGACAGGTGACCCGGGAACTGCTTATTCCCAACTTCAGCTTTGACCGCAATTACCTGACCATCCTGGTAGGAGTCATCGGTACCACCATCGCCCCCTGGATGCAGTTTTACATCCAGTCCGCGGTGGTGGAAAAAGGCATTACCGTTAAAGACTATGGCTACTCCAAAGTGGACGTCATTGCGGGCTGCTTTATGACCAACATCGTGGCCCTGTTCATCATCGTCTCCTGCGCCGCCACCCTTCATCTCCAGGGCATCAAGATCGAGTCCGCCAAGGATGCCGCCCTGGCCCTGGCCCCCCTGGCGGGCCAATGGGCGTCCTGGCTCTTTGCCCTGGGTTTGCTTAATGCCTCCCTGTTTTCCGCGTCTATCCTGCCCCTGGCCACGGCCTACATCATCTGCGAAGGCTTTGGCATTGAGGCGGGAGTCGATAAATCCTGGCGAGAGGCGCCGGTTTTCTATTGGCTTTACACCCTGATCATCGTCATCGGGGCCGGCGTCATCCTCATTCCCGATATACCCTTAATTCTAGTGATGTTCTGGTCTCAGGTGGCCAACGGCGTCTTGCTGCCTTTTGTGCTGATCTTTATGCTGCTGTTGATCAACAATACGGACCTCATGGGCAAGTACGTCAATAGCCGGACTTATAATGTCATCTCCTGGGTCACCGTGGTGGTTATGATCGTCTTGACTATCCTGATGGTCCTGACCTCATTTTTCCAAAAATAAGAGCGGTTTCCTAAACCGGCGGGCGACATTTTTGAGATAGGCCGGCTAAGCCCACCCGCCAGCTATCCTTCCCCCCTTTCACCCTTGCCACCATACCCTTGAATGGTTACCTTGCATTAAACCCGGTAGGGGCACAGCGCGCTGTGCCCCTACTTAAATAAGGGAGTGGAAAGGTTTGGGAGATAAGGGCTACAGGTCCTTATCCTTTCTGACTAATAGCCTGCATCCCCCCGGAAGAGAGAGGCCAATAACCATGAAAATCTTCATGACCGGCGGCTCGGGATTCGTGGGCACTTTTCTTTCCCGTCAACTGGCCCAAAAGGGCCATGAGGTCACTATCCTTTCCCGCAGCGAACGCGCTCCGGCGCCCACCCCAACCGGGATCAGCTTCTTGACCGGCAATCCCGCTCAGGAAGGCCCCTGGATGGCCGCGGTGTCGGAACACGACTGGATCATCAACCTGGCGGGAGCCTCGGTCTTCGGCCGTTGGGACGCCCGGACCAAGCAGAATATCTACGACAGCCGCATCCTCACCACCCGCAACTTGATAAAGGCCCTCGCCGGCGGGGATCGCCACCAACTCTTTTGCAGTACCTCCGCGGTGGGCTACTACGGCCTGCGGGGGGAGGAGACCCTGACCGAGGAATCTGCGCCGGGCACCGACTTTCTGGCCAAGTTAGCTCAGGATTGGGAAGCCGAGGCCCTGAAGGCTCAGGACCTGGGGGTGCGGGTGGTGATCACCCGCTTCGGCCTGGTGTTGGGCAAAAATGGCGGCGTCCTGGACCAGCTGGTGCCCTTGTTTAAAAAATTCCTGGGCGGACCCGTAGGCTCCGGTAAACAGTGGTTCTCCTGGATCCATCAAGAAGACCACGCCCGGGCCTTCCTGTTCCTCAAAGACCACCCTGAGATCACTGGCCCGGTGAACCTCACCGCCCCCAACCCGGTGCGCAACCGGGAACTGGCCAGGGCCCTGGGAAAGGCCCTGCACCGCCCCAACTTCCTGCCCGCGCCGGCGTTCATGGTGCGCCTGCTTTTAGGGGAATTCGGCCAGGTGGTCTTAGAAGGCCAAAAAGTCCTGCCCCAAAAACTGCTGACCGCGGGCTTTACCTTCCTCTACCCCACCATTGACCAGGCTTTGAGCCACTTGTTAGGAGAGGAAGGGTGAGAGGTGGGGGGAGGGGGCGTGGGGAAGGATTGTAAGGGGGGCCACTGGCCCTTAGCCCCCTTCCCCACCCTACTTTACCGTTTCCTCGCCGCCAAAAAGCCGGCTTCCGGGGTGGTCTGCTGGTATTGGGGGATGGTCAGGCCGGCTTCCACCAGCCATTGGGCCACTTCCTGGTGTTTATAGGACCGGCCGCCTGGGGTGACGGCCAGCATGTGCACCGAGAACATGGCCGCCCCCGGGGGGCTGTAGCCGTCGTCATTTAGATAAAAGTCCTGAACGGCCAAAACGCCCCCTGGCATCAAGGCCTGGATGGCCTTGGTTAAGATCAGGTGGCATTGCTCCTCGGTGTGGCTGTGAAGGATGTGGGAGATCCAGATGGCATCATAGCCGGCGCCGATGTCATCTTTTAAGAAATTGCCCGCCAGGGTGTCGAGGCGGTGGCTCAAGCCGTGGCGGGCGATGTTTTCCTGGGCGATCTTCACCGGGCCGGGCAGGTCAAAAACTGTCGCCCTAAGTTCTGGATGGACCTGGCAAAAGTTAATGGCATAGGTGCCCGGGCCGCCGCCCAGGTCCAGAAGGTGCCGCACCCCGCTCAAGTCTAGCCTGGCCGCCACCTGGGGGGCCAGGTCCCGGGCCAGGGCGTGCATGCCCCAGATAAAGTCCCGCATCTCTTGCTCGGAGCGCTCCTTGTTTCGGTCCAGCCACCTCTCCGGCTCCAGGTCCGGGGGATGGCCCGCAATGACGGTGTCCCCCAGGCTTGCCCAGCCCTTCATGGTGTGGTGGATGTGCCGGAGGATGGCCCCCCGGTATTCTTCTTTGCCATGCACCAGGTAGCGGGACACGGCCTCGCTGTTGTGGAAGTAGTCCACCCCTTTTACCACCAGCCCCAGGGCCGCCAGACCATTTAAGAAGATGCCCGTGGCCCGGGGGTCCGCCTTGATGTGGGCCGCCACCTCCACCGCGCTCTGAGGCTCCTCCAGGAAATCAAACACTCCCAGGTCCACGGCCACCATCAGCATCTTGGCGGCCTGAAACCCCCGGGCTATAGACATTAATTGACCAAAATTGCCTTGTGTTTGAGATGCCATGGTTCAGATCCCCTCCCCTGGCGAGCTAAATTATTGAATGGAGCTAAGGTGAAGGGGGCAAGGATCCCACGCCCCCCTCCTTTCGTAGACTCATTTTTTTGCCGGCCCGTTGCTATTTCGATGATCGTCCCAGCGTCTCAGCCACTCGTAAAGGGGTTCCCGATAATAGTACATGACTCCCCCCAAGATCATGCACAAGCCCAGAATGACAAGGGTAAAGTAGTAATCCCCCTCATAGACCTTGGCTCCCGTCAGGGTAAGCATCAGGGTGCCGGGCAGGCGGCCCACGGTAACCATCACCGTGAAGAGTTTCAGGGATATGTGGCTCAGGCCCAGGATAAAGCAGAGGGAGTCCTTGGGAAATCCCGGGGTCAAAAAGAGCAGAAAGGCCACCAGCGTACCCTGGCGTTCCATGAGGAAATCAAAGCGCTTCAGGGTCTCGGGGTTCACAACCCGAACGACAAAGTGCACCTCCAGCCAGCGGCCCAGCAGGAAGGCCGCCACCGACCCGAGGGTGAGGCCAATGGTGGAGTAAAGCATGCCCAAAGGCACGCCGAACAGGAGCCCACCTAAAAAACCGGTGGCCTCCCCGGGTATAGGCGCAAATACTACCTGCAGAACCTGGACGGAGATAAAGACCACTGGCCCCAGAGGTCCGGCGGCCGCCACCAGGTTCTTGAGCCAATCCTTGAATCTCTCATCGGTAAAAAAGTCCCAAAAGTAACAGGCTTGACCCCATAAGAGGTAGCGGCAGCTAAAGCCCCAGAGCAGAGATCCTGATATGATTAAAAGGGCCAGGACCAATAGCCCCCATATCAGCCAGCGGCGTTTAACCGGAGACCTATCCGTCCCCTTTGGCAGCGGCCCTGCTTCCTTAATACTTTTTAACTCAGCATTTTTGATGTTGCTCATAAGCTGGATTAATTAGTCCATTTCCCCTTTATTTGCCACCTAAAAATGATAATCTTTAAGATGCCTGGCCGCCGGCGCAGTTTTTGGGGGAGAGGGCCAGGGGTCGCAGACCCCCTTACAATCCTCCCCCAAACCCCTACCCCCAACCCCTTAAGCTAAGATTTGGGCCGGGGAAGGCGGGGCCGATGGCCCCGCCTTCCCCGGCCCCCATATGCGGGTTGGGAGAGGGGTGTGGGGGGAGGGCAGGGAGCACTTACAAAAAACTCCCTGGCCCTCACCCCACAACTTTCTCTCCCCCTTCCCACCGGCTCCCCTGCCTTGTCCCCCGGCGGGCAAATTCCTCCTTGATCAGGCGCAGCACCCGGGATTTGTTCAGGCACCAGTCCGGCGCCAGCAGTTCCTGAGGATGGGGGTCGCCGGTGAGGCGGTGGATTACCATCCGGGGAGGTAGAAGTTCGATAAAGTCCACCACCTGTCTAACATAGTCAGCTTCCTGGAGGCATTGATATTCCCCGTCTTGATAAAGGACGGCCAGCCCCGAGCCGCGGATGACATACAATAGATGAATTTTTACGCCCTGCAAGGGCAGCCCCGCTAAATAAGTGGCAGTGGCTGCCATCTCTTCCGGCCCCTCCCCTGGCAAACCCAAAATTACATGCGCGATAACCTCCAGACCCCGGGCCGCGGCCCGCCCCGCCGCCTCGCCGAAGCAGGCCACATCGTGGCCACGATTGAGTCTCTTGAGCGTGTCGTCGTGGGCTGACTGCAGGCCCAGCTCCAGCCACACCAGATAGCGCCGGGCGTAGCCGGCCAGGAGGTCCAGCACCTCATCGGCCAGGCAGTCGGGCCGGGTGCCGATGCTCAAACCCACCACTTCAGGAAAGGCCAGGGCCTCTTGATAAAGGTCTTTAAGCAACTCCAGGGGGGCATAGGTATTGGAAAAACTCTGGAAATAGCCGATAAATTTGCGGGCCCCATAGCGCTGCTTAAGACGGGACAGGCCCTCTTGGCACTGCGCGGTGATCCCCAAGCCCAGGGCCCAAGCCCCGGTGCCGGAGCCCCTGATGTTGCAGTAAAGGCAGCCTCCCAGCCCCACCCGGCCGTCCCGGTTGGGGCAGGTGAGTCCGGCGTCCAGGGTGATTTTCTGGACCCTCTCCCCAAAGCGCCGGCGCAGGTAAGAATTTAGGTCCAGATAAGGCAAGGCCCCCATCAGGCCAAGTCCCCCCAGGCGTATTGGACCAGGGTCAGCGCCGCCAGGGCCGCGGTCTCCACCTTGAGGCGCCGGGGGCCCAGGCTCACCACCTCATAACCCGCTTCCCGAGCCTGGTCCACTTCTCCGGCGGAAAAACCGCCTTCCGGGCCGATGAGGAGGCGGGCGGATTTGGGTGGAGGCTGGTCAAGGCAAGACTTTAGCCCCCCGCCCCGCTCCTCTTCCCAAAAGATAAGCTTGGCCTCCTCCGGCCCGGCCAGGGCCGCGGCAAACTCTTCGGGAAAATCTATCTCAGGCAGATTTGACCTCTGGCAGGACTTCAAGCTTTCCTGGGCCAGGCGCTGCCAACGGGCCTGGCGCCGGGCGGCCCGCGCCGCCGTCACCCTTTCGCAGCGCTCCGTCACCAGAGGCAGAATCCGCTTCACCCCCATCTCCGTGGCCTGGCGGATCACGGTGTCCATGGCCTCACCTTTGGCCAGGCCGATTCCCAACACCAGCGCTAAAGGCGATTCGCCCCAGGAGGCCAACTCCCGCACCACCTTGAGCCGGGCCCCGCCCGGTTCCAGACCTTCCACCTGAGCTTCCCAGACCCGACCCTGGCCGTCCCCTATCGCCACCCGGGCACCCACCTTGAGACGCAAAACCCGAACCAGATGATGCGTCTCCTGGAGGTCCAACCGCAACACCCCTCCCGCCACCCGCCCGGGCGTCACATAAAACCGCCGCAGTGCTATAGGGACTGATTTGGTCATAGTGGTTTTTGGGGGAGGGGGCTAAGGGGCAGTGGCCCCTTACCCCCTCCCCCAATCCCCCACCCCCAATCCCTTAAGCTAAGATTTGGGCCGGAGAAGGTGGGGCCATTGGCCCCGCCTTCTCCGGCCCCCTTACAGGGGGTTGGGAGGGGAGTTTGAGGGGAGGGTGGGGGAACCGCGTTCCCCCACCCTCCCCTCAAAAACCCATCTATCCCACAATCTCCGTCCCGACGCCGTGGTCGGTGAAAATTTCCAGGAGCACCGCGTGGGGGGTGCGGCCGTCCAGGATATGGGCTTTGGCCACGCCCGCGGCCAGGGCTTCCAGGCAGCAATTGATCTTGGGGATCATGCCGCCGGTGATGGTGCCGTCTTTAATCATAGCCAGGGCCGCGTCCCGGGTTAAGCTGGATTCCAGGTTGCCGTTTTGGTCCAGCACCCCGGGGACATCGGTGAGCAGGATCAGTTTCGCGGCTTTCAGAGCCTGAGCCACCGCGCCCGCCACCAGGTCGGCGTTGATGTTATAGGTTTCCCCGGCGTCCCCCGCCCCCACCGGCGCCAGGACCGGGATAAAATGTTGCTCTTGCAAGGTGCGGATCAGGTCGGTGTTGACCCCGGTCACCTCCCCCACCAGGCCGATGTCGATGATCTCCGGCGGTTCGTCCTCCCGGGGGCGGTAAAACTTAAGTTTGCGGGCTTTGAGGAGTTGACCGTCCTTGCCGCTCAGGCCCACGGCCCGGCCCCCGGCGGCATTGATTAAATTCACAATCTCTTTGTTAATCTTGCCGGCCAGGACCATCTCCACCACATCCATGGTGCTTTCGTCCGTTACCCGCATCCCTTCCACGAAGCGGGTGGGGATCTCCATCTGGGCCAGAACCTGGCCGATCTGGGGGCCGCCCCCGTGCACCACCAACGGATGGATTCCCAGGTACTGGAGCAGGGTGATGTCCTGGGCGAAACCGGCCTTAAGCTCCGGCTCCTGCATGGCCGCGCCGCCGTACTTGATCACCAGGGTCTGCCCCTGGAACCGGCGCATGTAGGGCAAGGCCTCTAGTAGAATTTCGGCTTTGCTAATCCATTCTTGGGTCATGGTTTTAAGCTTTCAGCTTTCAGCTTTCACCTCTCAGCTAAAAGCAAGCACCCGTAAGGTGCCCACTGGGATATTACCTCTACTATAATCTTTTACATGGAGTGGGTTGTTTTTGTTTAGAATATTCCCACAATGCTTTGTCAATTATCCTTATAGGTAAGTTAACCTGCCGAGAAATCTCCGATATTCTATTACAATAACTTTGCCAAAAACGGTAACTAATTTTGGGCTTTCCCCATCCTAATGACCAAATTGCCCTAAAGTCTAATATTGGGTATCTGTTCAGGAAAGCAAAATGTAAGATAGCTGATGCTATAGGTAAAGATACCCCTTTTAAATCATCCAATAATTTTATGCGCTTTTTTTCATCATTAGTAGAAAAACTATCTCTAGTATTTTCCCTAACAAGTTTTTCATCATTACGTTCATAGTGCTTCCTCGGTCTGGGTGTTTTCCATTTACATAATTCAATAAATTCAGGCTTATTCAAATAACGCTGTTTTTCCAAAAGCTGTTTTAATTTGATCTCCGTTATTTCATCATTTGTTCCTCTATATCTAGAATCATACTTTTTAGACCATTCTAATATGTCTTCTTTTGTTATTTTCAACACAGCCTTATCCTCTTCAGCAAAGCTAGGGTGCGCACGACGACCCTGTATCTAAATAATGGTGGGCAATGCCCACCCTACATTATTTCCTGACCCCTGGCCCCTGACCCCTACTGAATACCATTAAGAGCTGATGGCTGAATGCTGATAGCTGATAGCTAAAGAATATATCTACTCAGGTCTTCGTCCTCGATGAGCGCGGCCAGGCGCTCACGGACATAGTCCGCGGTAATGCTGATTTTCTGCTCCTTCATTTCCGGGGCTTTGAAAGAAATATCCTCCAGCAGTTTTTCCATCACCGTGTGCAGCCGCCGGGCGCCGATGTTTTCGGTGCGTTCGTTCACCCGGGTGGCCAGGTTGGCAATTTCCTTGACCGCGTCCGGAGTGAAGGTGAGGTGGATGCCTTCCGTGGCCATCAGGGCCTGGTATTGCTTGATCAGGGCGTTTTCCGGCTCGGTCAAGATGCGCAAGAATTCCTCCGGCCCCAGCGAGTGGAGCTCCACCCGGATGGGGAAGCGCCCCTGCATCTCCGGGATCAAGTCCGACGGCTTGGACATGTGGAAGGCCCCGGCGGCGATGAACAGGATGTGGTCGGTGCGCACCATGCCATATTTAGAGGTCACGGTGGTGCCCTCCACGATGGGCAGCAGGTCCCTTTGGACCCCTTCCCGGGAAACATCCGGTCCCCGGGTGTGGTCCCGGCCGGCGATCTTGTCAATCTCATCCAAAAAGATGATGCCGTTTTGCTCTACCTTGCGCCGGGCCTCCTCCAGCACCCGGTCCATGTCGATGAGCCGCTGGGACTCTTCCTGGTAAAGAATCTCCCTGGCTTCGGAGACTTTGACCCGGCGCTGTTTGGTGCGAGCCGGAAACATACTGCCCACCATTTCCCGAAAATTGGCCTCCAGGTCCTCCATGCCTGCCGCGGAGAATATCTCCACCACCGGCATGACCCGCTGGGATACTTCCAGTTCCACGAAGCGGTCTTCCAGGCGGCCTTCTTTGAGCATGGTTTTGAGCTTTTCCCGGGTGGCGTCCGGCTCTCCTTCCTGGGCCGCCGTGCTGCCGGGCAGGAGCAGGTCCAGCAAGCGCTCCTCCACCGCCTCGATGGCCTTGGCCTTCACTTTGTCCCGTTCCTCGGCCTTGACCATGTTCACGGCCAATTCCATGAGGTCGCGCACCATGGACTCCACATCCCGGCCCACATAGCCCACTTCGGTGAATTTGGTGGCCTCAATCTTTAAGAAAGGCGAATGGGCCAGTTTGGCCAGGCGCCGGGCAATCTCGGTCTTGCCTACCCCGGTGGGGCCGATCATGATGATGTTCTTGGGGGCGATCTCATCCCGCAGGTCTTCCGGGACCTGCTGGCGCCGCCAGCGGTTGCGCAGGGCAATGGCCACCGAACGCTTGGCGTCCTCCTGACCCACGATGTATTTATCCAACTCCGCCACGATCTCCCGGGGGGTCAGTTGGTCCCCCGACCCGGGAAGCCGTTTGATCCATTCCATGGTTGCTGTTCCTTTGAGTTGATGTTTTTTTGGGGGAGGGGGCTAAGGGGCACAGCCCCTTACCCCCTCCCCGATCCCCCTCCCCCAATCCCTTATGGGTTTTTATTGGGCCGGGGAAGGCGGGGCCAGAGGCCCCGCCTTCCCCGGCCCCCATAAAGGGGGTGGGGAGGGGAGTTTGAGGGGAGGGTGGGGGAGCACTTACAAAAAACTCCCCCAGCCCTCCCCTCAAATATCACAATTCCTCTATCACTATCTCTTTGTTGGTATAGACGCACAAAGACGCGGCGATGCTCATGGCCTCCCGGCAAATCGCCTTGGGGGCAAGCTCCGTATGGGCCATGAGGGCCCGGGCCGCGGCCAGGGCATAAGGCGCCCCGGAGCCGATGGCCATCACCCCTTCATCCGGCTCAATCACATCTCCGGTGCCGGAGATAAGAAACGCGTCGGCGCCGTCCACCGCCAGGAGCAGGGCCTCCAGGCGCCTCAGGATGCGATCCGTGCGCCAGTCTTTGGCCAGCTCCACCACGGCCCGGGTGAGATTGCCCTGGTGCTTCTCCAGCTTGGCCTCCAGGCGTTCAAACAGGGTCAGGGCGTCGGCGCTGGCCCCGGCAAACCCCACGATGATGCGGCCGTGGTAGAGTTTGCGCACCTTTTTGGCCCGGTGCTTCATCACCATATCCCCTATGGTGACCTGGCCGTCGCCGGCCACGGCCACCTGGGCCCCCCGGCGCACCATGAGGATGGTGGTGCCGCGCCATTCTTTAGAATTTTGCCACATGATCAAGTATTCCCCAAATTCCCCCTCCCCTAATGGGAGAAGGTGGGGGGAGGAAGAAAATAATCACCCCCACCCTGACCCTCCCCCATCCAGGGGGAGGGAAATTCTCTCGTTAAAATTGAAGTTAATCCCGCGCCCTCACCCTAGCTGCTCCGGGGATGGGTGCGATCATACTCCTCCATGAGATAATCCAGGTTGAGGTGCAAATAACGGCCGGTGGTGGAGATGGAGGCGTGGCCCAGCAGTTCCTGGACCGCCCGCAAATCCGCCTGCCCCTCCAGCATATGGGTGGCGAAGGTGTGGCGCAGCCCGTGGGGGGTGAGGGCCTGGGACAGGCCCGCCTGTCTGGCCCACCTGGCCACCACCCGGGCCACCCCCCGGGTACTCAGCCGGCCCCCCCGGGGGTTGATAAAAAGGGCGACTTCACCTGAAAGCTCACGTTCCTTTAAGAGCCGCTCCCGGTGAGGGAGATAGGCGGCCACGGCCTGCCGGGCCGCGCTCCCCAAGAAGGCCAGTCGCTCCTTGGCCCCTTTACCCCAGACCCGCACCACTCCCGTCTGAAGGTCCAGGTCCTTAAGGCTCAGCCGGGCCAGTTCGGCCAGGCGCAGGCCCCCGGCATAGAACACTTCCAGGATGGCCCGGTCCCGGGCCGCCCCCCAGGTGTCCTCGCCGGGCTGCCCCAGGAGATGAAAAACCTCATCCACCGTTAAGAAATGGGGGAGATGCTTCTCCAGCTTGGGGCTGGGGGCCAGCCGGGCCGGGTTTTTGGCCGCCACCCCCTGGCGCTGCAAATATTTAAAAAAGGTGCGCAAAGCCGAAAGTTTGCGGGCCACCGTGGCCTTGCGGCGCCCCTTAAGGCTGTGCGCCAGAAAGGACCGCAGGTCCTGGTAAGTCACTTCCTTGAGAGAGCGGCTCTCCTGGTTTTCCAACAAAAATCCCAGGAACTGGGTCAAATCCAAACGATAGTTCCTCAAGGTATGGGGCGACATCTGCCTTTCCACCCTCAGGTACTCTAAAAAACCTTTCAGATGACCCCAGTCGCTCATAAAAATCAAAAAACCCTTGCCTTAGAAAAGTCCGAATAAATGACTTCTTTAAAATTTATACATAATATCATCAATTTAAGACAATGCAAAAAAATATTGGGTGAGGGGTCAGGGGGTACAGGCCCCCGGTCTCCTCACCCAAAGGATAAGCAAACGGGTTTTTAAGGAAGGGAGTAAAAACCTGGGGTCCCGTCCGTTAAATAAGGCGACTAATAAATAGCGTTTTAAGTGCCTGAGCCGGCTTTTCCCCTCCCCCTTGATGGGTGAGGGTTAGGGCGGGGATGATCAACTCTCTGATTTCCTTGAGGAACCTGATAATCCCCCTCCCTCCGGCCCCCTCCCGCCAAGGGAGGGGGAGTTGGAGAATAAGATCATATTAATTATGGGACACAGGACTAGAAAACCTTACCCCCACCTGTAAATTTCTCTTTATCGTCTCAAAGCCGACGCCACTTTTTGGGACAAAAGTTCCAGGCTGTAAGGCTTGGAGAGGAAGTGCACCTCCGGGGGCAGTCTTTCTCCCAGCCGATCCTCGTAGCCGCTTAAGAGGAGGACCCGCACCTGAGGGTCTAAGGCCCGCAGGTGTTCCAGGGTTTTAAGGCCGTTCAGGCCGGGCATGATCAGGTCCAGGAGCACCAGATCGATTTGGGGGCCCCGTTCCTTAAAGATCCCCAGGGCCTTTTCCCCGCTGGGGGCCTGAAGCACCTGGTAGCCCAGTTTCTCCAGAAGCCTGGCGGTCACCCGCAGCAACGTAGGTTCATCATCCACCACCAGAACGGTCCCTTCCCCTTCAACGAGATGGCTTTCTTCCAAGTACAAGCCCTGGGGCTGAGACTGGGAAACGGGCAAGAAGATAGTGAAAGTGGAGCCTTTCCCTTCTTTGCTCTTTACTTGAATAGCCCCCCCGTGGTCTTTAATGATGCGGTAGGCGGAGGCCAATCCCAACCCGGTTCCCTGGTCCGGTCCCTTGGTGGTGAAGAAAGGTTCGAAGAGGTGGCTCATGGTTTCTTCGTCCATGCCCACCCCCTGGTCGCCCACCGCCAGGCGGACAAAATGGCCGGGCTTGACCTCCCAGGCCAGGTCCTGCCACTCGGTCAGATTTACCGCCCGACCTCTGATGACGATCTTCCCCCCGTAAGGCATGGCCTGCCAGGCATTGATCAAGAGGTTCAGCAACACCTGCTGGATCTGGCCCGGGTCGGCTGCCACCGGCGGCAGGTCCGGAGGCAGGTCCACCAGGACTACCAGGTCCCGGCGGGTGCGGGCTAACATATCCGCGCTGGCCCTGACGAGCTCGTTCAGATCCAGGGGTTGAATTTTAAAGGAAGTGCCCCGGGCGAAGGTGAGGAGATTTTGGGTTATCTCCCGTCCGGCCTGCACCTGCCTTTCGATATCCTTCAGGTCCGGATAAAAGGGGTGGCCGGGCTCGATTTGGGAGAGCATGAGAATGGTAAGGCCCATGATGGTCATCAACAGGTTATTGATATTGTGTGCCAGGCCACCGGCCAGGTTGGCGATGGCCTCCAGCTTATGGGCCTGCTCCAGCTGGCGCTGCAGGCTGACCTCCTCGGAGATGTTCCGGCCCATGGCCACGGACCCCAAAAGTTCGCCGTCGGCTCCCCAAAGTTTGCGGATGGAGATGCGGGTGGGCACGGTGCGGCCATCCTGGTGCTTCAGCAGGACCCGCCGGCTCAAGACCTCCCCCCGATCCCGCAGTTCGTCCAACACTGCCAGCCTTTCCGCTTCATTGGCATATATTAGCGAATAGTGCCGGTTTAAGAATTCCTCCGGGGTATAGCCATACTCACTGATAAATTGGGGGTTGAGATGCGTCAGGAAACCTTCCCGGTTTACTATGGTCACCCCCACCGGCGCGGATTCGATGATCTGCTTCAAAAAATGCGAGGCCTGGGCCAGTTCCTGCTGCATCTGTTTGAGGGAGGTGATATCCCGGGCCACGTGGACCGAGCCGATAATCTCTCCCGCAGCGTTGCGCCGGGGGTCCAGGGTCACTAATAAGGTGCGCCCCTTGTCTTCAAAAGAATATTCCAAGTGGGACCGGAACCCCTCTTTTATGGCCCGGCCACAGGGACAAAAATCCGGCGGCCCCGGGGTCTGGTGCATCAGTTCATAACAGGGGCGGCCCAAGGCCTCCTGGGGGGAGACCCCCATATAGGCCGCCGCGGCCCGGTTGAGACGGGTAATCCGCTGCTCCCCATCCAAGACCATGATCTGATCCGGGATGATGTTAAATGTGTTTTCCCATTCAAGACGGGACACCGTGTTCTCTTTCAGGCTGGCAGCCATGCGGTGTAGGGTGTGGGCCAGTTCCCCCAGCTCATCCTCAGCCGGCTGGCATATGCGATAATCCAGGTCCCCGGCATTGTAAGCCTCGGCCGCCTGGGTCAGGGCGGCCATTTCCCGCGCCTGGCGCCGGGTCAGGTACAGGCCGGTTAAAAGTCCCGCGAGCCCCACGCCTCCCAGGAAGACAAAGATGCCCTGCTGGAACTGAAGCACTCGCGCATCCATCAGGGCGCCGGTCAGATTCATGGCGGTTCTTAAAACGCGGGCCGGGGCGAAGCTCTGTTCCAACCTGCTGAGGTCGGCCCAAGCCCCCACTAGCAGATCCGGTCCCCCGGGGGGGCGCACCGAGACCGGCGCCAAACAGACCTGATAGCGAGGCGCATTACCGGCATTAACGCCTGATTCGCTTTCACAGAGGCTGCTGCTCCAACATTTTTTCTCCCCAAATCGGTCCAAAAACTCGTCCACCCGGGGACATGGAAAAACCTTGGCCAGAGCCTCACCCTCAAGGGAAGTCTGGGAGTGAAGCAGAATCCTTTTGCGCTCAGGAGTCAAGAGAAAGGTTTGCCCGATCAGCCCTACCGGCTGCACGGCAATCTCCCGAAACTTCGGGTCTCTAAGCAACTTTTCCGTAGAGTGGAGGGGGTGGCGCTCCAGGTAGTCGGCAATCTCTTGGGAAACATCCAGGGCCTTCTGGCGCAAGTGGCTGTTTATCAAGGCTTTATTTTGTTCCTCCAGGCGTTGCCCTTCCCGGATTTTGATTTCTTCCAGGGACCGGGAAAAATCTCTCTTAAGATGGTGGGAAAAGAGCCCGGCTGCCAGGATGATGACGATTAGCGGCACGAACCCCGCCATCACGGCCAGGAGCAAAATCTTGAATTTGAAAGTCTTGATCAGGGGTATCTTCATGGTCGGAAATTTCTCAAGGGGGCCGGTGCCCGGTTGATTGACTTGCTTTCCCCACCATCTGCAAGGCGGTTACTCGGTCACCAGTTACCTTACTGGTAAAGATTGTCTACCTGGCTCAGAAGTTGCCTGGACAGCTTCAGGTTAAGCTCCTGAGCCACTCTCAGGTTCAAGCTCAGCCTTTTAATCAGGGGGGCCTCCGGCGCCACTGCTTGCACCCTTGCCCCGGCCAACAGGCGAGCCGCCTGGCGCCCGGCCTGGCGGCCGATTTCAGCAAAGTCGCAATGATAAGCCATAAGGGCTCCGAGTTCTACCAAGCCATGGCTGGATACCATAACCGGAATCCCAGACCGGTGGGCGGTTTGACAGATGAGCTTAAGGTTCTTGGGTACGTTCAGCACCGGGTCGGTGGGAATGAACAGGGCCTGGATCTGCTCCTGGACCAAATCAGCCAGGGCCTGCTTCAGCAGTTCGGGCCGGTCATCGGTGATCTCCTCCCGAATCACTATGAGGCCCCGGGCCTGGGCCGCAACCTGGGCACTCTGGGCAGTGGCCACCCCCTGGGGGGTGACCACGCAATTAAGGATCCCCAGGCGTTTTAAGCCCGGCAGGGCTAAAAGCAAAAAATGCAACTGCTCCGCCGCCGGCACTTCCATACTGGTGCCGGTGAAACGGCTGGCCGCCGGATCAGCCGGCCGCTCCAGACCGGTGGCGTCCGGAGCCCCCACCGTGCAATAGACCACCGGAATTTGGGTAACATCCAGGGCTATCAAGGAAGGGATGGTGCCCAGGGTGATTATTATCCGGGCCCCTTGCCGCTGGAACTCCCGGGCCGCGTCCGCGGCCAGGGCCCGGTCTGCCTGGGCATTTATCACCTGGAGGCGAATATTGAGGCCGTCTTGGTAGCCTTCTTCCCGCAACCCTTCCATCACCCCCTGGCGGCTCTCCTCGAACGTCTTTATCTCGTCAGTCCACTGAATCACTCCCAACCGGGGCAAGGCCGGGGTCAGGAACTGACAGCTCAGATAGGCGCCCACCAGGAAAAATCCCAGACCCAGGGATAAGACCACAAATTGGCCCCTTTGGTTTTTCATACCTAGGTTTATCGACATAAAGGGAAATTACCTTTAGTGCCGAGGCCAAAACAGCCCGGTAGGCTCCCTTTTTCTTTGAGGAACTTCTAAAGGCAGGGGACAGAAAATTTGGAGGGTGGGGCGAAATCCTACCAGACTGGCGGGACCAGCCGCTCCCTGGCGGTGGGCGGCCACAAGTCCGGGCAGCTTGGGTTTTTCCCTACTGGCGGGGGACTATTCTAACTTTTAAAATTAAAGAGTTATAGAAGAACTGCCGCTTTGCTTATTCCGCTTAATTCGTGAACACCCTGAGCCGGGTAGGCGATTCCAGGTAAGAATCGATCTCCGCGCTCAGTTTCTGCCGTTCCGGGTTTTTTAACCAGGTCTGCCAATGGTCCAGGGACTCCCAGGTGCTGATCACCAGGTAAAAGTTGGGGTCATCCGCCGCATGCAGGGTCTCCCCGGAAATATAGCCGGGCTGTTGCATGGCCCGCACCCGAAGTTGGCGCAGCAGGCGCACGATCTCACCCACATGCTTGCCGCGGATACTGCGCTCCAGCACCACCTTGACCATAACGCCCTCCTGATCAGAAAATGGAAACTTGAGGGAGGGGGAAGCGGGGGAAAATTTCCCCCGGCCCTACCTTCAATATAACAGGTTATGGGGAAATTCCAAGAAGGATGATTAATGTCTCAGCCTCTTGAGGGGCGTTTTTCTCTATGATATGATAACGGCTGGCAAAGCGAGTCGTTAATATGGTTAACTTGGCGGAACTGCGGGATATTCTGGACAAGCAGGAGGATACCTGGCTTTCGGGCTATGCCACCAAAAGCGTCCAGGCCGTCCGCCGGCGTTATGAAGAGCGCATCACCCAGGGCCACCGCCAGAACTTCGCGGTGGACACCGACCGCATCCTTCACTCCCGGGCTTACACCCGTTACATCGACAAGACCCAGGTCTTTTATCTCATAGAACACGAACATATCAGCCACCGGGTGCTGCATGTGCAGCTTTTGTCCAAGATCGCCCGGACCATCGGCCGGTTTCTGCGCTTAAACGAGGACTTGCTGGAGGCCATCGCCCTGGGCCACGATATCGGCCATCCGCCTTTTGGCCATGACGGCGAGCGCATTCTGTCCGACATTTGCGTATCTCAAGGTATCGGCCCCTTCCTCCACAGCGTCCAGGGGGTGCGGTTTCTGGATCGGGTGGAAAAAAACGGCCGGGGCCTCAATCTGACTCTCCAGGTGCTGGATGGGATCTTGAGCCATGATGGGGAGACCCATCTGGAGCGCCTCTCCCCTGACCGAGAAAAGACCTTCGCCCATCTGGAAGAAGAAACCCGCCTTAAACTGGCCGACCCCGGGGTATCCCTCAAGCCCATGACCTTGGAAGGCTGCGTCGTCCGCCTGGCCGACACCATCAGTTACATCGGCCGGGACCTGGAGGATGCCGTCACCCTCAATTTAGTGCGGCGAGAGGACCTGCCCCTTGAGGTGGTCCAGCGCCTGGGCCGCACCAACGGCGCCATTGTCTACAGCTTGGTGTCCGACCTCCTGTGCCACAGTTTCGACAAGAATTATGTGGGTTACAGTCCCGAGGTGGGCCAGGCCCTGGCGAGCTTAAGGGCCTTCAATTATGAGCGCATTTACAACAATCCCCGCATCAAAGAACAGACCCCCAAGATCGAGGGGCTGTTTATCGGGATGTTCAACCGCTTTCTGGCCGATGTTAAGCAAAAACGCCTTGACTCCCCCATCTGGGTGAATTTTCTGGCGGAGATGGAACCGGCCTACCTGGAAAGCTCCAAGCCCGCGGAGATGGTGCGGGACTTTCTGGCCTCCATGACGGACGCCCATTTCTTGCGGCAGTCCCAGGAGAGCTTTTTCCCCCAACCCCTGCCCGCCAGGTTCGCTTAAGGCTTTAGTGATGCGTGTGATGACCTTTAATCTTCGGTTTGCCAACCCGGCGGACGGCCCCAATGAATGGCAGCATCGCAAGGATTTGGTGGTGCAGATCATCGAAGACCACCGGCCGGATCTTTTGGGCACCCAGGAAGGCACCGTGCCGCAACTGGACTTTCTGGCCGCCCACCTGCCCGGCTATCTGCCCCTTACGGCCCATCGTCAGGTGGATGTAACCTGCCAGTATCCCACCATCTTTTACCGGGCCCCGCAGGTTCAGGTTAAGGAGAGCGGGGAATTCTGGCTCTCCGAGACTCCCCTAATGCACCGCAGTATGAGCTGGGGCAGCGCCTTCCCCCGCATGGTCACCTACGGCCTGGTTAAGGAAGCGCACCGTAACGAGACCTTTTATTTCATTAATACCCACCTGGATCATATCTCTTCGGAGGCCCGCCTGCAGGGGGCGAAAATGATTCAAGATTATTTTTTCCCCTTAAAAAAGCCGCTGATCCTGTTGGGGGATTTTAATGAGCCGCCGGAGGGCCCGGTCTACGGACAACTCTTCGGGGCCGGCAGTCCCCTGATGGACACCTGGCGGACCCTGCACCCTCCGGGGCAGGAGGCCCCCACCCAGCACGGCTTCGACGGTCGGCCCCGAGGCAGCCGCATCGACTGGATTTTGCTCACCCCGCCCTTTCGGGTTCTCAACGCTCTGATTGTTACCGATAATCAAAATGGACGCTATCCTTCCGATCATTTTCCTTATGCCGTAGAGGTAGAATATTGACATGAGGCGTTTACTCTGGCTGATTTTCCTGCTCTTCTGGGCGGGGGTGGTTACCGCGGCGCCTCCCCTGGCGGTCCCCCCGGCCTTGGCCCCCCCGGTCCTCTATCAACAGGTGGCCGGGGGGGAAGAAGAGGTGGAGGTCCCCCCCAAAACCACTTTAAACCGTCTGGCCCTGGAAAAAGGGCTGCAATGGCAGGTGGTGGCCCGGCACAATGATATGAAAAAACCTTATAAGCTCAAACCCGGCATGGTGATTAAGGTCAACACCACCCACATCGTGCCCACCGAGCTGGGCCAGGGCCTGGTCATCAACCTGCCGGAGTTGATGCTCTACCATTTTCAGGGGGGAGCTTACCAGCGGCGCTATTCCCTGGCGGTGGGCCGCCGCAGTTGGCCCACCCCCACCGGCAACTATCGCCTCCTCAACAAGACCATAAACCCCACCTGGACGGTGCCTCCCTCCATTCAGGAGGAGATGGCCAACGCCGGCCTGGAAGTGCTGGAAAAGGTGCCCCCAGGCCCCAAAAATCCCCTGGGAGCTTACTGGATGGGCACCTCCGCCCCGGGGGTGGGCATCCACGCCACCAACCGCCCCTGGAGCGTGGGCTCCTCGGTGTCCCACGGCTGCATCCGCATGCTGCCGGAGGAGATCGCCCAACTCTTCCCCCAGCTGGAGGTGGGTGTGCCGGTGAAGATCATCTACCGGCCGGTGAAGCTGGCCCTCACGCCTGAGGGGCGCATTTATCTCGAGGCCCTGCCCAATATCTATCGCCAAAAGTTGGATTACCAGGCATACGTGGAGGAACTGGCCCGCCTATTTCAACTGGAGGGTTTGATTGATTGGGAAAAGGTGCCGAAAATCCTCAAGGCCCGGGAAGGGATCGCCCAGGACATCACCAAAGGGCCGGCCTCCCTAAAACCCGACACCACCGAGGCAGCATCTGTAAGACCCAAGCCTAAGGAGATCGGCCTTTCCCCTTTACAGGGGAGTGAACCCAAGTTAGAATAGCTGCCGTTGGCGGGAGCGCCCGGGGGCCCTAAGCTCCGGCCCCCTTAGCCAAATTGAGACCTCTGCAAAATGACAGGAGAGAGTAATGCTGGCGGGCACGGAGGCCCACCCCACCAGGAACATCAAGGCGGTGGGGCGGCCATCTCTGGCCGCCCACTAGGGAGGTTACTAACCCAGGCATTTTTTCAGAGGTCTTAAATTATCAGGAGAAGATCATTGCCTCAGGACGACGCCGCCTCCCAGGACCGCCAGGCCCTTCGGGAAGAGAACCGCCATATCAGGTACTTGCGCTTTCTGGTGGACCTGGCGTTAAACGAGATCTGGGCCGGGCGCTTTACCCAGGCCCAGGCAAGAGAAGTGGTGGAGAATCTCCGCAGCCAGGCTTTAAAGCTTTTCCCTGGCAAAGAAACCGCCTTTGACCTCATCTACCGGCCCCGCCTGCAGCGGGCCATTACCGAAACCTTTAAGCTTCGCTGACAAAAGGATGCCCCCTATGCCAATACTTCGCTATTTGCCAATGTTGCTTGGAGTTCTCTTGATCCCCGGTCTTTTGGGGTCGGGCCTGGCCCAAACCCCGGCCCAGACCCCACCGGCCCAAACTCCGACCCCGGCCCCCAGCGTCAAGTGCGGTCCCGATCATGTAATTATTTATAAACGGGCGGTGGCGCTTCTCGATAAGGCCGAAAAGAAATTGACCGCCAGATACACCGCGGAAGCCAAGGCCATGGCCAAGGAGGCCAAAAACCTGTTCGCCATCATTCAAAAAGAATGTGGCCAGGAACAGCGGGAACGGCTCTTAACCGACAAAGAGGCCCAGCAGGAAGCCATCAACAAGAGGCTGGCCACAGACGAACAGACCCAGGCCGAGCGTCTGGAGAAATCGGCCGAGGAAAAATTTAAGAAGGCCCAGCAACTGGAAGCCAACCAGCCGGAACTGGGCAGAAAATTATGGCGGGAATCCAAAGAAGAAGCTGAACAGGCTCACAAGCGCCATATCAAGGCCATGATTTATGCCTTGCGCAACCAGCAGATGATCTTCCAGTGGCTCGGGAAATGATGGCGTCTTCATCCCTTTGGGAAGAGACCCCACGTTGTCTCTGAGCATCACCGCCGCCGAAGTTGGCGTTCTTCAGGTGATGGCCTATCTGGTGGGCTGCCCTGAAACCCGGGAGGCTCTCCTCATCGACCCGGCCGGCCCCTCGCCCCAGCTGTCAGCCCAACTGCAGCAGGAAGGCTGGCGCCTGCGTTGGATCGTCAACACCCACGGGCATGCGGATCACACCGCCGGCAATGACCTCTGGGCCGCCCAGACCGGCGCCCAGATCGTCATGCATCGCCTGGACTGGGAGTTCTTTAGCCGCCTCGAGATGCAGGACGAGGCCCGGGCCGGGGGCTTTCCCCCCCTCACCCGGGTGGACCTGGCGGTGGAGGATGGACAACACCTCCCCCTGGGCCGCTGGCAAGCCACCGTCATCCACACCCCGGGCCACACCCCCGGCTCCATCTGCCTTTACTTGCCGGGCCATCTGTTCACCGGCGACACCCTGTTCGTGGGCGCGGCCGGGCGCACCGACCTGCCCGGGGCGTCCCTGGACCAACTCATCCACTCCCTTCAAGAAAAGATCATGCCTCTGCCGGATGAAACCCGCATCTGGCCCGGCCATGATTACGGCGAGGCTCCCTCCTCCACCCTGGGCCAGGAAAAAGCCGACAATCCCTT
>JAUXZG010000059.1 GCA_030694005.1 Desulfobaccales bacterium | reverse complement strand
AAAAACCAAAAAAAGCCCACAGGGATATTACCCTGTGGGCTGTTGGATGTCAACCGGTTTCAGTTTAGAAGTAGAAGAACCCGGCGAACATTATCCGATGGTTTTCACCCGTGTTGGTGACCCCGGGGCCGCCCGGGGCCGTTATCGCAGTTGCAGCCGGGTTAGCGATGGCTGAGACCCCACCACCGGCCGCAACAGCGGTTTGGGTCCGCTGGAAGTAGTTGGTCATATCGTAGCTGTACTGCAAGCCGAACTTCAGGGCCTGAATGGGCCGGTACCACAGGGTGATGTTGAAGCTCTGCCAGAGGTTGACCAAATCCGCCGGCGCGGCAATGCGGTAGCCTTCCTGGTTGGAGGCCGGGCTTACACAATCAGCCGCCCGACTCCGGGGCACATCATAGGACTTGCTCATGCCCCAGACGAAGTTGGTGAACCACTGGTTGGTGAAGTAGTATTGGCCCTGGATATAGCCGCCATACCGCTTGTTGAGCTTCCGGTCGTACATGTTGGAGACGACGGCGTTGGACATGCCCCTTCTCTGGAAGACCAGGTAACTGTTCTGGTTGTTGATACCCTCACCCACGAAGTCCGTCCCCTCGCCGATATACCACTGGGCCGTCATGGAGGCGGTGCCCGCCAGGTTGGCGGTGGTGGTGGCTATCACCGGGATGAACAGAGTGCCCTGGACGATCCAGGGGTTGAGGTACTGCTGGTTGTTCTGCACCTGGTTGGCGACCCCAGTGGGGGCTCCCAAATTCTCGTAGCCGTTATCCCCAAAGGTGATGTGGCCGGCGCCAAGGACAAAGGGCCGATAGCGGGTCCGCTGCCAGGCATAGGCCACCTGGGCCACAAAACCCCGGGGCGTGCCGTAGAAGGCGGCCTTGCCCCAGAGGTCCTTCTCGTAAGCAACCTTAGCCTGGAGCTGCGGGGTTTCCGAAGTTTCGCCGGGTAAGTTGGTCACCCAACCAACAGCACCGTTAGCAGAGGCTGTGTTGGTGCTTTGGAAGACCGCTGCCGCGGTGCTGGAGTCATACACGTTGGTCGGGGCCACCAGGGCCGCGGCGATGGTGTAAGCGCCCAGGAACTTCTGGGTCAGGCGAATCTGGGGCGGCCGCTGCACGGCGGAGCCGGTGTTCTGGTTGGCCCCGTCATTGGCGAGTTCCGGGCAGAATTCGCTGAACATCCCGAAGTACTGGCCCATCAACAGCTCGGTCTCCGGCCAGTTCAGCCGGAAGAACGCATGGCGCATCCGGAAAGCCGTGGCGGTATCCGCCTGGGCCACGGCCGCGCCGTTGGCGTCACAGTCGAATTCCAGGAAGCCGGTGATCTGAGCCCCAAAGACCTTCGGCCCCTTGAAGGTGAAGTTGAACCGGGAACTGTTGGCGGTCAACTTCAGGCGGCCGTGTTGGTAACTGGGGTCGTTGTTGCGCAGGACCGGGGACACCATGTTTTTGTTAACTTGGGTGGAGTCCCAGTCGGCCTCCATCTTGATGTAGCCGCCCAGGCTAAATTCAACGGCGCCCGGCGTGGTCGGTGCGCTCACCGCCCCCATGGCCATCGTGGGCAAAGCTACCAAGGCCATAATTGCCAAAAACAAAAGCGTTTTCTTATTCATTGTTCCCCCCTTTTTTTTTGGAAAGTAGCAACCAATTTCCCCTTTCCATTTTGTTGTCTTAACTACCTGTTATACTTGGACTTTGGCCCACCTCCTTTCTCGTTTCGGTTTTACCCAGCGCCATATTAAAATGGGTCGCGGCTTTTGTCAATAAAAATTTACAAAAAAATTTCTCCTACCCGGTAATTTCCTTGGCGGTTTTCCATTTTCGGAAAAAGTCTCAATTCGGCGGTGGAAAAGTACAGGCCGTTTCAAAACCCCGGTTTGTCTGGTAGGTCATTCTGAGCGCAGCGAAGAATCTCGAAATTTCGACCGGTTGAGATCCTTCACTCCGTTCAGGATGACAGAAAAGAGGGTTTTGAAACAGCTTTGGGGTCATCCTTAGTTTATCACCCTGAGTCGCGGTCGCCGGGTCTAGATTTTTCGCCCTCCCGTTCAGGCCCAGCCCCAACAAAAGCCGGCCAATAAATCTTTTGAGACCTCAGCAAAAAGCGGTTTATCCATCATTTAGCAAATGGGGGAATAATACCATTTTCCTGTAGGGGCGCACCTAGTAGAGCGTATCACAATTAGCTGGACATAAATCCAGGTCCTGAGCACCGAGGTTGGAAGAGTTAAGTCCCCCTTTGAAAAAGGGGGACTTAGGGGGATTTCAGGCGCTTATAAAAATCCCCCCTGACCCCCCTTTAGGAAAGGGGGGTAAAAAAACCTGCCTTTCCAATGTCACCTTAATTTTGAAACATACCATTAGTATCGTGTCTCGCGTGTATCTTTCATTAAATTTGGGCCCCCAAACTCCCCCTCCCCTGGTGGGAGGGGGATGGGGGGAGGGGGAATCATCCTTAAACTACAAGATATTTTCACCCCCACCCTGACCCTCCCCCATCAAGGGGGAGGGGAAAAAGCTGCTTCATTAATGTTTAAGATAATCACGAGACACGACACTAGGTGTGCGCCCCAAGAGGGCGGACACTTGAGGTCCGCCCCTAGATTGTTTGTCTAATTTAATGGGAAAAGGGTATAAAACCCGCGCTCAAAAAATAAGATGGTAAGGATCCCAGAGAAACGCCAGGATACCGGCCAGAACCATGTTGCCTTCCACCAGGGTCTCCAGCATCAACCCGGACTCCAGCAGCCCCCGGCGGTAAAGGGTGAGGTACCCCAGGGCGTAGAGGCCGCAGGGACTCAGGATATAACCCAACACCGGGGGGATTAACCCCGCCCAGGCCGCCCAAAGCAAAGTGCCCACGAAAATTAACGAACAGACAGACAACAGGTTTAAGGTGCGCTGCTTGCCCAGGGCGATGGCCAGGGTCTCTTTGCCCACCACCCGGTCGCCTTCGATGGCCAGGATTTCAAAAAGGCCGGAGCGGATGAAGATCATGCCCGCCACGAAAAAGAAGGCGATGGTGGTGGCGCCGGAGAGGTCCTGGTCGGAGCAGACCACCGGGATCAGGGCGGCCAGCACCCCCCAGGCCACCGCGGTGAACATGGTCTTGGAGCCGGGGATGTCCTTCAAGGTGGCGATGAGGGTCACCTTGGCCACCCGGTCCGGGATGATCTTGAGATTAAAGATAAGGCCCAGGCCACTCATGACCACGATGAAGGCAAAGGACTCGGGGCCCAGATATACTCCCAGGGACAGGGCCATGAGGGCCGAGAGGACGCCGGTGATGAGGAGAAAACGCCGATGCCGCCCGTAAAACATGGACTGCACCGGATCGTTGAGCTTGGAGGCCTTATCGGTGAAGTGGTTCAAAAGGTGCATGGCATAGACATAAAAAAAGGCCACGAAGAAGTAAGTAAATTTAGGCTCCACCCGCTGCAGTAAAGAAGAGGTGTAGCTCAAAGAGCCGGCGCCGATGGCCACAAAAAGGTTGGACTTGAGAAAAAATCGCCAGGCGCGGTAGAGATAATTGGTCCAGGAGCCCGGGCGGAAGGCCCAGGCGTGCTTCAAGGTGTTCACCACATTGCCGATGAGCCAGTGGGGCGTAGAAGCCCCGGCGGTGACTCCCACGGTGTGATACCGGCTCATCTCTTCTAAGTCCAGCTCTTGCTCGGTCTCTACATGGTAGGTGGGGATGCCGGTATCCCGGGAGATCTTTACCAATCTTTGGGTATTGGCGCTGTTTCTGCCCCCCACCACCACCAGGGCGTCCACCTGCCGGGCCAGGTCCTGGACCTCCGCCTGCCGGGAGGCGGTGGCGTCGCAGATGGTATTATAGATCTTGGCCTGGGGGAAACGATCCTGGATCTCGGCCACCCGCGCGGCAAACTGGCCCTCGCTCTGGGTGGTCTGGGCCACCACGATCAAATCTTTAAGCTTTGGCAAGGCGGCCACATCCTCGGGGCTGGCCACCATATAGCCCCGCCCCTCAGTATGGCCCATGAGGCCCCGGACCTCGGGATGGTCCGCGTCCCCGATAATCAGAGTGGCACAACCCTGGCGGGCCCACCGCCTGATGATGGCCTGGACTTTGGCCACCCGGGGGCAGGTGGCGTCGATGATGTTGGAGGCGGCGGCTTCCAGTTCCTGTTTTTCCTGGGGAGGAATGCCGTGGGCCCTGATCACCACCAGCCCCGGAGGCACCTGCTCCCCGGGGCGCAGGACCGTAATCCCCCGCTCCCTGAGCAACTCCAGGACCTGGGGGTTGTGAATCAGGGGACCGTAAGTGTAAATCTTCCCGCGGTTCTGGTTGATGGCTTTGAGGACCATTTCCAGAGCCCTTTTCACCCCGATGCAAAACCCGGCGGTGCGGGCCAGAACTACTTTCATCTATAAGTGCCTCTTGGGCGGTTTCAGTTTTGGGTTTTTACCGGAAAAACCGCTCTCAAAATCCCCCTAAATTCCCCTTTACCAAAGGGGAACTTGATTCCCCCCTTTCCTAAAAGGGGGGCTAGGGGGGGGATTTTTCCTCCCCGGGATTGACCATATCACCGGAAAAGGGGCATTTTCGGTAAAAATACTAGAGAATTTTTTTAATACTCTGAACCGACAGACATTATCTTCTTTTAAACATCGCTATTTGTGGCCCATCTGTCAACCATTTTGGCATGGCCGGGGAGGCCGGGAAGCTGAGGCCAAGGGGCCTGGGCCTCCTTTAAAACCTTCAGCTTCATTTGACCGGCGTTAAGGGTTATGTTAGAGAAAGGCAAAAGGTGAGCCATGGGCCATTGCTTTGAGCTTCTGGGGGGCACCCTCTGGCTGCGCCCCTATGTCTTCATCTTTTTAGGGGTATATCTGCTTCTGGCCACCTGGCATCTGGGCGCCGGGCGCGCCCTGGCTTTTCTTTTATTGGGCTACCTGGTGTCCTGGGCCGCGGAACTGTGCTCCATCCATCTGGGCTTTCCTTTTGGTGAATATCTTTATATCCCCGCCACCCGCCACCAGGAACTATGGGTGGCCGGCGTCCCCTTGATGGACTCCCTCTCTTATGTCTTTCTGGCCTATGCCAGTTATACCCTGGCCCTAATGGCCCTGGGCCGGGGGCGCCGGGAGGGGTCCGGCTTTTATCTCGCGGAGGAGGGCGCCTTGAGAAGTTCCTGGCGCCCTTGGATTTTAGGGGCGGTGTTGATGGTCACCCTGGATATTATTATAGACCCGGTGGCCTTAAGGGGTTACCGCTGGTTTCTGGGACAGATCTACGGTTATCCTGAGGGCGGGGTCTATTTCGGCATCCCCCTGGCCAATTTTGGCGGCTGGTTCCTGGTGAGCCTGATCCTCATCCGCATCCTGCAATACCTGGCCACCCGCCTGCCCCCATCCCCCTGGTGGGACTGGGGCCGGCGCCGGTTTCCCGGCCAGGCCCTGTTGGGGCCGGCCCTTTACCTGGGCATCCTGGGATTTAACCTGACCATGACCTTCCTTATCGGGGAAACCTGCCTGGGATGGGTGGGCATCTTCATCTACCTGCCCTTCCTCACCTGGCTGACCTTGAGGTTGATACCTTAGCGGAGGGTTTTGTGGGGGAGGGGGCTAAGGGCCGCGTCAGCTATCAGCTTTCAGGCTTCAGCAGTCAGCAGTCAGCTTGAGTATATCCGTTGATTTTTCCTCTCGTTCCCAAGCTCCTGCTTGGGAACGCACTTGTGGTCAAAGCTCCTGCTTTGCCATATGGCGATGCCATACGTGATTGAATTTATGAAATGGAGTACTAAGGGCGGCGATCAGCTTTCAGGCTTCAGCAGTCAGCAGTCAGCTTGAGTATATCCGTTGATTTTCCATTCATAATCAAAAAGCTGAAAGCTGACGGCTGATAGCTGATGGCTGTTTTCCCCTGGCCCTCCCCCCATACTTCACAATAAATCCAGCAGCAGGTTCAAGGCCTGGGCCAGTTGTTGGGCGGCGAGGCGGCTGCGGCGTCTTAAGTGCAGCAGGTCTTTGGCCCGCCGGGGGTCTGCGGCCAGCCAGGTAAAGGCGGTGCGGGGCCCCATTTTCTTTCCCGGTTTCCAGGCTTCCGCGACAAAATCGGGAATTTCCTCGGTGGCGCCGTCGGTGATGGCCCTCAGGCTCACAAAGGACAGGCCGTGGGCTGAGGCCACTTGGGCCAGGGCGCTGGTCTCCAGGTCCAGCACCGGGTGATTCAGGCGAAGCAATGCCCCTCCCTGGCGGCTTTTATTGATGATAAAGGGAGTGGTGATGAGGCTGCCGGCGCAGGCCGACAGACCACTTTTGGTAATATGACGGATCAATTCCGGCAGTGGCCGGGGCGGGGGTGGGGCCGGCACCCTCTTTAGAACTCCGGTCTCCGGAAAATAATGCCAGAAGGATTCCCCCAGGACGATGGTCCCCGGGGCCAGCTCAGGGGTCAGGGCGCCGCCGAAACCGAAGGAGAGAAGGATTTGCGGGCGGCAGCGGGCCAGCAACCGCTCCCCGGCCAGGTGGGCCACAGGCCAGCCCATCCCGGAGAGGGCCACCACCCCCCTACCCTCCCCCACTTTAAATTCCCAGGCGGGTAAACCCAGGTCCCGGCGGCGCCGAACCTGCCGTTGCCGCAAAAAAGGCCGCACTTCCACAGGCAGTGCGGCCATCATGACGATCTTGAGCGGCGCCCCGGGGGTGGCTGGCTGAGGCGCCGGTTTTCTCTCCGGCATCAGGATTTGAGGGCGGGTAGTTGGGACCGGCCAGGCGGTTCCGGGGGAAGCAACTCCGCCTTCGGGGTCACGGTTCCCACCTGGCGCGGCCCCCGCCAGCGCCGCCCCTGGACCAGGAGATTCCCGTCCTTGTGAAGCACGGTGCGGTCATCTAAGATGATCAGGCCGTGCCTCTCGGAAATCTCGGTATAGTATTGATATTTCAGATGCTTGTGGTTAAGACGGTACTTGAATAGCAAAAAGAACAGCATATAGACGACGACGATAACGCCCAATCCCGCCAGGACATAACTCAGGAAAATAAAGGTGTTATAGCCCAGGGAACCCAGCCAGCCCATGATGTGGTTCATGTTATAGAGGGCGAAAATGGTCGCCAGTAGTAGAAACAGGATGCTTAAGTACGGCAAGCGCCGGATTTGCCGGATCACCGTCTCCAGGTGATTGCCGTTGTTGGAGGCTTCTTCGTTAGCCGTCTGGCTTCCCTCATCTCCCAGGAAATAGTTGAAGCCGCTGACCATGATCCCCATGAGAAAGGTGACGACAATGGGAAAGGCGAAAGCCACAAACACATACTCCCGCCAGGGGAAGGCGGTATTCACCCGGTGGTACTTATCATCTGAAGCCCACAGGACGACCACGATGAAAATGACGATCTCCAAGATGCCGATGAGCTTGAGATAGTCGAAGAAAAGTTTTTTGCGATCCGCTTTGGTGAAATAATTGGCGATCTTAGCCATTGACATCACCCTCAGGGCTGTGCTTCGGTTCTTAACAAGTTAACAATAAAATCTTTCCGGGTCAATCCTTTTATGAAATTTGGCGGTTGGTAAGTCGCACTCCTGACCCCGGCCGCAAAGATAAAATACTCGTTAAACGGTAATTTTATGCTAATCTTTATCAAGGATGAGGCTTAAGTCCGAAGAATTACGGTTATCCTGCAAGTGCGGCCGCGAGATGGCACCCTCCCAAGTTCTTTCCCAGAGAAGGCTTAAGGTTACCGGCGTGGTTCAAGGCGTCGGCTTCCGACCGTTTGTCTATCGCCTGGCCAAGCTCCATCAACTGGCCGGCTGGGTGTGCAACACTTCCAGTTGCGTGGAAATCGTGGTGGAAGGCCCCAGGGCTTCTCTGGACTCCTTTATCGACCGGCTTTATCAAGAGGCCCCGCCCCTGGCCCGGGTGGACGCGGTGGTGGCCGTGCAGGGCGAACCGGAAGGCAGGAAAGGGTTTGCCATCCTGGACAGCCGCCATCACTCCGGCACCGAGGCCATGATCCCCGTGGATGTGGCCTACTGCGAGGCATGCTGCCGGGAACTCCTGGACCCGGCTGATCGGCGCTACCGCTACCCTTTCACTAATTGCACTCTTTGCGGCCCGCGCTTCACCATCATTCAGGGCGTCCCCTATGATCGCGCCCAGACCACCATGGCCGTATTCCCTATGTGCCCGGAGTGCCTTAAGGAGTATGAGAATCCGGAGGACCGCCGCTTCCACGCGGAACCCACCGCCTGCCCCGCCTGCGGGCCCCGGGTCTGGCTGGAAGATGGGGGTCAGTGCTGGGAGGAAGAGGCGCTGTTAGAGGCCGGAAAACTTTTGGGGGCGGGCCAGATTGTCGCGGTCAAGGGCCTGGGCGGTTTCCACCTGGCCGCGGACGCCCGTAATTCCGAGGCGGTTAACACCCTGCGGGCACGCAAGGGCCGGATGGCCAAACCTTTCGCCCTCATGGTCAAGGACCTGGCGGAAGCAGAAAAGTTGTGTCAGCTCGGCCCTCTGGAGAAATCCTTGCTGCTCTCCTTAGAAAGGCCCATTGTGCTGGCTAAGAGGCGGGAAGAGAGCGATATTTCCACTCTGGTGGCCCCCGGTAATAACTATCTGGGCCTGTTGCTGCCTTACACTCCCCTGCACCTGCTCCTGTTTGAGTATGCGCCGCCGGCCCTGGTGATGACCAGCGGCAACTTAAGCGAAGAACCCTTGATCCATACCAATGATGCGGCCCGGGCCAAGCTGAGTTCTCTGGCCGACGCCTTCCTCATGCACAACCGGGACATCCAGGTGCCCTGCGACGACTCGGTGGTGCGGCCTACTGCCGGGCAAACCGTCATCCCCCTCCGCCGGGCCCGGGGCTTCGTGCCCAAATCCGTGCCCCTGCCCCTTAAATGCCCGGAACCCATCCTGGCCGTAGGCGCGGAGCAGAAAAACACCTTCTGCCTGGCCTGGGAGCGCACTGCCGTCTTGAGTCAGCACCTGGGCGACCTGGACACCGCCGAGACCTTCGATTACTTTGAGCTCGCCATTTCCCATTTTAAAGCCCTCTGCCGGAAAGAACCGGCCGTGGTGGCCCACGACCTCCATTCCCTCTACCTCAGCACCCGCTATGCCCTAAAATTGTCTCAAGCAAGGCTCATCGGGGTCCAGCACCACCACGCTCATATCGCCGCCTGCCTGGCGGAAAACGGGCGCACCCAGAAATGCCTCGGCCTGGCCCTGGACGGTACCGGCTACGGCCCGGACGGCACCGTCTGGGGCGGGGAAATCCTAATGGCGGACCTGGCCGGCTTTAGAAGGGCCGGACACCTTTCCCAGGTACTCCTGCCGGGCGCGGAAGCTGCGGTGCGGGACCCCCGGCGTATGGCCGCGGCTTACCTGTACGCCGCCTACGGTGAGGATTGGGAAATGGCGGCGGAGCGTTTGGGCCTTACTTTTGAACCTCTGGAGGGCCGCATCCTTCACCGCCAACTGGCCACGGGCTTAAATTCCCTGCTCACCTCCAGCGCCGGGCGTCTCTTTGACGCCGTGGCCGCGGCTTTAGGCGTGTGCCGCACCCGCACCTATGAAGGCCAACCCGCGGTGGAGCTGGAAATGAGTGCCGACGAAACCGAGCCGGGATTCTATGCCGCGCCCCTTACCACCACAGGCGAGACCCTTATCCTGGACACCATCCACATTTTTCGCGGGGTAGTTGAGGACTACTTCTCCGGCGTCGGCGCCGCCAAAATCTCCGCTCGCTTCCATAACTCCCTGGTAGTTCTGTTCACCGCCGCCTGCGAAAAACTTAGAGAACAAACCGGACTGGAACTGGCAGCCCTGTCCGGCGGCGTCTTCCAGAACGCCCGAATATTGACCGGCTTGCAACAAAGCCTGGAAAAACGCGGCTTTGAAGTGCTCACCCATGCCCAGATACCCCCCAACGACGGGGGCATCTCCCTGGGCCAAATAGCCGTCGCCGCAGCGCGGCTGGGGGAGGAAAAGAGAATTTGAGGGGAGGGCTGGGGGAACGCGGTTCCCCCACCCTCCCCTCAAACTCCCCTCCCAACCCCCTTTAAGGGGTTGAGGGTGGGGATTTGGGGGAGGATTGTAAGTGGGTCTGCGTCCCCCCGGCCCCCTCCCCCAATAACCTCAACCAGAGGTCGTAACATGTGTCTTGCTATACCTATGCGGGTTGTGGAGATTGAGGGGGAGTGGGCCGTGGCCGAGGTGGACGGCGTGTCTCGCAAAGTGCGTCTGGACCTGTTGCCGGACGTCTCTCTCGGTGAATATGTCCTCATTCACGCAGGGTTGGCCATCGCCAAGGTTGACGCCGTCTCCGCCGAGGAAACCTTGTCGCTGCTCAGGAGTTTGGCCGGTGAAGTTTATTGACGAGTTTCGGGACCGGGAGTTGGTTCAGAACCTGGCCCGGCGGTTGGGGCAGTTGGCCTGGGGGCCCGCCACCCTCATGGAGGTGTGCGGCACCCACACCATGGCCGCGGCCCGCTTTGGCCTGAAAACGCTGTTGCCGCCTCCAGTCAAGCTCATCTCCGGCCCTGGCTGTCCGGTGTGCGTCACCGCCCAGGAAGACCTGGACGCCTTCCTGGCCCTGGGCCGCCAGCCCCACATTATCCTGGCCTCCTTCGGGGATATGCTCCGGGTGCCCGGCACCCATACTTCCCTGGAACGCACCCGGGCCCAGGGCGCGGACGTGCGGGTGGTCTACTCCCCCCTGGACGCGGTGGATCTGGCCAAACAGGAAACGGCTAAAACCGTGGTGTTCTTCGGAGTGGGCTTTGAAACCACCATGCCGGCCACAGCCATGGCCATCAAGCTGGCCGCGGCTGAGGGGCTTGATAATTTCCTGGTGTTCTGCGTTCACAAAACCATGCCTGCAGCGCTCAGGGCTTTGCTGGCCGGCGGCGAGGTCCGGGTTTCCGGCTTGCTCCTGCCGGGCCATGTCACCACCATCATCGGCGCCCAAGCCTACGATTTTATCTCCCAGGAATTTGGCGTCCCCGGCGCGGTGGCCGGGTTTGAACCGGTGGACATGCTGCTGGGAATTGAGTCTTTGCTGCGCCAAATCTCCCAGGGCCAGGTCTTCATTGACAACGTTTATCCCCGGGCGGTGCAGGCGCAACCCAATCCCCGGGCCCAAAAGCTCCTGAGCGAGGTGTTTGCACCTGACGATGCCCAGTGGCGCGGCCTGGGCCAAATCCCCGGCAGCGGCGTCAAGATTCAGGAGCGCTACGCCGCTTTTGACGCCCGGGCCAGGTTTCCGGAAATTTGGGCAGAGCTCGCCCCCCCGCCCCCCTCCCCTTGCCGCTGCGGCGAAATTCTCCGGGGGGTGCTCACACCCAAACAATGCCCTCAATTCGACAAAGGCTGCAACCCTTCCCAACCCCTGGGTCCCTGCATGGTCTCCAGCGAAGGAGCCTGCGCCGCGGCGTTTAGATATGAGAGGTAGGAGGAATGATTTTTGAGGGAGGGGGCCAGGGGCCGATGGCCCCCGACCCTTCCCTCAATAACCATCACAAAGGTGACCATATGGAACGCGTGCTTTTGAGTCATGGGGCCGGCGGCCGGGAGATGGTGGCCTTGATCGAGCGGGTTTTTCTGGCCAAATATCGCGCCCCGGGCTTCACCGGGGACGACAGCGCCATCCTCAATTTCGGCTCCCAAGCCCTGGCTTTTACCACCGACTCCTTCGTGGTGGACCCCATATTTTTCCCTGGAGGCGACATTGGCCGGCTAGCGGTGGCGGGCACGGTGAACGATCTCCTCACCGCCGGGGCGCGGCCCCTGGCCCTGTCAGCCTCTTTTATCATCGAAGAGGGTTTTAAGATCGCCACCTTGACCGCCATTGCCGCGTCCATGCGCCAGGCCGCGGACGAAGGCCGGGTGGCCATAGTCACCGGTGACACCAAAGTGGTGCCCAAGGGTGCCGCGGACAAGTTGTTCATCACCACCGCGGGTTTGGGCGCCATCCTCAAGCCCGGCGTCTCCGGCGCCGCCGCAGTGGCTGGGGATAAGATTATCCTCACCGGCTCCGTGGGGGACCACGGCACCGCGGTGATGCTGGCCCGGGAAAACCTTTTGCAAGGGGAAGCCATTATAAGCGACGTGGCCCCCCTTACGGAACTGGTACTGGCGCTGCTGGAAGCCGGCTGCGAGATCCACGCCATGCGGGACCCCACCCGGGGCGGCATTGCCGCGGCCTTAAACGAAATCGCCCGCCAATCGCAAGTGTCCCTGGAAATCGACGAAGCCCGGATACCGGTCAAACCCGGGGTGACCGCGGCCTGCGAGGCCTTGGGCCTGGAGGTCTTCCAGGTGGCCAACGAAGGCAAAATGCTCATCTTCGTGGCCCCCGAGGACGCGGCCCGGGCCCTGGATTTAGTTAAGGCCAACCCCTACGGCCGGGAAGCCCGCCTCATCGGCGAAGTCAAAGCCTCGCCGCCGGGCCGGGTGCAAGTCCGCACCACCATCGGCACCGCCCGCATCCTGGACATGCCCTCGGGCGAGCTTCTTCCCAGGATTTGCTGAGGAGTTGTGGGGGAGGGAGCTAAGGGCCGCAGGCCCTTACCCCCTCCCCCACACCCCCTCCCCCAATCCCTTATGGATAAAATTATGGCGGATAGGCTTGGGCCTTTGGCCCCAGCCTATCCGCCAAATATGTGCGGGTTGGGAGTGGGGGGGTGGGGGGAGATTGTAAGTGGACCTCAGGTCCCTGGCCCTCCCCCCACAATACCCCTACCCTACCCTGCCACGCCTCCGGAGCAGGGTTCCGATTTTTTTCTGGAAGGATTCCATGTAGAGGTAGAACACCGGGGTGATATAGAGGGTGAGGAGTTGGGAGACTAAGAGGCCGCCCACCACGGCCACGCCCAGGGGCCGTCGGGCTTCGGCCCCGGCGCCGAAGCCCAGGGCGATGGGCAGGGAGCCCATGAGGGCCGCCATGGTGGTCATCATGATGGGCCGAAAGCGGATGAGGCAGCCCTGGTAGATGGCCTCGGCCGGGCTTTTGCCGCTGCTTCTTTGGGCCTCCAGGGCAAAGTCGATCATCATGATGGCGTTTTTCTTGACGATGCCCACCAGCATGATGACGCCCACAAAGGCGTAGAGGTCCAGCTCCATGTGGAACAACTTCAAGGCCAATAGGGCCCCCACTCCGGCGGACGGCAGGCCGGAGAGAATGGTCAACGGGTGAATAAAGCTCTCATACAAAATACCCAGGATCATGTAAATGACCAGGATGGACATGATCAAGAGCACCCAGAGGCCGGACAGGGAGGCCTGGAAGGCCTGGGCGGCTCCCAAAAAATTGGTGGTGATGGCGGCCGGCAGGGTGTTCCGGGAGATTTTCTCCACCGCCGCCACCGCGTCCCCCAGGGCGTAACCCGGTTTAAGGTTAAAGGACAGGGTGACCGCGGGCAACTGCCCGGCATGGTTCACGGTAAGAGGTCCCAGGTCCCGGGTCAGATTGGCCACCACGTTCAACGGCACCAACTGGCCGGTGGCCGACCGGAGGTAGAGCCATTGCAAGGCCGCGGGGTCCATCTGGTACCTGGGGTCCAACTCCATGATGACCCAATATTGATTGTTGGGCGCATAGATGGTGGAAACCTGCCGGGCCCCGTAAGCGTAGTAAAGACCGTCCTCCACCTGGTAGGCGCTGACCCCCAGGGTGGCCGCTTTGTCTCGGTTGATTTCCACATTCACCTGGGGATTCTTGATTTGCAGGTCGCTGGTGACGTCCACCATCCCCGGCACTTCCCGCATCTTGGCCTCCAGGATGGGGGCATAGTGGTAGAGTTCCTTGATATCCGGACTCTGCAGGGTGAATTGGTAAAGGCTCTTGGTGAGCATGCCGCCGATGCGGATGGGCGGTAGGATTTGCAGGAAGACCTTAACGCCCGGCACGCCGGATAATTTGGGGCGCAGCTCCTGGACGATCTCTTCCGCTCCCGGACGCCGGTTCCGGGGGATCAGGCGGATAAATATGCGGCCGGTGTTGCCGGCCAGGTTGGGCCCCCCCGCCCCCACACTGGAAAAGAAGTTATCGACGTACGGGTTCTGGGCCACCAGGGCCGCCACTGCCCGCTGTTGCCGCACCATGGCTTCAAAAGAGATCCCCTCCGCGGCTTCCGTGAACGCAAAGATTGACCCCTGATCTTCGTTGGGGAGAAATCCTTTGGGGATGTCCGCAAACAGAAAAAACGTCGCCACCAGCAGCAGGCCGGAGACGATCATGGTGGCCCGGCGGCGCCCAAGCACGTATTTCAGGGTCCTATCATACAGGCGCAGCATCGCCTCGAAGAAGCGCTCGGAGTACATATACAACCGGCTGTGGCGCTCCTTTTGGGGGGGCTGGAGGAAACGGCTGCACAACATGGGCGTGAGGCTCAGAGAGACGAACCCGGACACCAGGATAGCCACGCCAATGGTCACGGCAAATTCATGGAGCAATCTCCCCAGGATGCCGCCCATGAAGAACACCGGGATGAAAACCGCGGCCAGGGACAGGGTCATGGAGACGATGGTGAAGCCGATCTCTTTAGAACCGTTCACGGCCGCTTCAAAAGGCTTCTCCCCCATCTCCATATGGCGCACGATGTTCTCCAGCACCACGATGGCGTCGTCCACCACGAACCCCACCGACAGGATCAAGGCCATCAGCGACAGGTTGTCCAGGCTGTAGCCCATGAGGTACATGACGGAGAAGGTGCCCACAATGGACATGGGCAAGGCCAGGCTGGGAATGACGGTGGCGGAGAGATTGCGCAGGAAGAGAAAGATCACCATCACCACCAGGGCCAGGGCCAAAAGCAGGGTGAACTGCACGTCGTTCACCGATTCCCTAATGGATTTGGAGCGGTCGTAAAGGGTAGCGATGTCCACCGAGGCCGGGATTTGCTGCCGCAGGGTAGGCAGGAGTTTCTTGATGGAGTCCACCACCTCGATGGTGTTGGTGCCCGGCTGCTTCTGGATAGCCAGGACTATGGCCCGGTCGTTCTTGTACCAGGAGGCGATCTTGTCGTTGGCGACGCTGTCGATCACCCGGCCCAGTTCTTCTAAGCGCACGGGTTTGCCCTGGCGGTAGGCGACGATGAGGGGGCGGTAGGCCGCGGCATTGGTGAGCTGCCCGGTGGCCTGGACCGTAAAGGCCTGGTGCGTGCCGTACAGGGTGCCGGTGGGTAGATTGACATTCCCTTTCTGCACCGCCTCGCCCACCTCGTTGATGCCCAGCCCCCGGCTGGCCAGGGCCTTGGGGTCCAGCTGGATGCGCACCGCGTACTTCTGCTCTCCGAAGACCTGCACCTGGGCCACTCCATTGACCATGGAGATGCGCTGGGCCATGATGGTGTCGCCGTATTCATTCACGGTGGATAGGGGCAGGGTGGGCGAGGTGAGGGCCAGGTAGAGAACGGGCTGGTCCGCAGGATTGACCTTCTGATACGTCGGCGGCGTGGGCATATCCGGCGGCAGCTGCTTGGCGGCCTTGGCAATGGCCGCCTGAACATCCTGGGCCGCGGCGTCGATATTCCGGCTGAGATCGAATTGCAAGGTAATATTGGCACCCCCCAGGGCGCTGGTGGAGGACATGGAGTCCAGGCCGGCGATGGTGGTGAACTGGCGCTCCAGGGGGGTGGCCACCGCCGAGGCCATGGTTTCCGGGGACGCCCCGGGCAGGGAGGCGTTCACCAGGATGGTGGGGAAGTCCACGTTGGGGAGGTCGCTCACCGGGAGGTGGCGATAGCTCATGATGCCGAAGAGCAGGATGGCCACCATGACCAGGGTGGTCATGATGGGACGCTGGATGAAAGGCGAGGCGATATTCATCAGGGCTTGGCCGGGCCTTCGGGCTTTTTCACTTCCACTTTGGCCCCGGGCACCAGCCTGAGCTGGCCGTCGGTGACCACAATCTCCCCGGCCTTGACCCCCTGCTTGACAACTACTTCGCCATCCATACTTCTACCCACCACCACCGGCCGGGTTTCCGCGGTAAGATCGGGGTTGATCACAAAGACAAACTGGCCTGCCTGGCCGGTCTGGATGGCCTGGGAGGGCACCACCACCGCGTCCGGCTCGGTGGTGAGGGTCATCACCGTATTGACAAATTGCCCGGGCCAGAGTCGCTTATCCTGGTTGTCAAAGGTGGCTTTGAGCAGGATGGTGCCGGTGGCGATATCCACCGTGTTGTTGATAAAGGTGAGGATGCCCTCCGCCGGGTTCTTCTCATCCGTGGCGATGATGGCTTCCACCTTGATTTTCTCCGCGGCCATGTACTTCTTGATGTCCGGCAGGTACTGCTCCGGCACCGAAAAGCTCACATAGATGGGCTGGACTTGGTTGATGACCACCATGGCCTTGTCCGCGTCGGCCTTGATCAGGTTGCCCTGGTCGGCCAGCAGGTTGCCGGTGCGGCCGGTGAGGGGGGCATGGATGTAACAATAGCTCACCTGGAGGCGGGCGCTCTCCACCGATTTTTCGTCCGCTTGCACCGTGGCCTGGAGGGACTCGGAGGTGGCCCCGGCCTGCTCGTATTGCTCCCGGCTGACAAATTCCCGGCGCACCAGCTCGGCATAACGCACCGCGTCGACGCGGGCCTTGTTGGCCAGGGCCTTATCCCGGGCCAGCCTGGCCTGGGCCTCTTTCAGGGCCGCCTCCCAGGTCCGGGGGTCAATGACAAAAAGCAGGTCGCCCTTTTTGACATCCTGGCCTTCCTTGAAATTGACCTGCTGGAGCTCGCCCCCCACCCGGGCCTTGATGGACACCGTGGCGTAGGGCTCCACGTTGCCGATGGTGCGCACCTGCACGGGCACGGTCTTCTGCACCGCTTCGGCCACCACCACCGGCACCGGCCGGGGCTTGGGAGGTTCCTTGCCTCCGGAACAGGCGGGGAGAAACCCTATAAAAAATATCATTATTAAGACTGAAAAACAAAAAAGTTGCCGTTCTTCTTTAAAGATATTTTTCATAACTTTAGTATTATTATTATAATTAATTCTGAGAGCTTGATTATAGACAAGGGTAACAGGTATTTTTTAACTTAAAGTTGCCATCTCAACCAAGGTATCCCTATAAGACCTGGAAGCTCCTGGAGGTATTTCGCATTGGGTCCATAAAAAATGATATTCTTCGCGCAGCTTCTTTCTTGGGTAAACCACCCGGATAATAACCCGCCCTTTGAAGAACGCGCTGTAATGCCTCCCATGTACCACCCTGGATGGCATCTGGGTCACGGTAATTTCTCTTCTTGTCAAGGTTTTTTGAAATCCTTGGGTATGCCATATGAAGAGCTGTTACATCACCAAAAAACCAGGCTTCCAGTTCCTCGATGGCCAGACGGTTTAACACCTGTACCTTAGCTCTTCGGCTGCTCTGAGACTTGGTATTCAATCCTGCTCTCTGCGCAATTCGTTCTAATTTATTTTTCAATTGAACGCAATCTTCTTGATCTCTATCTATCAAAACTAAAATCAGCCAGTCATCAGGCAATGATCGACGATAACCTCCAAAGCGGTCCGGGAGTTTTTTCAGCAAGTCCTGTTTACCTTGGAAAACGCGAATGCCGTAAGAGGAACTACCGCGTTCGATAATTTTGGGTAATAGATTACGAAGGGCAACCTCGGCTGAATCCTCCTCTACCAAAAATTCGAAATGCATCAAATATTCCTTCGCAGCAATATCGGCTTGCGGATAATTGGCGGTTGCTGAGGGCCACCGGAAGAAATCAATGGATCGCCTACTTCAAAATAGCCCTCCATCCAGAGATGACCCAGCTTGGCTCCGGACTCCATAAATTGAGATATATTATGCATGTCGGCAGCCCGCCTGGCTTGTGCATATCCCTTGTCATCACGATAGAGTACCCAAATCTCATCGGCGCGCAAACCATTGACAAAGAAGGGTGAATGCGTCGTAACCATAAGTTGTGTCCGATCCGTCACATTCCGGCACTCCTCTGCTAGTTCGGATAACAGACGAGGGTGTAGATAGTTCTCCGGTTCCTCTATACCTATGAGTTGTGGTGGTTCTGGATCGTGGAGTAGTGTTAGATAGGCCAGCATCTTGAGAGTTCCGTCGGAGGCGAACTTGGCCAGGATAGGACGTTCGAAGGGAGCATCCTTGATTTGTAACAACAAACGGCCATCCGCCATCAATTCTGCTTCTACCTTCTCCAGCCGAGGGACTCTGCTGGAAAGTATATTCAGAATCCGTTCCAAGAGGTCTGGGTGTTGCTCTTTAAGATATTGAATAACGTTGGGCAGGTTATCACCGGTGGCTGATAGGCGTTCTTGGGGTCCAGCTTCTGGAGTACCTCTCGTACTATCTGCACTAAGGTAGGATAAATACCAGCCTGTAATGAAACGGCGTAATGCGCTCACCCGAGGATGTTTTGCGAACTGTCCAAGTGTGTTAACTGCCAACATTTCTGGGGAATCTAAGCGCTCCTCACCGCGGACATCTTTTTCATCGGGCATTTCCCCAGTAATAACTTGTCCTGCACCATCTCTGAAATCTAGAAATTTAAAGGGCCTACCCTTCTGCCCTCGGCGCCACTTAAGCCACTCTTCCGCGACGTAAGGTCCTTTTTTTTCCTGTATCGCCAAATGGTAGGTAATAAGGGGTGTTCTAGGCTCTTCTCGGTACTTCAACTCAAACACAATAGGGCCTTCGGAATCCCGCGTACGAAGCTCTTTGAACCGGCCGCGTTTGTCCCAGGCTTTGCGCAGCCCTACCGTAAAGCATTCCGATAAAAAGGCGAAGACATCAAAAATAGTAGATTTACCGCTGCCGTTGGGGCCAAGGAATACGGTCAAAGGAGTTATTTTTCTCAATTCCAAATCACGGAGTGCCCTATAGTTTTTGACACGCAAGTATTCAATGCGCGGCACAGATTGCCTTGGAAGTTTTTGAATCATCATGGAGATTCTCCCCAAATTACCTGATGCCTTTTAGAAGCCCTTAGAAAGTAGCCAGAAAAATGCACGCGTGCCAAATAATTAAATCATAACATCTAATTGGTAAAAAAACATGCAAAACCCCCCAAAAAATTGGGAGGATGGTGCTACGGTAAAATAGCCTTTTCCGGTTCCTCCAATTGATCCCCCCTAGGCCAACCGCCGCTTGAATCGAAGCGCGCTTAAAATTAGCATGGTCGTGCCCAGGCCAAACATGGCGGCCATCTGCGGCCACAGGACTTTAAGCCCCACACCCTTAAGAAAGGTGTCCTGGACCACGATGATGAAATAGCGCAAGGGATTGAGATAAGTGAGGTATTGGAAAAATGGTGGCATATTGTTGATAGGAAAGACCAGCCCGGAGAGCATGATGGCCGGGGTCAAGAAAAAGGAGCCGGCCATCATGGCCTGTTGCTGGGTGGAGGAGGCGGTGGAAATGAGCAGCCCCACACCCACGGAATTAAACAGAAAGGCCAGGGTCCCGACAAACAACGTCAGGAAGCTGCCGCGAAACGGCACCTCAAACCACAACAGGGCCACCAGGGTCACCATGACCACTTCCCCAAAAGAGATGATGACAAAGGGGATGGTCTTGCCCAGCAAAAACTCCATGGGCCGGATGGGGGTGACCAGGATCTGCTCCATGGTGCCGATTTCCCTCTCCCGCACCACCGCCAGGGCCGTGAGCATCAGGCTCACCAGCATCACCACCATGGCAATGACCCCGGGCACATAGGTCCAGCGGCTCATGAGGTTGGGATTGAACCAGGCCCGGACCTCCATGTCCACCGGCGCGGCCAGCTCGCCCCGCAGGCCGAAACGCCAGAGGCGCTGCTTAAACATCTCCTGGGTGTAATCGGTAAGGATGGTGTTGACATAGCGGCTGACCACCATAGCGGCGTTGGAATCAGACGAGTCCAGGATGATCTGCACCTTGGTGGGGTCCCCCCACCTGAGATTTTTCGAGAAGTCCCAGGGTATGCGCACCACCAGGGTCACTTCACTGTGGTCGATCAGGTCCCGTAAATGCCTTTCCGACTCGATATAGTGCTTCACCTTAAAATACTGGTTGGAGCGAAAACGGTAAATCAGGTCCCGGGTGTCTTCAGTGCGGTCTTCGTCAAAGATGGCGGTGGCCACGTGCTTGATGTCGAAGTTGATGGCATATCCATAGGCCAGGATTTGTACCAGGGGGGGCACAATGAGAAAAAAGCGCAGCTTCTTGTCCCGCCAGACCTGGATGAACTCTTTGATAAGGATATGGTAGATGCGCCTGAACACGTCTTTTACCTGATCTTTTTGACGAATTTCTTAAGAGCCAGGGACATAAACAACACCGAGGCGCCCATGAGCATCAACATATCCGGCCACAGCACCTTCAAGCCGAGGCCCTTTAAGTAGATCCCCTTGGTGATGGTTACCAGGTAGCGGGCCGGCACCAGAAAGGACATGGCTTGCAAAGGCCAGGGCATCAGGTAAATGGAAAACACAAACCCGGAGATGAGAAAGGCCGGCAAGAAAGTGGTGAGCATGGCCATTTGATAGGCCTGCAACTGGTTCTCGGAGGTGACCGAAATCAGCAGGCCATGGGCCAGGGTGGCGATGAGGAAGAGGGCCGACAGCCCGATGAGCAACAAAAAACTGCCCCGTTGGGGCACCCCGAAGAGGAACTGCCCCATGGCGATGGTGATGAGCATATCCACCATGCCGATGACGAAGTAGGGGGCCATCTTACCCAGCAGCAGCTCCGCCTTCTTCAAGGGGGTGGACATGAGGCTCTCCATGCTGCCCCGCTCCACCTCCCGCACCACGGTCAGGGCGGTTAAGAGCGCCCCCACCATGGTCATGATCACCGCGATGAGCCCGGGCACAATATAGTTGACGCTTTCCAGGTCCTCGTTGAACCAGAAGCGGGATTCGGTGGTCACCGGCACCTTCACATAGCCCAGCCCCTGGCGGTCCAGCCTTTCCGTCACCACATTCTGGTTATAGACGCCGATCACCGCCTGGACGTATCCCAAGATGATATTGGCGGTGTTGGCGTCGGTGCCGTCCACCAGGACCTGGACCTTGGTGGTCCCCTTTTTCTTCAGGGGCCGGGAAAAATCAAAGGGGAGCACCAACACCAGTTGCACCTGGCGGGTGGTGAGCAGGTGGTCTATCTCCCCATAGCTGGAAAGGAAGCGGCTCACCTTGAAATACTCAGAGCCCTGAAACCGCCGGATGAATTCTGCACTGACGCGGCTTTGCTCCTGGTCGTAAATGGCCGTGGGCACATGCTTGATGTCAAAGGTCAGCGCATAGCCATACAGCATCATCAGCATGATGGGCAACAGGATGATCTGGATGAGGCTGCGAATGTCCCGGCGGATGTGGATGAGCTCTTTGCGGAAAATCGCCCAGGTGCGCCCGAAGTTCATGGTTTTACGACCTTCCCGCCCGGGTCGTTAAAGAGATAAAGGCGTCCTCCAGGCTGGGAGGCACCCGCCCCATACTCTTGATGGCGATCTGCTGCGCGCCCAGGGCCTCCCGCAGAGCCGCCTCGGTTTGGTCCGCCTTGAGGGTGGCCACGTGCAGGCCGGTGCCAAAGACCGCGGCCTCGGCGATGTCAGGCAACTTTTTGATCACTTCCAGGGCGTCATCCAGCCGGTCGGGATAGACCGCGATGATCTGCTCCGGCACCGCTGCTTTAAGCTCCCGGGGAGTGCCCTCGGCGATGAGGCGGCCCTGGGAGATAAGCACCAGCCGGTCGCAAAACTCCGCCTCATCCATGTAATGGGTGGTCACCAGGATGGTCACCCCCTGCTCCGCCATGTGGTAGATCATGTCCCAGAAGGTGCGCCGGGAGATGGGGTCCACGCCGCTGGTGGCCTCGTCTAAAAACAGGATGGGAGGCTCGTGCAGGATAGCCGAGGCCAGGGCCAGCCGTTGCTTTAAACCCAGGGGCAGCAGGCCGGTCAACTCTTTCTGCCGGTCCAGCAGCCCCACCAGGCTCAGCACTTCCTGGGAGCGCTCCTTGACTTTGGCCGCCGACAGCCCATAGACTCCCCCAAAAAAGGAGAGGTTTTCTGCCACGGTCAGGTCTCCATAAAGAGAGAAGCGCTGGGACATGTAGCCCAGGTGCTGCTTGATCCGGTCCTGCTGGCGAATGATGTCGTAGCCGGCCACCGTGCCCTCGCCGCTGGTGGGGAGCAGCAGCCCGTTGAGCATGCGGATGGTGGTGGACTTGCCCGCACCGTTGGGCCCCAAAAAACCGAAGATCTCCCCCCGGTGGACCTCGAAACTGATACCGTCCACTGCTTTAAACTTGCCAAAAACTTTGGTGAGATTTTGGACGACAATGGCTTTATCTGCTTCCATCAATACTCCTGGTGAGTTGACTTGGGGGGAGGGGGTAAGGGCCCACCGGCCCTTAGCCCCCTCCCCCAAGCACTCCTCCTGCCCCCCCTCAGCCCCCTTCCTGCTGCACCATCTGGACAAAGAGGTCTTCCAGGCCCGGCTCCACCTTATCGAGGCGGGCTCCACTCAGGCCGGCCCCCTGAAGAATTATCTCAAAAGGTTTTAAGGCCGCGGCGGCGCTGTCCACCGTGACCAGCAGCCGGTCACCCCGGGCCAGGACCTGTTTGGCCAGGGGGTGGTCCGCCAGCGCCCGTTTGGCCGCGTGCAGGTCCAGGGCGTGGATCTCCAGCAATTCCCCCTGGAATTTTTCTTTGATGGCCTCCAGGGTGTCATCGATCAACAGCCGCCCCCGGTGCATCAGGGCGATGCGGTGAGCCCGTTCCGCCTCATCCATGTAAGCCGTAGTCAGAAAGATGCTCATGCCGGTTCCCAAGAGCTGGTAGAGGATGGCCCAGAACTCCCGCCGGGAAACGGGGTCCACGCCAAAGGTGGGTTCATCCAGAAACAGGAGGCGGGGGGTGTGGATGAGGGCGCAGGTCAGCCCCAACTTCTGGCGCATGCCCCCGGAAAGGTTGGCCGCCAGGCGGTCCTGGAAGGAGGTGAGGTTGGAAAAGCCCAAAAGCTCCGGCAGCCGCGCCTCCCGCTCCGCCTTGGACACCCCATAGATGTCGGCATAGAAGCGGATGTTCTCGGCCACCGTGAGGTCATCATAAAGGCCGAAGCGCTGGGGCATGTAGCCGATGTGCTCTTTAAGCCGCTCCGACTCTTTGACGGTGTCGAAGCCCAGAACCTCGGCCCGGCCCCCGTCCGGGTCCATGATGCCGCACAGCATGCGCATGGTGGTGGTTTTGCCGGCGCCGTCCGGCCCCACCAGGGCGAAGGCCTCCCCCGGGGCCACCTCCAGATTCAGGCCGTCCACCGCCACCAGGGTCCCAAAGCGCTTGGTCAGCCCTTCGGCCCGAATGGCTGTCTTATTGCTGCTGGTTGTCAAGGAAAATTACCGCTTCCGCCGGCATGCCTGGCCTGAGCTCGTGGTTGGGGTTGGCCGCCCTGATCTTGCTGCGATAGACCAGGGTCACCCGTTCTTTAAAGGTCTCCACTGTCTTAGGGGTAAACTCCGCCTTGGAGGAAATATAGGAGACCCAGGCCGGGTATTTTTTCCCGGGATAGGAGTCGGTGGTGATAACGGCCTTCTGGTGCAGCTTGACCTTGACCAGGTCGGTTTCGGGAATCCAGCCCTCAAACCAGATGTCGTCCAGCAGGCCCACGGTGACCACGGTGGAGCCGATGGCCGCCACTTCCCCCACCTCCGCGGGTTTCACCAGCACCGCGCCGTTCACCGGCGAGTTGATGGTGGCGTAACCCAGGCGGGTTTGGGCCAAATCCAGGCTGGCCTTGGCCTGCTCGAACTCGGCTTTGGCGGCCTCGATGTCTTCCTGG
>JAUXZG010000053.1 GCA_030694005.1 Desulfobaccales bacterium | reverse complement strand
TGTGGGGGGAGGGCAGGGAGATCATCTCCCTGGCCCTCCCCCCACGACACCATTCTCATGGGAGTAAACAGTCATGCATGAGCATGCGTCGGCCCGCCAGGCCGTGGAGGCTATGGTCAGGAGAGGGGATTTAGAGGGGTTATTGCGCAGCGCCGAGGTCATTCACGGCCATCTATGTCCCTTTCTGGCGTTGGGGGTCAAGGCCGGTCAGTATGCCCTGACCCATCTGGCGCGTCAGGGCCACGGTCTGGAAGAAGTGGTGGCCATTGTCGAAAGCAACAACTGTTTCACGGACGGGATCCAGGTGGTCACCGGCTGCACCCTGGGCAACAGTGGCCTGATCTTCAAGGACTTGGGCAAGACCGCGGTGACTGTGGCCCGCCGCCGGGATGGCGCCGGGGTGCGTCTGGTGGTGCGCTCTGACTTTCGGGAGGGGCTGTTTGCCAGGTATCCCGCGGCCGGGCCGCTGTTTGATCTGGTGGTGGTGAAACGTCAGGGCACCCCGGAGGACCGCCATCGCTTCCAGCATCTGTGGGCCGCGGTGGCCCGGCGGGAGCTGGAGACGCCCTTGGCGGAGCAGTTTTTAATCCAGAACCTGACCATCCAGGTGCCGGAGCAGGCCCGGAGCTTTGGCGGGGTTATTTGTCAGCGCTGCGGCGAAGGAGTGACGGAGCATCGGGTCAGGGTTGCCGAGGGCCAGCCGGTGTGCCTGGCCTGCGCCGGAGAGGAGTATGGTATACTCACCGGTCAAGGAATTGTTTGGGTTAAGGAGTCTTGAATCTGTTTAACTTATGCCACCCCACTCGGAACCTGGAGGTGGATAACATGAACAGACCGGCAGTGTGCCCGGTAAAGCCCCTGAGAAATCGGCGCTATTGGTGGATACTGCTGATATTGCTGGTAATCCCGGGGTGGGCCGGAGCGGTGGAGTTTTCCGCCCAGATGATGGTCAAAGATGGCGACAAGGCCATGCCCGGGAAAATTTACTTCCAAAACGGCAAGATGCGCCAGGAATTTGTGGACGAAGAGGGACGCACCATCACCATCGTGCGCCCGGACAAGAAGGTGATCTGGGTCATCATGCCTCAAGAGCGGACTTACCTGGAGATGCCTTTAAAAACGCGGCTGCCCGGCCAGTTCATCCAGATACCCCCGGACGCCATTGGCAAGCGCGTCGTGGGGACGGAAACGGTGAACGGCTATGTGGCGGACAGATATGAGGTCACCCTTAAGGGGGGTGACACCGGGGTCATGAAGCAGACCGTCTGGGTGGCGAAAAAATTACAGGTGCCCATCAAGATGGTCACCGCCCGGCGGGATTTTTCCATAGAATACCGGGGAATCAAAGAAGGAGGGCTGGTGGCCTCACTTTTTGAGCCGCCCCGGGGTTTTGTCAAGACCACCTCACCCACCAGCTTCACCGTGAAAATGATGAAAGAAATGGAATGAGGACCCCGCTGCCAAGGCGGCTTTCAGAAATTCGGTTAAAAATAGCTCAGGCTAAAGCCTTCAGCTACCAAGACACCCTGTTAACCGCAGCAAATTGGTATCAGGCGGCCCGCAGCGCGTCCAAGAGCGGCAGGCGGGCGGCCTTGAGCGCCGGCAGCAGGCCGCCCACCAGACCCATCCCCAGGCTAAAGGCCAGGCTTTTGATGACAATGCCCGGGGTCAGGGCGAATTTAAAGGACAGCTCGGCAAAGCTGGCCCAGTTGACGGTGGACAGGGTGATGAAATTGAGCATCGCCGCGGGAATCAGGCCGATGACCCAACCCAGCAGTCCCAAAAACCCCGCCTCCAGCAGAAACGCCGCCAGGATGTGATGCCGCTGGAAGCCCAGGGCCCTGAGCGTCCCGATCTCATTGATGCGAGCCCCCACCTGGGCGTACATGGTCACCATGGCCCCCAGGATGGCGCCCACGCTGAAGGTGGCGGTGAGCACCAGGCCCAGGACCTTGATAAAGGTGGCCAGACGTTTGGATTGGTTCTCATAAAAATTCACTTCTCTGAGCACCTGCACCGGCAGGCGGGGGTCGCCCTCCAGGCGGGCCTTTAAAGCCCCGTACATCCCCGGCTCCCTTAAGCGCAGGATCACCGAAGAGAACACGGTGCGTCGGAAGGCCTGGAGGAGCTGCTCCACATCCCCCCAGATTTCCGAGGAAAAGCCGGTGTTGCCCGCGTCAAAGACCCCCACCACCTGCCACTGGCGCATGGCGAATTTCAAAGTCTCCCCCAGTCCGGCCCCCTGGAAGCGCTGGGCTATCTGGGCCCCGGCGATGATCTCCGTGGAGCCGGGTTTAAAAAACCGCCCTTGCGTCAAACGCACCTCCCTCCTTAAGGCCAGGGAGGCGGGCTGTACCCCCCGGATGATGACATTGGCGGGCTTGTTGGTGCCCCGCTTGGGGAGGTTGATGAGCACCAGGGCTTCGTCCGCCACCAGGCGGCGGCCCTCGATATCTAAGGCCACCTCGGGTTGGGCGCCAATGACCCCGGCCTGGTAGCGGTCGATGAAGCTTTGCACCTCGGACTCGGAGCCGGCCCTCAGCACCACCACATTATCAAAGGAGCCGGTGGCCACCAGGGTCTTACGCAAGCCCTCGGCCAGCATCAGGACCGCGGCAAAGACGAAGACCACCAGGGCCATGGCCCCGGCGGTGAGCAGGGTGGTGAGCCGCCGGGCCAGCAGGTTGCGGTAACTATAGGACAGCGGGATGGGCATGGACGGCCTGGGGAAAATTTATTTTGGGATCAGAGTACCTGGCCCTTGAAAAGTTTTTATATCCTAAATTTCTTGCATTTTATAAAAATTATACCCGCCTCTGCCATGATGATGTGAAAACTGGCTTGAAAAAATCGGGGCGGGGAGGGGGCCAGTGGCACAGGCGTCTCGCCTGTAGGCCCCCGGCCCCCTCCCCCATATCTCCCTTTACCCTCAGCCTGCTAAACTGGCTTTGGCGAGGGGTGTTAAAATCTTCCCGTCCCGTGAATAAAATTTAAAATTTTACTATAATTAGTTTGATATGTCACAGATCCGCAACTTCAGCATCATCGCCCACATCGACCACGGCAAGTCCACCCTGGCGGACCGCCTCATCCAGTACACCGGCATGGTGGAGGAGCGCCAGTTTCGGGACCAGATCCTGGACACCATGGACCTGGAACGGGAGCGGGGCATCACCATCAAGAGCAACACCATCACCCTGCCCTACCTGGCCCAAGACGGCCAGGAATACGAACTCAACCTCATCGACACCCCGGGACACGTGGATTTTACCTACGAAGTTTCCCGGGCCCTGGCCTCCTGCGAAGGGGTGCTCCTTTTAGTGGACGCCTCCCAGGGGGTGGAGGCCCAGACCCTGGCCAACCTTTACCTGGCCATGGAGCACAACCTCACCATTATCCCGGTGATCAACAAGATCGACCTGCCCCAGGCCGATGTGGAGGGGGTCAAGGAGCAGATTGACCACGACTTGGGGCTTAACGCCCGGGAGGCCATTCTGTGCTCCGCCAAGGAGGGGATAGGCATCGACGCGGTGCTGGAGGCCATTGTCGCCAAAATCCCGCCTCCCCGGGGAAGTGTGGATAAACCCCTGTCCGCCCTGATCTTTGACGCCACCTATGACTCTTTCCGGGGGGCGGTCATTTCCTGCCGGGTCTTTGACGGCGCGGTGCAGCCGGGGGACATCATCCGCCTCATGTACAACAACGCCGCCTACAAGGTAGAAGAAGTGGGCATCTTCTGGCTTAACCGCCAGCCCCAAAAGGTTCTCAGCGCCGGTATGGTGGGCTACATCATCGCGGGCATCAAGACCGTCAGCGACACCCGCATCGGCGACACCATCACTTTGGAGGACCGCCCGGCCCCCCAGCCCCTGCCGGGTTTTAAGGAAGTCAAGCCGGTGGTCTTCGCCTCCATCTACCCGGTGTCCGCGGACGACTATCAGACCCTGGTGGAGGCCCTGGAAAAATACAAATTAAATGACGCCGCCCTGACCTATCAGAAAGATTCCTCCGCGGCCCTGGGCCAGGGGTTCCGTTGCGGTTTCCTGGGCCTGCTGCACTTAGAAATCGTCCAGGAACGCTTGGAAAGGGAGTTCGGCCAGAGCCTGATCATGACCGTGCCCGGCGTCCGGTATGAGTTTGTGCTCAAGAATGGCCAGACCCTCACCGTGGATAACCCCCAGCATTACCCGGATCCCATCCACATCCAAACCGGTCGCGAACCCTTTATAAAAGCCGCCATCCTCCTGCCGGAGCGCTATCTGGGCGCGGTGCTGAAGCTCTGCCTGGAGCGCCGCGGGGTCAATTCCCACATCAGCTACCCCACCGCGGGAAGGGTGGAGGTTACCTTTGAGATGCCCCTGGCCGAGGTGATCATTGACTTCTACGACCGGCTGAAAACCATCACCCAGGGCTACGGCTCTTTCGATTACGATCTTTTGGACTACCGGGACAGCCACCTGGTGAAGCTGGACATCATGGTAAACGGCGAGAAGGTGGACGCACTAAGCATGATCGTCCATCAGGACCGGGCCCGCCAATGGGCGGTCAGGGTGTGCGAGCGGCTCAAAAACGAAATCCCCCGGCAGCAGTTCAAGATCGCCATCCAGGGGGCCGTCGGCGGCCAGATCATCTCCCGGGAAACCATCTCGGCGTTCCGCAAGGATGTTACCGCCAAGTGCTACGGGGGCGACATCACCCGCAAACGCAAACTCCTGGAAAAGCAAAGGGCCGGCAAGAAACGCATGAAAATGGTGGGCGCGGTGATGATCCCCCAGGCGGCCTTCGTGGCGGTGCTGAAGACGGTGAAGGAGTGATGGGTGGGGAGAGGGCCAGGGATCTGAGGCCCTCTTACAATCTCCCCCCACACCCCCTCCCCACCCGCATAAAGGGGCGCGGGCAGGCGGGGCCTTTGGCCCCCCCCCGCCTGCCCCAGCAAATTCCATAAGAAACTGGTCATGTCGAATAGAAAAAATAGCCTCCCCGGCCTATATATTCATATCCCTTTCTGCAAATCGAAATGTCTCTATTGCGATTTTTATTCCCTCACCGACCTTTCTCTATTGCCGGCCTGGCTGGAAGCCCTGCAACAGGAAGTCCTTCTTTATAAAGACACTTTTGCCCCCTTTGACTCCCTTTACCTGGGCGGCGGCACCCCGTCGCTCTTGGACGGCTTCCAACTGGCAGCCATGCTGGATTCTTTGCGCCGCCATTTCTCTTTTTATCCCGACACCGAAATCACCCTCGAAGCCAATCCCGACGACGTGACCCGGGAAAAACTGCATCTGTGGCGGGACCTGGGCGTCAACCGCCTCAGTATGGGGGTCCAGTCCTTTGCCGAGCCAGACCTGATTTTTTTGGGAAGAAGGCATACAGCCCGCCAGACGGAGCAGGCCCTAGAGTGGGTCAGGATCGCCGGTTTTACCAACCTGGGAGTGGACCTTATCTATGGCCTGCCGGGGCAGAGTGCCGGAGATTGGCGAAAAAATCTGGAAAGGGCCTTGGAGTTCAGGCCGGAACACCTGTCGTGCTACCAGCTGACCCTGGAAACAGGCACGCCCCTGGGGGCCAGGAAGGCCCAGGGCCGGATAAAACCTTTGCCGGAAGAGGCGGAGCGGGAGCTGTTTCTCCTGACCTCCCGCTTCCTGGAAGAGCATGGCTATATCCACTACGAAATCTCAAATTTTGCCCGGGGTGAAGCCTACTACTCCCGGAATAACCGGAAATACTGGCGGCATGTGCCTTATCTGGGATTGGGGCCGGCGGCCCATTCCTTTCAAGGGGGTAAGCGTTGGTGGAACCACCGCTCCCTGGACCGGTATTGTCAGGCCTTGAGCGACGGCGTGGCGCCGGTGGCGGGCCGGGAAACCCTTTCGGCTGGGCAGCTCCATTTGGAGTCCCTCTACCTGGGCCTCAGGACCAAAGAGGGCGTCGACCTTAACCTGATCCGTCCCCAACCCCGGGGGGACACGATGTTAGGCGAGTTACAGGAAGCCGGGCTGATCAAGCTGCACCACGGCCGGGCGGCGCTCACCCGGGAAGGTTTTTTAGTGGCAGACCGCCTGCCCCTCTGGTTCAGCGATTAGCTAACGGATTTGAGGAGATGATTGTAAGGGGGTCCGCGACCCCTGGCCCCCTTCTCTAAATCCTTTCTAGAAAAAATTGACTCCAGGGCTAAGCGATGGTAAGTTGGCCAAAATCATCACGGTGTAATGCCAGATGAGCCCTCGCAAGAAAAGGAAATTCCTCCTCTATCTTCTGATTCTGGTGATAATCGGCATGGTCCTGGGCGGTTTTGCGGCCTTTGGCCCGCCGGGGCTTTACGCCAAGTCGGAAACTCCGGAGTTCTGCGCCAGTTGTCATGTCATGGAGTCGGAATACGAGGCCTGGTTCCACTCCGGGGCGCACCGCCGCAACAAATGCGTGGATTGCCACCTGCCCAATGACAGCAAGGCCAGGCACCTGTTTTGGAAGGGCGTCGACGCCATGAAAGACGCCCTGGCCTTCCATTCGGGCCGGGTCCCGGAAACCATCCGCCTTTCTGAGCATGGCGCCGCCATTGTGCTTAATAATTGTCAGCGCTGCCACGCCGAGACTATAGCCCGTATCAATGAGGAACGACGGTGCTGGGACTGCCACCGCCGCCTGTCCCATAAACGCACTGGGGCCATTTTAACCCAGACTCCTTAATTAATAAGGATGGGAGAGTTTATGAAAGATAGAACCGTGATCTTTATTATCCGGGCGCTGGTCTTATTGGGGGTCATGTTGCTTTTCGCGGCTTGCTCCCCTCAGAAGCCGGAGCCGGTGAAGACGGTTAGCATCGCCGACGGGGATATTGATCCTGCCAACTGGGGCAAGGCCTACCCCTTAGAATATGATTCCTGGCTGAAAACCAAGGAACCCAAGCCCCCTAAAAGCAGATACAAGAAGGGTTATGATACGGACCTGATTATCTATGACAAGCTCAGCGAGTTTCCGTTTATGGCCCTGCTTTTTAACGGCTGGGGGTTCGGGGTGGAGTACAACGAACCCCGGGGCCACTACTACATGATCATTGACCAGTTGGATATCGACCCCTCCCGCTTGAAGGCCGGCGGCGTCTGTCTCAGCTGCAAATCACCTTACGCTCCCAAGCTGGAAAAAGAGCTGGGGCTGGACTACTTCAAGCTCCCCTATATGGACGTGCACGCCAAGATCCCGACCCAATTTCAGAAGCTGGGAGTATCTTGCGTGGACTGCCATGACAATAAGACCCTGGCCCCCAAGATTACGCACCCGGTGGCCTTAAAGTCCATCGGCTACCTGGGCCTGAAACCGGACCAGTTGACCCGGCAGCAGCTCCGCAGCCTGACCTGCGCCCAGTGCCATGTTACCTATGTCATCAAAAAAGATGCGGACATGAAGTCCATCGACCTCTTCTTCCCCTGGCAGGGTAGCAAGGAAGGAGACATCTCCATCGAAAATATCATTAAGGTCATCAAGAGCGATCCCGCTTATCTGGAGTGGAAGCAAAATGTCACCGGCTTCAAGGTGGGCTTCATCCGCCACCCGGAGTATGAGTTCTATACCCGCAACAGCACTCATTGGCAGGCGGGCGTGGCCTGCGCCGACTGCCACATGCCCTACATGCGGGTGGGGGCCAACAAGATCTCGGACCACGACGTCATGAGCCCTTTGAAGAACGACCTTAAGGCCTGCCAGCAGTGCCACGCCGAATCGGCCCAGTGGCTCAAAGACCGGGTCATCGCCACCCAGGACCGCACCGTGTCTTTGATGAACCGGGCCGGCTATGCAGTAGCGGTCGCGGCCAAGCTCTTTGAGATGGCCCACAAGGCCCAGGCCGAAGGCAAAACCATCGATAAGGACCTGTACGAGCAGGCCAAGGACCTTTACCTGGAGGCCTTTTACCGGGTGATCTTTATGGGCGCGGAAAACTCCGTGGGCTTCCACAACCCCACCGAAGCCGGCCGCATCTTGGGCGACGCCGTGGCCCTGGCCGGCAAATCCGAGGCCTTGCTCCGCCAGGCCCTGACCAAGGCCGGGGTGGCGGTGCCCGCCGAAGTGAACCTGGAACTGGCCAAGTACCTCAACAATCGGGGCGTCAAGGAACTGAACTTCAAGCCGGAATTCGAATTCAAGGACCCCTTCGGTACCCAGGAAATGTTGACCCCGGCTAGATCTCTCGGGAAATAGCCCGGTAGTGGCGGAAGGTAAGAAAATGTTTGCAAAAAAATACCTGTTTTTTCTTGTTTCAGGAGTAATTCTCATTTTTTGCCTTTTGATATTTGGCATCACTCAGGGGGAGGGTCAAGTCAGACCCGTACCCACCCCACCGCCAACCGGGCCAATCATTGTCAAACCTCCGCCGCCGCCGCCACCACCCCCACCGATTCCATACCCGACTCCTCTTCCACCACCGGTTCAACCTTCGCCTACCTTACCAACGGTTCAACCTTCTCCTACTCCAACTTTACAAGGGCCAGTTTTACCTATACCCTCTAAAATTGAGCCTCAAAAAAGCGAGGAAAACTGAAGGCAGCTTGGGGCGACCCGCCGGGTCGCCCCTACCCGCCCCTCCCGCAAGTCTTTTTCACACACCCCCATGAGAGGTGGAAAATGAAGACGGTAGCGTTATTTCTCAGCCTAATTTTTTTATTGGGAGTCGCTCTGGCTCAAGGCCAGGGGCCTGATGAGCTTATCCAGCAGAGCAAAGATCTCTTTGCCGCCAATTGCGCCGACTGTCATCGCCTAAACGGCGGAGGCCTCCCCAACAAGTTCCCGGCCTTGAATAAAAACCCTTATGTGTTGGGAGACCCCGGCGGGGTCATCAGCACCGTCCTAAACGGCCGCCAGGGTAACCTGGGCCGCATGCCCTCCTGGAAAAATAAACTTGACGACCAAAAGATCGCCGCGGTGGTGACCTACGTCCGCCAGGCCTGGGCCAACCGGGCCCCGGCCGTCACCCCGGCCATGGTGGCGGCCATAAGAGGCCAGTGAGAAAAAGGCGTAAATTTTTACCAGAGAATTTTCGGGCTTCCACCAGCTGGAAACTTGCCCTGGGCTTGTGCCTGGGGGTTATGGGGCTAGTCACCCTTTGGGGCTGCGGGGTCCGGCAGTTGGCCCGGGGGGAGCTAAACCCCCCGGAGGTGACTTTAAAGGCCGTTACCCTTTCTCCCCCCAACTCGGCGGGCTGGCCCTTAAGTTTAAGCCTGCTGTTAAAAAACCCCAATCCCCAGTCCTTAAGCCTTTTGGGTTATGACTTTGATTTTGGGCTGGAAGGCCGAAGTGTGGCCCAGGGCGCCAGCCAGGAGGCCGTGACTCTGCCGCCCCAAGGCCAGGCGGTGGTGGAGGTGCCCATCTTGCTGAAATTGCCGGCCCTGATGAAGGTTTGGCCCGCGCTTTTGCTTTACGAAAAACAAAAACTCCGCTATCAAGTCAGCGGCGGCTTCCGCCTGGCCTCCCTGTTGGGAGGTTTGCGGGTGCCTTTTAAGTTTCAGGGCGAACTCACCCCCAGGGAAGGACTGGACCACCTCCGGCCTTATCTCAAATGAGTCCCTTTACAATAAAGGCCCTGAGCCGTTGACCGCGTTTATCCATAGGGGCCGGGCCTCCCCGCCCCAAGAGTTTTGGGCCTCGGCCGATTTTGGGCGGGGAAACCCCGCCCCGACAACTCTGACCACCTGCGCCGGCTTCAAGCCTGCGGCTACAGGTAATAACTATTTTCCCCCAACCTTTCCCTCCCGCCAAAATTTTACGCTTAGGCAAGATCGCCTTCTAAGATGCTTAATTTTCCCTTTAAAATTTCCAGAAATGAAGGTATATAAGGACAAATTCATAAATCTTGTCCGGAATCAGGGGTTGTTCAGGAAGTTTAGCAGGGTCAAAGTACCCGACGGAAAGGAGAAGAGAATATGAAACGCAAAAGCCTCTTTCTTATCTTCGGCCTGGCTGTTCTGGGCCTGGTCTTGGCGCTCTTTACGCAACCATCTCCCAGCGCCGCCGCGGAAACCAAGACGGTGGTCATCGCCTTCACCGCCTCCCAGACCGGCAAACTCAATGTGGAGGGGATGCGGCAGATTAACGGTTTAAATCTGTGGGTCGAACAGGTAAACGCCGCCGGCGGCGTCAAATTACCCGACGGCGCCGCGGTCAAAGTCGCCGCCAAATTTTATGACGACGAAAGTAAAAAGGAACGCGTCCAGGAACTTTACACCAAGCTCATCAGCGCCGATAAGGCCGATTTCCTCATCAGCCCTTACTCAAGCGGCCTGGCGGACGCCGCCGCGGTCATCGCCCAGCAGTACAACAAGATCATGATCACCGCGGGCGCGGCCTCGGATTCCACCTACAAAAAGGGGTACACCCTGATCTACCAGTCCTACACTCCGGCCAGCCGTTACCTGACCGGCGCCATTGACCTTTTGGCCAAACTTGACCCCAAGGCCAAGAAGGTGGCCATAGTTTACGAGAAAGACAAGTTCTCCACCGATGTGGTCAACGCCCTCAAGGCCTACGCGGAAGGCAAGGGTTACCAGGTGGTCCTGTTCGAGGGGTACGAACCCGGCGCCACCGACTTTGCGCCCTTTATCAACAAGATTCCCGCCGGGGTGGACGCGGTGATGGGCGGCGGCCACTTTGTCGACACCACCACCTTTGCCAAGCAACTTTACGAAAAAAAGGTGCAAACCAAGATGATCGCCTTGCTGGTGGCGCCTCCGGAACCGAAGTTCGCCGAACTGGGCGAGGCGTGTATCTCCGTGATCGGCTCCAGCCAATGGGAGCCTCTGGCCAATTACACCCCGGAATTAGCCAAAGCCGCCGGGCTGGAGTGGTACGGGCTCAGCGTGGCGGATTTTACCTCGGCATATAAGAAAAAATTTAACGAAGAGCCTTCCTACCACAGCGCCGGTGGGTATGTGGCGGGCTTGATCCTGCAGAAAGCCATGGAGAAAGCCGGCTCCGCCGACACCGCCAAGGTTAAGGCGGCCATAGACGCCATGGACCTCATGACTTTTTACGGGCGCCTCAAATTCGACACCAGTCCCAAGGCCCACGGTCTCCAGGTAGGCCACGACATGGTTTATATCCAGTGGCAGAAAGATGCCCAGGGTAAACCGGTAAAGCAGGTGGTCTGGCCGGAAGCCGGTAAAACCGCGTCGGCCTTCGTGTGCCCGGTTCGCTAAAACTTTACCTGAATTAGCCGGTCGCCCCCTAAGTCCCCGGGGGGTGACCGGCTCTTACTTGAGGGTGCTCATCAGTGCTGGCGCAATTGCTCCCCTCTTTGACCGACGGCCTGCTGTTGGGGTTTGTCTACGGCGTGGCCGCCATGGGGCTTTCCCTCATCTGGGGGGTGATGACCGTGATCAACTTAAGTCACGGCCCGGTCATCGCTTTAGGCATGTTCGCCACCTACCTGCTGTTCACCCATTTGGGGGTAAATCCTTATCTGGCCCTGGTGGCCGTGGCCGCCTTCGGGATGCTCCTGGGCTTTCTGATTTACGGCGTGGCCGTGCATCGGGTGCTCAATGCGCCCCACCTTTCCACCTTGCTGGCCACCTTTGCGGTGAACATGATCATCATCGGGGTGGGCACCGCGGTCTTCACTACCTCGCCCCACAACATTGACTTCCCTTTGGGGTCTTGGGAAATCGGCCCCCTCACCCTGCCGGCCACCCGCTTGGTAGCAACCTTAGGGGCGGTGGTGATTACCGGGGCGCTTTATCTTTTCCTTTACTTCACCCGGCCCGGCAAGGCCATCCGGGCCGTGGCCAACAACCGGCAGGCCGCGGAACTCATGGGTATCCCCTCGGCCCGGATCCTGGCCTTGAGCTTCGGCCTGGGCACCATGCTGGCCGCGGTGTCCGGCGGCTTAATCGCCACCTTCTTCCCCTTCACCATCTTGAGCGGCGGCCCTTACGAATTAAAGTCCTTTGTGATCTGTGTTTTGGGAGGCCTGGGCAACCCCCTGGGGGCCCTTTTGGGAGGCCTGCTGCTGGGCGGCCTGGAGGGTTTGATCCCCACTTTCATGCCGGTGAGTTGGGTGCCCGTGGTGGAATTCGGCCTGTTTGTCCTGGTGCTGCTGGTCCGTCCCAGCGGCCTGTTGGGAGCGAAATAAATGCAGGCCTGGCGGCAAGCCGGCTTTTGGCTCCCTCTAATGATCGTGTTCCTCTGGGGCTTGGCCGTTTTGCTCATCCGTCAGGATACGGCGAGGGAGACGGCCTTCACCTTGCTCATGTGCGTGGGTCTGGCCTCCAGCCTGAATATTTTGCTGGGCTACACCGGTTATGTGAGCTTCGGTCACATTGTCTTTTTTGGCTTGGGGGGCTACACCGGCTTTTACTTCTTAAGCCAACACAACTGGTCCCTGCTTGCCTCGTCCTTAGCCGGGGGGGTGCTTTCCGCAGGGCTGGCCGGACTGGTGGGGCTGGCGGTGCTGCGCTTGCGGGGCGCTTATTTCGCCCTGGCCACCATCGGCATTAACGAGGCGGCCCGGGCCTTTGTGAGCAACTTCGAGCCTTTCGGCGGCGCCACCGGCTTGTTTGTCAACTTCTCGGCCTACGAGCAATACGGCGGCGCCGGGCCGGCGCTGTGGACCGCCTTCACCTTCCTGTGGGTCAGCACTTTGGCGGTACTGGCCACCAGTTTTCTGGTCAAGCACTCCCGCTTCGGCCTGGGGCTGATGGCCATCCGGGAGGACGAAGACGCGGCCATGGTCATGGGCGTTAAAGCCCCCCAGGCCAAGACCATCGCCTATGTGATTTCCGCCTTTTTCCCCGGTATCATCGGCACCCTGTATTTTTTTAAGAACGGCAATGTGGAGCCCGGGGATGCCTTCCAACTGCACATGTCCATTGAGTCCCTGGTGATGGTGATGCTGGGCGGCCAGGGCACCGTGTTGGGACCCATGGTGGGGGCCATTACTTATCAGGGCTTGCGGGGTTACCTGCTCACCAGCCCTATTTTCAAGAGCCTGCACCTGGCCGTGGCCGGCTTGATCCTCCTGTTGATTGTGCTGTTCGTGCCCGCCGGGGCCGTGGGCTGGGTGAGGGGGCGTTTCCCCCGCTGGCGCCGGGTGCTGGAATGATCCTCCAGGTTAAGGACATCACCAAGCGGTTCGGCGGCCTCCAGGCCCTGACGGAGGTGACCTTCGATCTGCCTGAAGGGCACATCCTGGGGCTTATCGGCCCCAACGGCGCCGGGAAAACCACCCTTTTCAATGTCATCAACGGGGTTTATGCGCCGGAGGCCGGCCGGGTGACCTTTCGGGGCGAGGACATCACCGGCCTGCCCCCTTATGAAGTGGCCCGGCGGGGTTTGGCCCGGGCCCACCAGGTAGTCCGCCCCTTGGACGATCTCACCGTGCTGGAGAATGTCATGGTGGGCGCCTGTTATGGCCGGGAAAGACATTCCTTAAGCCGCGCCGCCCGCCTGGCCGAAGAGGTCCTGGAGCAGGTGGGCCTTAAAGAAAGGGCCGGGCAACTGGCCGGCCTCCTGAATGTGGCCCAGAAGAAGCGGCTGGAACTGGCCCGGGCCCTGGCGGCCCGGCCCTACCTGCTGCTGCTGGACGAGGTCCTGGCCGGCCTCAACCCTTCGGAAATTTCTTTAATGGTGGACACCATCCGGGCCATCCGGGACGACGGCGTCACCATCTTGATGATCGAACATGTCATGCAGGCGGTGATGAATGTCTCGGACCGCATCATCGTGCTGGATTACGGCCTGCTCATCGCCGCCGGGCCTCCGGGGGAAGTGGCGAACAACCCGCAAGTGATCGAGGCCTACCTGGGAGACCCCCAA
>JAUXZG010000043.1 GCA_030694005.1 Desulfobaccales bacterium | reverse complement strand
AGTTCATCTCCGAGGACTATACGCTGAATCGCCAAAAGGAGACCGGCCCATAGCCAATATCATCGAAAGAATCGGCAAGTTCGGCATCCGCCGGCTGCTCACGGCTGTGGGCTTGCTGGTGGTATTGCTGCTGGCGGTGGCTTTTGTGTTGGGCATCCTCTCTTTAAAGCGCACCCAGGAGATTGTCTCGGACGATTTCCAACAGCAGCAACTGATCCTGGCCCGCACCACGGCCCGGCATATCGAAGAAGGCATGGCCTTTCTGCGCCGGGAACTGAAGATCCTCGCCTATTCGCCGGCCATTCAGTACCTAGAGACCGTGGCCTGGGCCAACCGCATGCAGGTGAGTTTTGACGAGCTGTCCAAGCTGGGTGTGGTGGCCATTGTGCGCATTGACTTCGAAGGCGCTCTGGCCCCCCGGGCCTATGTTCTGGATAGCAGCGGCTCCCGCATCGTCAAGGAAGATTTCAACCAATCTCCGGAGGCGGTTTGGGCCCGGAATCCGGCTAAACGGGGCCGCATTTACCAGGGGCCCATCGAAGTTCAGCCGCAAGGCGAGTTGAAAAGGCCTTTCATGACCATGGCCACGCCGGTTTATGAAGAGAGCGTGGACGAGTCCCATCCCAAGGCCACCGGAGCCCTGGACGGGGTGCTGCTATTTAAAATTGAAATTTCCCAGTTCGCCGGCCACTACTGCGCCCAGATTCGCTCCGGGCGCACGGGCTATTGCTGGGTGATGACCCGGGATGGTTTGTTTCTCTACCATCCGGAACGGGATTTCATCGGGGAGGACGCCTTTATCGCCCGCGGCCGACGCAACCCCTTGATAAGATTCGACAAGATCAACGAGATCCAGAAGTCCCGCATGCACGCCGGGGAGGAGGGCACCGCCCAATACATCTCGGGCTGGCACCGAGGGGTCATCCGGGAGATGGAAAAGTTTCTGGCTTACAGTATCGCCCATGTGGGGGCCGAATGTCCCTATGGCAAAGTGGACCCCCTGGCCGCCCAGGTCCATGGCCGACTAGGCTGTACGGAAATCTGGCCGGTGGCGGTGGTGGCCCCCACCGACGAAGTGTACGGCACCATCCACTCCCTTTATGTCAGACAGTTCTTGATTCAGGGGATCCTCATCTTTGCCCTGGTCCTGGCCGCCGCCGCGGTAATTTACTATGAATTGCGCTGGTCCGTGGAGTTGCAGCAGGAAGTGGAGCAGGCCACCACCGACCTGCGCCGCAGCCGGGAGCAGTACAAGTCCGTGGTGGAAAATGCCCGGGACTTCATCTTCCTGGTGGAGGAGACCGGCACCTTGATCAGCGCCAACACCGCTACCGCCCGAGCCTTCGGCATCCCCGCGGCTGGATTAAAGGAGAGGAACCTAACGGAATTTTTTGCGCCGGAACACGCCGAAGCTATGTTGCTTTATGTGAAAGATGCCATCAGCACCAGGAAGAGCTTTGAAATCAAGGGCGAGATGCGGATTAAAGGCCGGCCCTACATGCTCTCCACCCACTTCGTGCCTCTCCTCGGCGAAGACGGCCGCACCGTGGAGCGGGTGCTGGTCATGGCCCGGGACATCACCGAGCGCCAGCAGATGGAGGCCCAGATGGCCCAGACGGAGAAACTGGCCTCTATGGGCACTCTGGCCGCCGGGGTGGCCCACGAAATCAACAACCCGGTGGGCATCATGCTGGGCTTCACCGAACTTCTGCTGGACCGTTTGCCGGCCGGCAGCCAGGAACACGAGTTGCTCAAAACCATCGAGCGCCAGGGGCTCAACGCCAAGAGGATCGTGGAGAACCTGATGTCCTTCGCCCGACAGCCTGCCAAGCGGGAGGATTTTACCGACTTGAACCAAAGCATTGAAAATGTGGTGGAGTTGGTTAAGAATAATCTGCTTACTAAAAAGATTGACCTGGAGATGCGTCTGGCCCGGGAGTTGCCCCAGGTGCGGGGTGACGCCGGAGAGCTCCAGCAGGTTTTTCTGAATCTGATCAACAACGCCGTGGCGGCCATGCCCGGCGGCGGCCGGCTCACGGTGGTCACCAAGATCAACCCTTACACTCACCTGGTGGAAGCCATTTTGGCCGACACCGGCACCGGCATCCCCAAGGAGGTCGCCGACCGCATCTTCGACCCCTTCTTTACCACCAAGAAGGTGGGGGAAGGCACGGGCCTGGGACTGGCCGTGAGTTATGCCATCATCAATAAATACGGCGGCAATATCCGCTTTGAAACCCGGGCTGCGGCGGATGCTGCCGGCGGCCTCACCGGCACCACTTTCTTCGTTTCGTTGCCGCCGGAACTTGCCGCGTCGGTGCCACCAAAAAAACATCAAGCCGCCCAATAAGGAGGTTCCTAGAGGATGGGACGTATTCTGGCTGTGGATGACGAACTGGATATGTTGGCCCTGCTCAAGATGATCATCGAGGGGTATTCCGAGCACAAGGTCATGACCACCAACAATCCCCTGGAAGCGGCCGAACTGGTGGAGAAGGAACAGTTCGACCTGCTCCTCACGGACCTCAAAATGCCGGGCCTGGACGGCATGGAGCTGCTGACCCTGGCGAAAAAGCGCGATGAGGACGCCCTGGTTATAGTGATCACCGCCTACGGCTCTTTAGAGTCGGCGGAGGAGGCCATGGCCAAAGGGGCCTTCGACTTCATCACCAAACCCTTCCGCAAAGAACAGATCCTGCTGGCCATCGACAAGGCCATGCGCTGGCGGGAGATGGTGCGCCAAAACAAGGAACTCAAACAGCGCCTGGAAGGGAAATAGGGTTGAGATATTTAAGGGGGAGGGCCAGGGGAAGGCCAGCTTTCAGCTTTCAGCGGTCAGCTATCGGTTAATGAAGGAAAGGTACGCGTTTAATGATGAAAAGCTGATCGCTGACAGCAAACCTGGCCAGTAGCCCCCTCCCCCAAAAATATGAGGAGGTCAAACATGACAGGGGCGGGTCCGGCCCTCAGTGGGAAGCAGGTCTGGCAGCGTCTGATGGCCGGCAACCTGCGGTTTGTGCAGGGGCTGTTTATGCGCCGCAATCTGGTGGACTTGCGCCGCACCCTGAGCCAGGGCCAACAACCTGAGGCCGCGGTGCTCTGCTGTTCCGATTCCCGGGTGGCCGCGGAGATTATCTTCGATCAAAGTCTGGGGGACCTGTTCGTGGTGCGCACCGCCGGCCTGGTGCTGGAGCCTACCAGCATCGGCAGCCTGGAATATGCGGTGGCCCATTTGCACGTGCCCTTGTTGGTGATAAAGGGACATGAGTGCTGCGGCGCGGTCACTGCCGCAGTGGAGCACCCGGAAGTGGACGAGGGGCATATCGGCGCCATTGTGCGGCAAATCGCTCCGGCCGCAGCCCAGGCCCGACAGAGCGGGGTGAGCGGTCCCGAGTTGGTGGAAGCGGCCACGGAGCAGCACCTGAGAGCTCTGGCAGAAACTTTGCGACGGCAGAGCCCCATCATCGGCGAAGCCCTGGACGCCGGGCGTCTGGACCTGGTGGTGAGCAAGTATTATCTCAACTCCGGCCAGGTCCTGACCCTAAACGCCACTTTCTGAATGAGAGATTGGGCCGCAGTCACCCTTAATGGGAAATATAGAGGGATAAGTCCTGCTGGGTCCCCGGCCCGAGGAGCACGCTTTATGGAATATTTACTGATTTTGGCGATTCTGGTGTTCTTTATATTTTTTCGAGGTGGCGGCTGAGCCAGGTAAGGGCGCGGCTTGGTTCAAGCCGATTAACCATTTTTAACGCAGGCTAACAGTCATACCCAGGGGGCACAACGAAACCTGAAAATGTAGAACAGCCGCCCTCGGCTGTTCCTGGAATAAGGTATGGTGGGCGGTGCCCACCCTACATTTTGGTCGCCTTCGCCAAACCTTGCAGTGGTCTTTGCTGAAAGCTGAAAGCTATTTTCATACAAAAGCCTACGGCTACATTTTCTGGGTTTCAAGTAAAACAGGGGAAGCCAGGGCCAGAAGGCCCTGACTTCCCCTGTTTCAAATTACCCATAAGGGGTTGGGGTTGGGGGTTTGGGGGAGTTTTTTGTAAGGGCAGGGGCCCCCTGGCCCCTGGCCCCCTCCCCCAATAAACTACTCTTCTCCCACCCCCGCGGTCACCGGCACTACCAGCACCGGCACCGGCAGGCCCCGGTGGGCCACTTCCCGGATGACCCGCTCGGTGGTGGAGCCGATGAGGTGCCGGCCCACAAAGCCGTGGCCGTGGCTGCCCAGGACCAGGAATTTAACCGGACCGGCTCCCTCTAAGTAAGTAATGATGGCCTCAGAGACGTCCCTTTCGCTTTCCAGGGCGTGGGTGCGCACCTCAACCCCGGCTTCCTTGCCTCGCTTGGTGGCCTCGGCCAGGATTTTATAGGCATAGGCTTCCTGATCTTCCTTAAGGTGACGGTCGATAAAGGCAAAGTAGCCGGCTTTGCGGAGTTGGATGACGGTGAGGACATCCAGGGGCCGCCCTAGGAGGCGGGCCAGATACAGAGCGGTCTTCATGGCTTCCCAGGCCGGTGGCGAACCATCCACCGCTACCACAATAGGTTTATCATTTTCCTGGGCCATTAATGGTGCCCTCCTTTCCTGAAAATCACCCCCACCAGCAGCCCGGCGCCCACGGCGATGACTACTGCCAGGATGCCGAAAAACACCGGCTGGTTCTGGGAGACATCGGTCAGCCAATGTTCTATGCCTACTTTCTTGATCACGATGACATCCTTGCCGTAGCCCACCAGGTGCCCTTTATCAAAGCAGAAGGACTCCACCAGGTAGCGACCTTCGCTGGCCGCGGGGGGAAAGCGGAAGTAGTGTTTGAACAGCTTGCCCTCGGCAATCTCCAGGCGTTTGGGGTCTTCCACAATATTATAGAGGTTGTTTCTCTCTTTAATCTTGAGAAGGCCCTTATATACCTTGTCGGCATCATCCGGGGCCGCGGTGCCTCGGCTTAAGTGCATCTGCATCTTGTGGCGGATGGCGGGATACCCCAGTTCCAGCTCCTGGGCGGTGGCGGCCGAGACAATCTGGTCGATGGGCTTGGAGGCATGGATCTTATACATGAAAGGGGCGCCTTTGACATCATACTGCTTTACCGTCATCCATAAAGGCCCGACTTTCCCCTTCACCGAGAGTTTGAGTTCCTCATCTTTCTCCGCGGTGAGCTTGATGATCAGATCGGTGCCCGGCACCGGGTTGACCCCGAAAAAGTGGATCTGGTCCCCTTGGTAAGAAACGCCGATCTCGATCAAGTTCTTGGAAGCCGCGGTTACCACCTTTTGCTGGGCTTCCGGGGTAATGGCCCGGGCCTCCCCGCTTAAAGAACTTCCCAGGCTCAGGGCTAGAAGAAGTGTCAAGAGCCTTTTCATCTTAATGCCCCCCACCCTTGGCCGGGGCCAGGCTCACCAGGTCTTCCGGGGTGAGGACCAGGTCCAGGAAAAGTTTCACGGTGAGGGTCAAGACGATGATGGCCAGGAGGATGCGAATCTGTTCGCCCTTGAGGCGCTTGCCGGCGATGGCCCCGAATTGGGCCCCGATGGTGGAGCCGGCCAGAAGAGTCAGGGCCAGCAGCAGGTCCACGGTCTTATTGACGAAGGCCTGTTGGAGGGTGACATTGGCGGAAGTGAGCACAATCTGGAACAGGTCGGTGCCGATGGCCGCGATGGTGGGCATGCCGATGATATAAATCATGGCCGGCACCATGATGAAGCCCCCGCCCACGCCCAGAAGGGCCGCCATGATCCCCACGATAGTGCCGATGGAGAAAGGAAAGATGGCCGAGGTATGCAGGCCGGAACGGTGAAAGTGCATCTTTAAAGGCAGCCTGGAGAACAGCCCGGGTTTGGGTTTGCCAACGGCGATGGTGCAGGTTTCTGCTTGGGCGCGGCTGCGGCGGATGGTGCGCAGGCTCTCCACGAACATGGCGCTGCCCACCAACCCCAGCATCAGCACATACACCACCTTCATGACAAACTCGAAGTTGCCCAGGGCCCTTAAGATTTTGACCAATTGCACGCCGATGGTGCCGCCGATAATGCCCCCGGCCAGGATTACCGCCCCCATTTTAAAGTCCACATTGCCCAGCCGCCAGTGGGCGAAGGCTCCGGAAGCCGCGGCAGCACATATCTGGTTGGAGTCCGAGGCCGCAGCCACGGCGGGCGGAATGCCGATCATCATCATCAAAGGAGTGAGCAAGAACCCCCCTCCCACCCCGAAAAGACCGGAGAGAAACCCCACCAGACCGCCGATGCCGATAACCAGAAAAAAGTTGATGCTCATGCCCGCTATGGGAAGATAAATTTCCATCCCGTCTATGCCCTCCCCGGATATTGGTTCAAAACGGAGCTTAGTATGTAAAAATTCTCACAAGCTGTCAAGCCCTTTCTAAGGCAATTTGCCATGTTGCATAATGCAGCATAATGGAGTAAAAGGATAAAAATCGGAGTTTGGCGAAAGTGGCTGAGGGCTGGGGCCAGTTGCCGGTTTGATACTTCTCTAGAACTTACCAAAAAAGGCTGACCCCGGCCCCGGCTGCCATCGGCATCCTGATAGCGGGAGGATTACCTTGCATCTGAACATCCGTCAGAAGGTAATGTTAGGCTTCTTTGCCGGCATACTGGGAGTTTGTATCATAGGAGGCATCTCTTATCATTATTTACGGGAAATTGAGTTGAAACAGAAAATCGTGGAGAAAGCCAACGACCTGCTGCAATATATCTTAGAGGCGCGGCGTTATGAAAAAAATTATCTCCATTATGGTTCAGAGGAGGATTTAAAGGAAAATTGCCGCTATATCCAGCTCGGCCAGGAAGTGCTTGATAAGATTGAGCCGGAAGTGAAGGACTTGAAAGGCGCCCCCCAACTGCGTCTGATCCAACAAGAGTTCCAGGCTTATAATCAGCTCATGGAACAGATTGCCGCCCAAGATAAGGAGAAAGGCCGGGCGGGTCACCGAGACCTGGAAGAAAAATTGCGGGAAAGAGGCAAGACCCTGTTAGACCTTTCCGAACAGTTGGTCAAGTTCGAACGGCAGATGATCCTGAATATCATTAATACCCTGAAGACCCAACTTTTTGGCTCCCTGGTGATTTTCTTAGCCTTCGGGGGATTTCTGGGGGTCATAGTCAGTCGCAAGATTATCCGGCCCTTAAGGATCATTGAAAACACCACCCAGCGTATCGCCCAGGGAGATTTCAAGCCCCTGCCCGTATGGGATACCCGGGATGAGACCCAGCGGGTGGTAGAGGCTTTTAACCGCATGGTGGCGGAACTGGAAAAGCGCCAGGACCAGTTGGTGCAGGCCAAAAAAATGTCATCCTTGGGCGTCCTTACCGCCGGCATTGCCCATCAGTTGAACAATCCCCTCAATAATATTTCCACTTCCTGCCAAATTATTCTGGAGGAATTGAATCAAGGTGAGGTGGAATTTATCAGAAAAATGTTGATCAATGTGGAACAAGAGGTCTACCGGGCCCGGGATATCGTTAAAGGACTGTTAGAATTCTCCCGGGTCAGGGAGTTTGCCCTCAAAAGGATTCCTCTGGAAGATGTGGTCAGACGTTCCATCAGACTGATTTCCAGTCAGGTCCCTCCGGGGATTGATATTGTGGAGGAGGTCCCCTGGGATTTGATCGTGGATATTGATGCCCAGCGGATGCAAGAGGTTTTCCTAAATTTGCTGATGAACGCCGTCCAGGCCATTAAAGAGGCCCCGGGAGAGATAAAAATTGCCGCGGCGGTAGATAAAGAGCGCCAGGAAGCGATGATCACCGTGGAAGATACCGGCGTGGGCATCCCTAAGGAAGAACTGGATCGGGTCTTCGATCCATTTTTCACCACCAAAGAAATAGGCGTGGGTACCGGCTTGGGGCTTTCCATTGTGTACGGGATTATCGAGAAACACCACGGCACCATCGCGGTGGAGAGCCAAAAAGGGGAGGGCACCAGGTTCATCATCCGCCTGCCCTTACCCTCCACCGAAACCCCAGAGAGGGCCTCCTCATGAAACGCGCCCGCATCCTTATCGTCGAAGATGAACTCATCGCCTTGGAAAACCTGAACCATGTGCTTAAGAAAGAAGGCTACGACACCGTGGCCGTGGACAGGGGCCTGCTGGCCCTTAAGGAGTTGGAAAAAGAAGAATTTGACCTGGTGTTGACGGATTTGCGCATGAAGCAGGTGGATGGCCTGCAGGTGCTGGAACGCACCAAGGAACTCTCCCCGGACACCGAGGTCATCATGATCACCGGCTACGCCACCGTGGCCACCGCGGTGGAGGCCATGCAAAGGGGCGCCTACCATTATCTGGCCAAGCCTTACAAGATCGAGGAAGTGCGGATTTTGGTGCGCAAGGCCCTGGAAAAACGCGGGCTCCGCCTGGAAGTCACGGAATTAAAACGTCAGGTGCAAAGCGCCAAAGGCATCCCCCTGGTGGTGGGGAAAAGCCCGCAGATAGAGGTTTTGAAAAAAACCGTCGAACAGATAGCCCCCACCGAGGCCACCGTGCTCATCTTAGGAGAAACCGGCACCGGCAAGGAGCTGGTGGCCAAGGCCATCCATCACTTAAGCAATCGCGCCGAAAAACGCTTCCTGGCCATCAATTGCGGGGCTTTCAGTGAAGAATTGCTGGCCAACGAACTCTTTGGGCATGAAAAGGAGGCCTTCACCGGTGCCCGGGGAGTTAAAAAGGGCCTGCTGGAAGTGGCTCCCGGGGGAACCATCTTCCTGGACGAGATTGGCGATATGCCCCTATCCATGCAGGTGAAACTCTTGCGCGTGCTCCAGGACAAGACCTTGATGCGCGTCGGCGGCACCAGCGAAATTCCCGTGGACATCCGCATCCTGGCCGCCACCAACAAGGACCTGAAACGGGAAGTGGAGCGGGGCGCTTTCCGGCAAGACCTCTATTACCGGATAAATGTCGTGACCCTGCAGGTGCCCACCCTGGCCGAACGCAAAGATGATATTCCTCTTCTGTGCCGGCATTTTCTGGAGCGGTTTGCCGCGGCCCAGGGGAAAGAACCCCCCCAAATTTCCCCGGCGGTGATGGCAGTCCTGATGGCTTACGAATTCCCCGGCAATATCCGGGAACTGGAAAACATCATGGAACGGGCCGTAACCCTGTGCGCCGGGCCCACCATCGCACTGGCCCACCTGCCCCTGGACTTTCAGCAACCCCAGTTCCTGGTGCACCGCCACCACAAACGGGAATTTTCCACCCTGGAAGAAAACGAAAAGGAATACATCGACTGGATCATCAAACAGGCGGGGGGCAATAAAACCAAGGCCGCAGAAATCTTAGGAATCGACCGCGTCTCCCTGTGGCGCAAAATGAAACGCTTCGGTTTGGGGGGATGAGTTTTGGGGGAGGGGGCTAAGGGCCTGCGGCCCT
>JAUXZG010000140.1 GCA_030694005.1 Desulfobaccales bacterium | reverse complement strand
ATTTGTGGGGGGTGGGCTGGGACCTCAGGGCCCTGGCCCCCCCCCCACACCCCCCTCCCAACCCCCTTTATGGGGGCCGGAGAAGGCGGGGCCAAAAGCCCCGCCTTCTCCGGCCAAATATAAACCCATAAGGGATTGGGGGTGGGGGCTTGGGGGAGGATTGTAAGCGGGCCTACCGGCCCTTAGCCCCCTCCCCCAAATCACTCTACCACAACTCACCCCTCCCCGGCCAGGTGTTTCAGTTGGGTGTAGTGGGTCCAGGAGAACCGGGGCCAGCAGGGGAACAGGGAGTTATTATGGAACAGGGGGTCGCTCTCCAGGTTGTAGCGGGAGCACTTAACTGCTTCAAGCCACAGGGCGGTGCCGGGGATGGGGGAGTATTGGGCCAGGATGGGGGTAGCCCCCATTTCTTTCACCCGGCGGATGGAGTTTACCACTGCCGTCTCCTCTTGGTGGGGCAGGCCGGTGAGGAGATAGACGCCGATCTCCTTTTTTTGGAAGCCGGCCGCGTGAAGATGGGCCAGGGCGGTTTCCAGTTCGCCTTCCTGAAGTTTGCGGTCCAGGCGTTCGGGGCCCGGGGCCGTGGTCTCCACCCCCAGGCGCAGGGTGGCGAAATTAGCCCGTTTCAGCCAGCCAGCCACATCCCTGGTTATCAGGTGGGTATGGAGGCCGTTGGGAGTATGGAACCGGAAGCGGCGACCCCGCCGGGCCAATTCCTCCAGAATTACCAACAGGTGGGACTCCGGTTGGCACAGCAGGGCATCATCATAGAAAGCCACCTCCTCGAGGTTGAGGCAGTCCTGCCAGTAGAACAATTCCTCCACCACTCCCAAGGGGCGGCGCCGCTGATAACGCGGCTGCAATAGATGGGCGGCGCAGTACGAACAATCGAAAGGGCAACCCCGGGAGGTGAGGATAGGTATGTAAGAGAGGTGGGGGAGGAGGTGTAAGGCGGGGTAGGGTAGGGAGTCGAACTCCGTAGGGATGAAGGTTATTGGAGGCTTGAGGCCCAGGGCAGCCAGATGAGAGAAAATTGCCACTTCCCCCGGCCCGGTGACCACTAGGTCCGGGTAACAGTGCCGCCGGGCATGTTCCGGACACAGGGTGGCGTAGATCCCCCCAAGTAGTACCGGCACCCCCGGGAAGTGCTTCCGGGCCAAGCCAATGGCCGCGGCTACCCCGGGATACCAGTAGGTCATGAGGGAAGTGACCAGGATGGCGGCCGGGCGGGGAACCCTGGACAGTTGCGCCTTAAAGGCCGCCTCGCTGAGGCCATAGCGGCCGTAGCGCCGGGGGATCCCCTGTAAAGATGGGGGTGTCGGGAGGGTTTCTTTAGGGTAGCGGCCGGTCCCGAAAGGGCCGCCCCGGGCATGAGGGCCTCTTAAACAATCTATAAGATGCACTTCATACCCACAAGCCGTCAGCAATCCGGCCAGATAAAGCAGCCCCAACGGCTTGGCGAAAAAATCATAAGCCGCGAAATCATAGACCCAGGGGTTGATCAGCAAAAGAGGTGGGCCGGTACCGCGCATGTGCATACTCTTGGTTTTTTGGGGAAGGGGGCTCAGGGGTCGCAGACCCCTGCCCCCTCCCCCGACCCTCCCCTCAAATTTCCTTTCCCCCCACCTTCTGCAAAATCTCCCAGAGGCGTCGGGTGGTGGCGTGGTTGGGGGTCGCGTTAATTTCCAGGACCGTGCGGCTGGAAGGGGTTAGTTTCACCGGTTCGGCCACCCTTAAGCCCACCACCCAGACAATCCGGCCGGCGCTGGTAATCAGGGGCAAATACGGCCTGAGCCACCGGGGGATTTTGCTGTCCACCAGAAAGTCCTGGAGTTTTTTGGGGCCCGGCGACCCCAGGGGCCAGAAACGATCACCCGGTCGAAAGTAGCGGACCTCAAGGGGAAAAGTCAGCCGGTCCTGGTCCAGCCAGGCGAAATGGGGCGCATCGGGTCGAAGCTTTTGCGGGTCATGGGGGCGGCTGGTGATTTGCCAGCGCCAGCCCTCGGGGGAATCTACCCGTTCTGAGGGGGACGGCAGCAGTGTGGCGGTCCGGCCCGGGGGGACAGGCAGGCGGCGGAAAATGTGCAATTCCGGGCCGGCCCGGGCTACCTGGGCCTCGCCGAGGGAGATGAGGCCGCCGCTTTTTTCCCCCTGGGCCAGGGCCAGGAGGCTGGCCACCTGGGCGGCGGTAATCTCCTGGTGGTCCAGCAGTTTTCCCAGCGTGGCCCTCAGCAGGCGTTTTTGCAAACCCGGGTCTAAAGTAAAAAGGCGCGGCAGGTCAAGGGAGAAAAAGTCCGGGGCCTTGGTCTGGCCCACCGCGGCCCAGGCGTGGGCGGTTTGGGCGGCCAGGAGGCGTTCATCCTCCTTAAGCAATGCTTGGGTCCGCCAGATGGCCTCGGTAAGACGCGGGTTATAATGGCGCCGCAACTGCGGCAGCAGGTCCAGGCGGACCCGATTGCGGAGGTACCCCCGGCTAAGATTGGAGGAATCCTGCCGGTAAGGGAGAGATTCTTGCTCAAGCCAATTTACCAGCACGGCCTTGCCCACGGCCAACAGTGGCCTGACTAAGCCCTCCGGGGTGCTCGGCCACATACCTTTTAACCCCTCTGCGCCCGCGCCCCGAAGTAAACGCAGAAAAAAAAGCTCCACCTGATCGTCGGCGGTATGGCCCAGGGCCAGCTTACGGTAGGAGTGGCCGCGGCAGGTCTCTTTAAGAAAGTTCAGACGCAATTGGCGGCCTGCCATCTGCAGGGAAATTTTGGCGGCCTGGGCAAGTCCCCTGACCTCTCCCTGGCCCAGGTGGAACGGTAGCGCCAGGCTCCTGGCCAGATCCGCCACAAACCGGGCATCCTCCTCAGACTCCCGGCCCCTCAGGCCGTGGTCGAAATGGCCCACCGCCAGGTCCAGGTCCAGCTCGTCTTTCAGCCGGTAAAGCAGGTGGAGGAGAGCCACTGAATCCGGACCGCCGGACACCGCCACCAGGACCCGGTCCTGGGGGGTGAATAGTTCCTGTCGGCGCGCATAGGCCAGGACCCACTGCAGCAAGGCCTTAGCAGAGACGGTATGGTCCAGCAGAGGTTGGCTCAGTCCACCGGGGTGGGGCAAAGTTGGGCGATTACCTCCAGAATGGCGTCCTTGGAGAAGGGTTTGGCCAAAAAGTAGTCCACCACCCCACTCTGGCCGGTATTTTCGGCGAGCTGGGGGAGTTCCGAGGAAATCAGGATGATGCGGCAGTCCGGCTGAAGCTCTTTCAACCTTCTTGCCACTTCCAAGCCGTCCAGGTGGGGAAGGTGATAATCTACCACGGCCACCTGGTATTGCTGGGGGTAGCGATGGGCTTCCACTTCCCCCCTTACCCCCTCCATGTGGGTGACCCGGTAGCCGGCGCGTACCAGGATATCTCCCAGGGCCTGGCGGGTAAAGGGGTCATCGTCCATCACTAAAATCCAGATGCTCATACCGCTGGCGGCCTTGTAGTGGAGTTTGTGGGGGAGGGGGCCAGGGCAGGTTAGCCATCAGCGGTCAGTTTTCAGCAGTCAGCTTTTTTAAAAAAGTAAACGCTTGAATGTTTTTATTAGCTGATAGCTGATAGCTGAAAGCTGGCCTCCCTGGCCCTCCCCCCAAAATACTATCAAGTCGATTCCTCGACCGGGGTGGCAGCCAGGAAGGCCAGGTGGAAGGTGGTTCCCCGGCCCACTTCGCTTTCCACCCAGATGCGTCCCTGGTTGGCTTCCACCAGGGTTTTGCAGATATAAAGCCCCAAGCCGAAACCGCCGGTCTTGTGTTGGGACAGCTGGTATTTTTCGAAGAGGTGCTCCTGTTCCTGGGGACTCAGTCCCCGGCCGGTATCAGCCACGATAATTTCCACTTCCCGGCCATTGGTTCCGGGGAGAACCTGGGTCTGGACCTTAATTTCTCCTCCCTTGGGGGTAGCCTCCAGGGCGTTAATCAGTAGATTGGACAACACCCGATCCAGGGAAGGCTCGTCCACCTGAATGGGGGGGAGGTCTGGGGATGGAGTCACGGTTAAGGTCACTTCCTGGTGTTGAGCCAGAGGGGTAAAGTGCAGGAGCAACCGCTGGATGATAAATCCCGGCGGCACCGCCTCGGGTTTCAGGGCCAGGCGTCCGGATTCAAACCGGCTCAGATCCAGGACATTGTGGAGGTGCAACAGCAAGCCTTCACTGTGCTGAACGATGCCCTGCAACTTATGATGGATCTCCGGAGGCAGAGTTTCATCCTGCAGGGCCTCAATGGTGAGGCGCACCCCGGTCAAGGGCGCTTTGATGTCGTGGACGATCATGGAAAGAAAATCAGCGTTGGCCGCCACCCGGTCCCTTTCTTCCTGGAGGAGTCGAGTCTTTTCCCGCAGTGCCCTGGTCATGGTGTTAAAGGATTCTGCCAGTTCTCCCAATTCATCCCGGGAGGTCACCGGGATATCTCCGGCCAGTTCCTCTTGGGCGGCCTGACGAGTACCCTCGGCCAGATGGGCGATCTGCCGCCGCATTCCCAAAGAGAGCCAGAAGCTTAAAAGCCCGCCGATGAAAGCGGAGGCGGCCCCTACCCCAAAGATTACCAACTTTAGGGTGCGCAAGGTCAGGTCCAACTCCCGGCGGTTGATCCCCACGACGATGAGGTTTTCCCAGGGTTTCTCCTCCTCTTCCAGGGGGAGGTAGGTGATGGTATAGGCCTGATCACCCAACTCCAGACTCTGGACGCGCCCCGAGGGACCTGAGGCGGTGGCGGCCAGGTCTTTGCTCCGTCTGAGCTCATTAAGGGCAGCTTCCGGAAGGTTTTTAAAAGAATTGACCACCAGGCGATTAGCAAAGAAGATGGCCACCTCGGCGCCGGGGCGGGACAGGGACTCTACAAATCCCTTATCGATGATCAGCCCGGTGAGCATCACCCCCACCACTTTCCCCTGGTAGAGGATAGGGGCAGAGGCACTCAAGGCGATGCTGTCTTTCCACTGGGTCATGCGGGTGGCCTCCTGGCCTTTGAGGGCAGACCGTATCAGGGGATTGCTGGAAATATTTACCCCGATGGCTCCGGGATCGTGGCCCCGGACCTGAATCACCCCTTGCTGATCGGTAATGGTGAGGACATGGAGGCCGGTGGCCTGCATTATGGGACTTACCAGGTCCCGCAAGGCCTGCACGTTGCCGGTGGCGGCCAGTTCGGCATAGCTGGGATTGTCGGCCAGGAGGTTGGCGGCCTGGACCACCCGCTGGATCTTTCCCTGGTATTCCGCCAGCACCAGCCGGGCCACCAACTCCACCCTTTGGCGGTGCCACTGCAGGATCTGCCGGGTGGCCAGGTATTGGATGACCAGCAGCAGGCCCACCAGGGCCACCAAAAGCGACAGCAGGTTGACCCCCAGAAGTTTGAACCCGACTTTGCTTTTCACCTTCATCAGTTAAAAAATAGCATATTCTCTGGGTTAGTGGAACTCTTACGCCTCTAATAAGGTCAAACTACTTATTACCCTGCCATTAAAAGGGAATGTAAAGTATTTTTGTCTGGATTGGCAACCGGTTGGGACCATGCCGATGATAATGGAGAGTAACTGGAACTTTCCCAATATCTTAAGTAAAAGGTTGATAAAAATAACTTGAAATTTATTGACCTGGTGTGCTAAAAGCCGACTATGAGCCGCGGAAGGCCCTGGTGGGGGTTGGGGCCGGAGGCTTAGAGTACTGATCTTGGTCTATTTCCCGTCCTTTATCATGGTTTTTTCGGGGGAATAATATGGGCAAGCAAACCGCATTTCTCCAAAGAGGTAAATTAGTCGGTGGCGTCCTTTTAATACTCTGGGTAATTTTAGGGGGGATCGCTTTGATGCCCCAGGGGGCCTGGAGCTCAGAGGAAGGGGAAATTTTCCTGGCCAGGGGGAATAAGCTGTACCTGGACGGCAAATATGCCGAAGCCAAGGAGCAACTGCTCAAGGGGACCCAAGCCGATCCCCAAAATGCGGAAATCTGGTCTCTTCTGGGGACCGCCAACCTGGCTCTCAAGGATTACGCCCAGGCCAGAGATGCCTTTGCCAAGGCCGTGGAACTGGACCCGACCATACCCCGGGGCAAGCTTTATCTGGGGGTGGCGAATTACTTCCTGGGCAACTTAACAGAAGCCGAACGCTGGTTCAAAGAAGCCAAATCAATAGCTCCGGATGATGGCCTGGTGCACTATTATGCGGGCCTGGTGGCCGCGCACCAGCAACGCCCCAAGGATGCCTTGACGGAGTTGGAAACCGGCATGAATCTAGCGCCCCAATTCGCCTTAGGATTTAAAGGATACCAGGAGGCCGTCAAGGTATACCGGGAGGAACGGCCTTTCAGCATCTCGTTCACCACCGGCATAGAATATGACGATAACGTCAAGGTGCTGCCGGATAAGACCACGGTCAGCGCGGTTGGTCCCAACGGCGGGGTAACAGGAGCATATAAGGGCCATAAAGCCGACTGGCGCACCCCGTTGATCCTGAACGCCGCTTATGAACCCATCCGCACGGAGAAATGGACTGGGGGAGTGCGCTATTACGGCTATGGGGGCCTCAACTACTATCTGGACAACTTCAACATCTGCGACCAACTGGGCGAGATGTATGTGAAATACCGGTGGGGCCGTCTCACCGTCAACCCGTTCTTTGCCTTTGATTACACCTGGTTGGGAGGCCAGCCTTTCTCCCAGTTCATCAGCCCCGGCCTGCGGTTCACCCTCTTGGAAACCGCCAATCTGGCCGGGGACCTGATTTACATGTACCAGGATCGTCAATTTAAGACCAACATTGGCAACCCGAGTTATGACCGCACCGGCAATATGAACCAGGTGGGCTTTTTCCAGACCCTGGCGGGCAAGCCGGGATCGATACGCGCCGGCCTCATCTGGGAACGGGAAGTGACCGTGGGCATCAACTTTACCGCCAACCGCTACCGGCTGCCGGTGGAAGGTTTCCTGAATCTGCCCTGGCAAGTAACCGCTTACGGCTACTTCGAATGGGCCAAGACCGCCTGCAGCAACCGGGATTCCTTCGCCAATCGCTACCGGAACGAGGATTACTTCCAGATCCTGGTCCAGTTGCGCCGGCCGGTGACCTCCTGGATGAACGCGATTGTGGGGTACAACCACATCAGCAATCCTTCCAACATCCAGGATTATCAATACGATCGGAACATCTACCAGCTTCTGGCGATGTTTTACTATTGATGACCGCATCGACCTGCTAGAGAGGATAGGCGCTATGAATATGAAGATGACAGGTAAGAGGCTAGGTTGGTGGCTGACCTTGGGATGCTGCCTGGTGACCTTCCTGGCCATGAGCCAGAGTGCGCCGGCCCAGGAGAGGAAACCCGCGGCGGAGATCATTGCCCTGGTGGGCACGGCGGAAATCAAATCCCCGTCAGATGCGAATTTTCGTCCGGCAAAGTTGAAGGATGCCTTGTATCCCCAGGACCAAATCCGGACCTTAGCCAATTCCCGGGCCAAGCTCTTTTGCGCGGATGAGACCATTTTGACCCTGGGCGAAAGTACCACGGTGGACTTGGCCAAATTCCAGATGGACCAGCAAGGCCGGCGCCAGTCAGCCCTGGTGAAGATTTTGGATGGCTCCATGCGGTTCATCGTCCACAAATTCACCGGCCCTGATCCCAACTTTGAGATTCAGGGCAAAACGGTCGTCATGGGCATCCGCGGCACGGACGGGGTCTTTGAAACCCGCAACCCGGACAACGTCTACTTTTTCTCCGGCAGAACCACCCTGAACCTTAGAAACGTCACCACGGGACAGATCTTCATCCTGACTCCCAGAAATTTCGCCACCACGGAGGCGGGGAGGCCTTTTCGCACCGGGCCCGTCACCCCGGAACTCCAGAACCGCGTATTGAGAAATTTCCAGGCGGCGCAGAGTCATATTCCGGACGCGGTATCCAAGCCCCCGCCGCCGCCGCCCAGTTTATTGTCGGCGTTACGGCGGGCCGGGATTGTCTTCGGCAACCCGGCGATTCCCCAGACCAGCGGCTTCCTCAATACCAATAACCCCACCACCACCCAGGGGGGTACTCTTCAGTCCACCCTGCCGAGTAGTCACCAGGGTTTATTCCCAAGATGAGGCGCTCCTGAGCAACTGCCGGCTTCAAGGAGGTTGTCTTAACCCGGTGGGGAGACCAAAGGAGGGTGAGGAGAGGGCGGCTGGGTAATGGAGAGGGTCCCCGGCCAGGCGGGATCAAGCTCACTCTGGAAAATAAGGCCATAAGGCGCACCTGACGGTGCGCCCCGACAGGAGAGGCAGACTTTTCGGTCTGCCTCTTTTTTTTAGGGTTATCGGTATGATATCAAGTGGCAATCAAAGAAATAATTATCTGTCGGTGGGGCGGGCCTCCGTGCCCGCCAAATCTTTTTGACTTTGGGCAGGCACGGAGGCCTGCCCCACCAAGGTTTTTGATGGCAACCCGGTACTAGCCGCTAACTCAGCAAGAAGACGGCGATCTGGCGGTAGAGCGGCATGAGGATCAAACCCATCACCCCGCTGTAAAACAGGATCAGAATCAGCACAAACCCCACCGGTTCTAGGTATCTGTAAATCCGCACCAGATCAGGGGGCAAGACCGCGGCCACCAGGTGAGAACCGTCCAGCGGCGGTATGGGGATCAGATTGAACAGGGCCAGGAAGATATTGATGCTGCAACCGTAATAAGCCAGATAGGTGAGACCGGGGTTGCCCAGGTTAAGGCGGAAGAGGTAGGCGAAAAACGCGGCCAGCACCAGGTTGCTCAAGGGGCCGGCGGCGCTGACGGTGATTTCGCCTAAGCGGTGATGGCGGTAATTTAACGGGTTTACCGGCACCGGCCGGGCCCAACCAAAAATGACTCCTGATTTTGACAACAGCAGGATCATCGGCAACAAAACGGTGCCGATGGGGTCGATGTGCGGTAAGGGGTTAAGGGTAATGCGGCCCATGAGGCGGGCGGTGGGGTCGCCATTGAGCAAGGCCACATAGCCGTGGGCCACCTCATGGACAATTACCGAAAAAAGCAGCACCACCACCATGAGGGCCGCTTCCAGGAAGTAAGGTAAGCTCAACTCGGGCATGTCAGATTTCCTGGAGCAAGGCCTGTCCCGCTTTTTTGAGTCGCTCCAGGGCCTGAAGGGAGGAGGCCTCCAGGTAAAAGCGCACCACCGGTTCGGTGCCGGAGGGCCTAAAACATACCCAACTGCCATCCTCCAGCAAGTACTTGTGCCCGTCAATGGTCACATGGCCCACCACGGCCAGGCCGGCGAACTGCGCCGGAGGTGTCTCAAGGCGAGTCAGCAGCCGTTCTTTGGCCGCCGGCGCCAGGGAAAGATTGAGGCGCAGGTCATAAACCGGCCCCACCCGAGAGAACAACTCTTCTAAGAGTTGGGGGAGGCCCTTGCCTTTTTTGGCCACCATCTCCGCCACCAAGAGGCAGGCCAGGATGCCGTCTTTTTCCGGCACATGGTGTTTCATGGAAAAGCCTTCGCTTTCCTCCCCCACCATCACCGCCTGGTCATTCAAGATATATTCCCCCAAATACTTGAACCCCACCCTGGTCTCGAATACCGGCCGGCCGTGATAGGCGGCTACCCGGTCAATGAGGTGAGTGGTGGCCACACTGCGGGCCACGCCGCCGGCCCAGCCCCGGGTGTCAATGAGGTAATCCAGTAACAGGGCCAAAATTTGATTGGCTTCATGATACTGGCCCGCGGCGTCGACTATCCCGAAGCGGTCGGCGTCGGCATCCACCGCCAACCCCAGATGCGCCCCGGAGGCCTGCACCCGGGCGTATAACTCCTTTAAGAATGGGCCGGAAGGCTCCGGCCGCTGCCCCCCAAAGTAGGGGTCCCGGTAACCGTGGAGCAATTCCACCTCCACCCCGGCGTCTTTGAGAAAGGCATCCAGATAATCCCGGCCGGTGCCGTACAGGACATCCACCACCACCTTAAGGCCGGCCCGACTTAAGGCCGCGGTATCCACCAGGGTCTTAAGATGGTCGAGATAAGCCTCTCTAGGGTCAAGGTCGGTGACCAGCCCCTGGTCTCGAGCGGCGCTCAGGGACATGGTCTTAACTTCCTGAGGGGTAAGGGTTTTGAGGAGGGACTCGATGGCATCGGTCACCGGCGTAGGGGCCGGGCCTCCTTGCGCCGGGGAGAACTTGATGCCGTTGTATTCCGGAGGATTGTGGGAGGCGGTGATATTGATTCCCCCGCCCCGTTTTCCCTGAATCACCGCGTAACTGACCACCGGAGTGGGCGTGGCCCGGGAAGTGAAAAAACCGGGTATGGAGTTGCCGGCCATCACCTCCGCAGCCGCGGCCGCAAAGGCCTCGGACAAAAAGCGGGTGTCATAGCCAATCACCACTCCCTGCCCGGCTACCCCTTCCATCTTCAGGTGCTCGGCGATGGCCTGACAAACCAAACGCGCCCGGGGAAAGGTGAAATCCTCGGCAATAATCCCCCGCCACCCGGATGTGCCGAATTTGATGTCCGTCATAGGAGTGTTCCATTGTGGTGGGGGGAGGGCCGGGACCTGGGGTCCACTTACAATCTCCCCCCACACCCCCCTCCCCACCCGCATAAGGGTCTGGGGAAGGCGGGGCCTAAGGGGCCCCCCCCCGCCTTCCCCAGACAAGAAACTCTTAAGGGATTGGGGGTGGGGGTTTGGGGGAGTTTTTTGTAAGGGTAAGGGCCACCGGCCCTTAGCCCCCTCCGCCAAAGCGCCCTAAGTCCCCAAGTCGTAGGAGGCCAGGTATTTGGTCTGTTCTTCGGTCAGGGTATCGATGTCCACGCCCATGCAGGCCAGCTTCAGCCGGGCGATTTCCTGGTCGATGGCCAGGGGCACCGGGTAGACCCTTTTTTCCAGTTGGCGGTGGTGCTTGGCGATATATTCCGTGGCCAGGGCCTGGTTGGCAAAGCTCATGTCCATCACCGCCGCCGGGTGGCCTTCCGCCGCGGCCAGGTTCACTAGCCGTCCTTCTGCCAGCAGGTATAGGCACTTGCCGTTTTTCAGGGTGAATTCCTGGACCGATTCCCGGATGGTTCGGGAGGAGGTGCTCAGGCGGCTCAGAGCCTCCACGTCCAGTTCCACATTGAAGTGGCCGGAGTTGCAGAGGATGGCCCCATCTTTCATGGTCAGGAAATGCTCTTCCCGAATGACCCGGATGTCACCGGTGACGGTGCAGAAGATGTCGCCGAGCTGGGCGGCTTTGGCCATGGGCAGCACCTCGTAGCCGTCCATCGTCGCCTCCAGGGCCTTCAAGGGGTCCACTTCGGTGATGACTACCCGGGCCCCGCTGCCCCGGGCCCTCATGGCCACGCCGCGACCGCACATGCCGTAGCCGGAAACCACGAACACGCTGCCGGCCAGCAGCCGGTTGGTGGCGCGCAACACGCCGTCGATGGTGCTCTGGCCGGTACCGTAACGGTTATCGAAAAGGTGCTTGGTCTGGGCGTCGTTCACCGCGATCATGGGATAGCGCAGCACCCCGTCCGCGGCCATGGCCTTGAGGCGGATGACCCCGGTGGTGGTCTCCTCGGTGCCGCCCAGGATTTCCGGCAGCAGCTCCTGCCTTTTGGTGTGGGCGGTAAAAACCAGGTCGGCGCCGTCGTCCATGGTCACCTGGGGTTTGAGGTCCAGGGCCTGATGGATGTGGCGGTAGTAAGTGTCGGAGTCTTCCCCTTTGATGGCGAAGGTGGGGATATCTTCATATTTGGCCAGATAAGCGGCCACATCGTCCTGGGTGCTCAAGGGGTTGGAGGCGCACACATGGATGAGGGCGCCCCCGGCTTTTAAAGCAATCATCAAAGCCGCCGTCTCGGTGGTGACATGCAGACAGGCGGCCAGGCGCAGGCCTTTCAAGGTTTGTTCCCGGGCGAAGCGGGCGGCGATGGAGTTGAGCACGGGCATATCCCGCATGGCCCACTCCACCCGCAGGCGGCCTTTATCGGCCAGGTCCAGATCTTTGACATGATAATCCATGAAGTCCTCGTTCTCAGGTAGGATTACAACTACATTTCGGGGCCGGGCCGGAAAACCCCGCTTTTTCCCGTAAGATTTCGGCCTTATTGGTGTATTCCCAGGTGAAGTCCGGGTTGGTGCGGCCAAAATGGCCGTAAGCCGCGGTCTGTTTGAAGATGGGGCGCTGCATGTCCAGGTATTGGATCATGGCCGCGGGTTTGAAACCGAAGGTGGCCTTGATGATTTCCAGAAGTTTGTCGTCCGGGATGACCCCGGTGTCGTAGGTATAGACCATGATGGACAGGGGGTCGGGCAGCCCTATGGAGTAGGCCACCTGTACCTCGCAGCGGTGGGCCAGCCCGGCGGCCACCACATTCTTGGCTACATGGCGGAGCATGTAAGAGGTGGTGCGGTCCACCTTGGTGGGATCCTTGCCGGAAAAGGCGCCGCCGCCGTGATAGCCCCGGCCGCCGTAGGTGTCCACGATGATCTTGCGCCCGGTCATGCCGCAGTCGGCCAGCGGCCCCCCCACCACGAACCGGCCGGTGGTGTTCACCAGGAAGCGGGTGTCCTTAAGCAGATGTGCGGGAATAGTCTTTTTGATCACTTCCTCGACGATGGCTTCCTGGAGGGTTTCGTAGGCGACTTCCGGGTTGTGCTGGGCGGCAATGACCACGGTGTGGATGCTCTTGGGCTGGCCGTTCTCGTAGCGCACCGTGACCTGAGTCTTACCATCAGGACGTAAGAAAGGCAGGGTGCCGTTTTTCCTGACCTTGGCTAGACGCTCCGCCAACCGGTGGGCATACCAGATGGGCATGGGCATCAGATTTTCGGTGGAATCGGTGGCGTAGCCGAACATCAGCCCCTGGTCGCCGGCGCCCTGCTCCGGGGACAACCCCCGGCCTTCCACCCCCATGGCGATGTCCGGGGACTGCCTGTCGATGGAGGTGAGAACCGCGCAAGTCTCCCAGTCGAAGCCCATGGAGGAGTCGCAATAGCCGATCTCTTTGATGGTTTCCCGGACAATGCCTGGAAAATCCACCTGGGCGGTGGTGGTGATTTCGCCGGCAATCATGGCCAGGCCGGTGGTGACCAGGGTCTCGCAGGCCACCCGGGCGTATTTGTCTTGGGCAATGATGGCATCCAAAATGGCGTCGGAGATCTGGTCCGCCACCTTGTCCGGATGCCCCTCGGTCACGGACTCCGAGGTGAAAAGAAAATCGGCTATGGCCATCCTTAAGGCTCCTTTGCAAAAAATAATCAGGCCCCGGGGGGTTCCCCCCGGGCCAAATCGTTTAATTTTAACTGTGGCGGGAGAAAAATGCCAAGGGTTTTTCTTGAGAGGAGGTATCTTTCAGGTGATTGTGGCCGTCCACCAGGACCACCTTGGGAAGGTGCTCTTTGAGTTCAGCCGCATCGTAAGTGGCGTAAGTGGTGATGATGATAAGGTCGCCCACCGCCCCCTTACGGGCCGCGGCGCCGTTTAAGCAGATTACCCCGCTGCCCTCCTCCCCGGCGATGGCATAGGTCTCGAACCGCTCGCCGTTGGAGATGTTATAAACGTGCACCATCTCATAGGGAAGGATATCCGCGGCCTGCATCAACTCGGCGGCGATGGTCAGGGACCCTTCATAATCCAGATTGGCCTGGGTGATGGTGGCCCGATGGATCTTGGATTTCATCATTACACGCAACATAAACGGCTCTCCGTTAGCAGGGTATTGTCAATGAGTCTGGTCTTTCCCACCCGCACCGCCAGGGCCAGGCGGGCCTCACCCTGGACAGCCTCCACCTCCTGAAGCGTCTTGGGGTCCACCAGGGCCAGGTAATCAATGGCGGTGTGGGGCGTCTGGGTGATCATCTGTTTTACCGCTTTAAGTATTTTGGTCCGGGAATTCTCTCCCGTAGCCACCAACTCCCGGGCGGCCAGAATGGCGCGATATAAACATAAGGCCGCGCCCCGTTCCTCTGGATTCAAGTAAGTGTTGCGCGAGCTCATGGCCAGGCCGTCCGGCTCCCGGACGATGGGCCGGCCCACGATGTCCACAGGCACATTCAGGTCCGCCGCCATTTGTCGGATGATGGCCAGTTGCTGGTAGTCCTTCTCCCCAAAGACCGCGGCCTGGGGCTGCACCTGGTTAAACAGTTTCAGCACCACGGTGGCCACGCCCTTAAAATGTCCCGGCCGAAAAGCGCCGCACAGCCCCTTACTTAAGTGCTCCACCTCCACATAAGTCTGATACCCCGAGGGGTACATGGCCTCAACCCCGGGAGTGTATAAAACCTCCACCCCCACCTTTGCGGCCATATCCGCATCCCGGTCAAAACCCCGGGGGTATTGCTGATAATCTTCCGTGGGCCCGAACTGGGTGGGGTTGACGAACAGGCTCACCACCAGCTTATCCCCCAGGGTGCGGCCATATTCCATAAGGCTTAAATGGCCCTGGTGGAAAAACCCCATGGTGGGGACCAGGACTACCTTCACCCCCCGAGCCCGCCACCTCAGGGCCTGGGCCTGCATCTTGAGGGGATCGGCAATGATTTCCATAAAAAAACCCCAGACCGATTCTCTGGGGGTAGGGCAAGCGTCCCGCCGAGTCTCAGTCCGCCTTTAAAACGGATCCAAGCTCTGAAAAATTCCTGGTAAGTTTTATAGCATGTAACTCGCCGGACTGTCAAGCATAGTCTGAGGTTGTGAAAAAATGCCGCAAAATTTCTCTCTGCCGGTGGCCCTTACTTGGGGAAAATTGCCCTCCGGGGCAAAATCAGGGTCTTTCTCCGGCCCGCACCTTTTCTCTCCCCCTGGGGACCATCCTGGCTAAATGACAAAAAATTTTAGAAAATGAAACCGCTTATTTTTTTGGGCCAGGAGAATCCCCGGAACCTGGTGTCCTTAAACTTTCTTTACAGAAAATTCTTGACAGGCCCGGGGGGTTGTGCTAAGGGAATTTTGCATCCTTTAGTCAAGCATAATACAGCTGATATGCAGTGCTTCGGGGCGACACGGTATGACAATGACGGTATGGCGGGAGCCGGCCGTTTTTTTTTGGCCTGCGCCCCCGCGGCTAAAGGTCGGCAGCAGAATTAAGGTTTAAGAAGCAGGAGGATTTATGACCTATACCGGCACTGTCAAGTGGTTCAATGAGGCCAAGGGTTATGGCTTCATCAAGCGGGATGACGGCCCCGATCTGTTCGTGCATTACACCAACATCGTGGGCACCGGTTTCCGCACCTTGAAAGAAGATGACAAGGTGGAGTTTGAGGTGAGCGAAGGTCCCAAGGGACTGCAGGCGGTCAAAGTAAGCAAAATTTAGCCCGGCTTTCTAAGTTAATTTAATCAATCGCTGGGGGCGCCTCGTGAGCGCCCCTTTGTGTTTTCTGGGGAGCAGGGGGGGTGCAAATCAGCCCCTAAAAGCCTAAACTAAAGGGGAAAGACTGGTTCTTAAGTCGAGCGGCCGCCTTTGGACCTAAAGGCCGCCTGTTGTTAAGAAAGGTTTTCTTAAACTGCCGAGGCTGAGATTCTGGAAAAGCTGAGGAAAAAACTCGGAAGATCGGTGCAGATGCCATTGTTCCCCTAACCAAAGAAGTTAATCTGGGGATCGCCGCCTATGGCGCCTCGGTAGTTCCGGTTAAAAGGAGAACCGTCGAAGCGGCGGCTAGCAAATGTCTGGATTAACTTGCTGAGGGTGACACCAATAGTGACACCAAGCCCATAAAATGGGTTAGATATTAATTCTAAGCCCTTGAAATCACTGGCGCGCCTGGCAGGATTCGAACCTGCGACCGACGGATTAGAAGTCCGTTGCTCTGTCCACTGAGCTACAGGCGCGGCTTCTTTAATTTACCTCATTTAGGAGGCGCGAGCAATAAAGGGTGGGCAGCTTTAAGCCGCCACGGTTCGTCCTCCGGCCTCAGAAGGGGAAAATTGTTGGGTTCCCGAGTTCCTGGCGCGAAAATATCAGCATCCAGGGGCTGGGGCAAAATGAGGAAGGTCTATTAGGCTTATGGCCTTGCCCACCCAAAGATCTTGATCATCTGGGGTGAGGGCCAGGGATCCAAAGAACTTCCCCTTTCGCCAACCCATCCCGATCTTTAAGGAGGTTTTATGTCCCGGCCGGAAGTGGTGGAAGTGGTGGTCTATGATGCCCCGGCCGCCCGCTCCCGGGGGTGCGCCTGTGGCTGCGGGGGCCATGGTCATGACCATCAAAAAGGCGAAGACCCCCTGGCCAAGGCCAATATGGAGTTTCAGAGCCGGGCCCGGGCCCTGACGCTGGAGGCCGCCTTTCCCGGCCGGGTGAAAGTGGCTTACATCAATGTCCTCAAAGACCCTCGGGGGCCCAGTCTGCCCCAGACTCCGCTTTTGTGCTCCCTGGCCTATCCCTCCCCTTTGGTGTATATCAACGGCCAGGGCCGCTTTGCCGGGGCGCTGCCGGTGGAACGCATCCGGGAGGAAGAGGGGAAAATCCTGGCGGCCGCAGATTGAAGTCGCCGTCGCGGGCTTGGGCCAGGTAATATGTGGATAAATCAAGGGTGAAAAAAGAAAGGAAAAGGCGAAAGAGAAAAAATGATTAAAGGGGAAGAAACCTTAAAGCGAAAAAGGATCGCCGCGTTATGGTTTTATCCCCTTAGCCCTTTCCCCTTTTCCCTCATCCCCCCTTACCTTTAGAGGGCAATTAATCCCACGCCATGGCCGCTAATCGCCCCTCTGGGCCCCCTCCCATAATTACTCTCCTCACCGATTTCGGCACCCAAGACGCCTATGTGGCCGCCATGAAAGGCGTCATCTTAGGCGTCAATCCCCGGGCGGTGCTGGTGGACTTAAGCCACGACCTGCCCCCGCAAGACATCCGGGCCGGGGCTTTGATCCTGGCCGGGGCCGCGCCCTATTTTCCGCCAGGCACCATTCACCTGGCAGTGGTGGACCCAGGGGTGGGAAGCAGCCGCCGGGGCCTGGCCGCCTACGGGCGCGGGCAGTTCTGGGTGGGGCCGGACAACGGCCTGTTCCACCTGATCTTTACCCCGGGGGCGGAGCTAACCATAGTGTCCCTGGAAAATCCAGCCTATTTTCGCCCTAAGGTTTCGGCCACCTTCCATGGCCGGGACATCTTCGCGCCGGTGGCGGCCCACCTCTCTTTGGGAGTGGACCTGAGCCGCTTTGGCCCCATTATTAATGATCCGGTAGCTCTTGCGGTCCCCACCCCCAGATTCACCCCCAAGACCATACAGGGAGAAGTCATTTATGTGGACCGCTTCGGCAACCTGGTGAGCAACCTTAAAGCCGCCGCCCTGGAGGCCTGGTTGGGGGGTGGGGACTTGCGCCTTAAGGTGGGGCCCCTGACTATACGGGGTCTGGCCCGCACTTATGCTGAGAAGGCTCCGGGGGAATTTCTGGCTCTGATTGGCAGCCACGGCTACCTGGAGATCGCCTGCGCCCAGGACAGCGCCGCCCGGCGTCTGGGCGCCGGGGTGGGCCTGGGTTTGGAAGCCTTCAAAAAATGAGGAAAGGATTGGGGGGAGGGAGCTGGAGGGCGCAGTCCCTTACCCCTCCCCCAATACTTCAAGTTAGGTCCTGGAAGGTGGGGTCTGATACCAATTCAACGCTCGCCCACAAATTTCCTTCGTAGGGCGGGGAAACCCCGCCCCTACAACTCTGACCACCTGCGCAGGCTAAAGCCTACGGCTACAGTTAATATTACCGTCTTTGACAGCAAAATGGTATAAGGTCCCTTCCTTCCCGTCCCGGCAATTTTTTCCAGGAGGTCGGTTCAGAGAAATTTTTTTCTTGTAAATAAAAATGTTCTATGCAAAATTTGTTTAGACTCTTTTTCTTATAGACTGACTTATGCCCCGAGGAAAGAACAAACGGATCAGAGGCGGAGGGGATGGAGGGGACCTTTATTTAATCAACGAGGTCTCCCGAGTGGTGAACCTTTCCCAGAAACGCATCCGGGAATATGAAAAAGAGGGGTTTATCAAACCCTTAAGGGAGAAGAACACCAATAACCGGCTGTACTCCAACTTTGATGTTACCCAGATCGGCCGCATCAACAGTTTGATCCATGAGCGGGGCTTCACCCTGGCCTGTTTGCGTAACCTGATAGTTCTGGCCCCGTGCTGGAATATCTTCGATTGCCAGGACAAAGAAACCTGCCCGGCGTTTCAGCTCCCCTGGCGGCCCTGTTACGAGGTGCGGGAATATCAGGAAACCCTGTGCAACGGTCCCTGCCCCCGGTGCGCCGTCTATCTCAACCGGCACGTCAAGAAGGAAAAGATCCTGGAAAAAACTCCCTCAGTTTGACCTCCCCTGCCGACCCCTCCCGGCCCCCGGCAAAATCTCTGGCTGCCGGGGATAAAGCCATTTCCCTGGTGGGACCCTCCGGTTCCGGCAAGACCGAACTTATCTGCCGCCTCCTGCCGTGGTTTGAGGCCCAGGGCCTTAAAGTAGCCGTCCTGAAACACACCCACAAGGTTGATTTGGGGGATAAAGGTAAGGATACCTGGCGCTTTGCCCAAGCCGGGGCCCGACTGGTGGCCCTGGCCGGCCCGGGACTGTTGCAGATTACCCAGTATGCGCCCGAGGACCCCCCGCTGGCGACGGTTCTGGCTGCCCTGGCCCCCCAAGCGGACCTGATCCTGGTGGAAGGTTACAAAAAGAGCCCCCTGCCCAAGGTGGCGGTGGTGGGTCCTGAATTGGAAAATCTGCTTACCGACCACTCCCAAGTCATAGCCCTGGTAAGCTCTGAACCCGTGACCTCCCACCTGCCGGTTTTCCACCCCCACCAGACCGCAGAACTGGGCGCCTTCATAAAAAAATACCTGGGGTACGAATGATGGAAGGGAAGGAGAGTTTTGTGAGGTTGAGTGGGGGGAGGGCCAGGGAGTTTTTTATAAGTGCTCCCTGCCCTCTCCCCCAAATCACCGGCGCCATTCTGGCCGGGGGGATGAGTCGGCGTTTGGGGCAGGACAAGGCCGGCCTCAGGTTGGCGGGGAAGCCCCTGGCCTTATGGGTAGCCGCGGCCCTGGCCCCGGTGGTGTCGGAGTTGTGGCTCATCACCAACCAGCCCCTGGACCATCTCGCCTATGCGCTGCCTTTGGTCACCGATCTCAAGCCCTTTCAGGGTCCGGCCGGGGGCCTGGTGACTGCCCTGTTTTACGCCCGCACTCCCTGGGTGCTGGCAGCCGCGGTGGACAATCCTTTTCTAGCGCCATCACTGCTGGCTGCGTTGGTGAACCAGGTTGCCAAGGGGGCGCGTACTGCGGTGGTATGTCAATCTCAATGGGGACTGGAGCCTTTCCCCGGGGTTTATTCCGTGCGCCTGCTGCCGCACCTAACCGAGTTTCTGCAAAGTGACCGCCGCCCCACCCGTTTTCTCGAGGTCTGCCGGCCCCAGGTGCTGTCGGCAGAGGAAGTGGCCCGCCTTGACCCCGAGGGCCGCAGTTTCTTTAACCTCAATACTTTAGAGGACCTGGAGCGGGCGGCCGGCTGGGTGGCGGCGGAAGGGGCAGCCGGGGAACTCAAGCCTTCATCTTGAAAAACAGCCAGTTCTTCTCTTGGCCTTTAAGACAGATCAGGGCGAAGGGGCCTTGAAGCTTTTCCCCCCAGAGGCGCACCTCCACCCGGCCTTTCCGGAGGCAATCGGCCATGGACTGGGGTTGAAGATTTTCATAGGTCCCTTGATCCCAGATTTGCACCTCGCCGGCGCCGTATTCCCCTTCGGGGATGAACCCCTCAAACTCACCGTACTCCAGGGCATGGTCTTCCACCCTCACCGCCAGGCGCTTCACCTTGGGGTCGGTGCTGGGCTCCTTGGGCACCGCCCAGGATTTCAGCACCCCGTCCACTTCCAGGCGCAGATCAAAATGGGGATGGCGGGAGAGGTGGCGATGGATCACATACATCAGCCCCTTGAGGGTCATGTTTTACCTTCGACCAGCAATCGCTCCCGGGTTTAGAAGGTCTTTCCCCCCTCGGGTGCTCCTTAAGGCAAAAATCGCCTCGCCATCCGAAAGGATTGATGGGGTCAGCCAATGTCGGCTAAAGGCAGCCTGGCCGATTGAGGGAAGACCGGTGCCCAGAAGTCAAAGGCCATTGACAACTAAAGGTCCGTTGTATATAAATTCTGTCGCGGTCCCATCGTCTAGCGGCCTAGGATACTGCCCTCTCACGGCAGAGACACGGGTTCGATTCCCGTTGGGACTACCCAAACTCGCCATAATTATCTGATTTTACACCACAATTTATCAAGCTCTGGTGAAACCTTTCGCCTTGTCGCTCGTTTTCACCCGTGCCCGCCCTGTGACCTGCCCCCAGTAGTTGTACCAAGTTTTAAGTTAGGATGGGGATTAAGTCAAGCCAGAGATCCTGGCGGAGCATAGCGTAGCCAGGATCTCTGGGCTGTATGGCCTCGGGTGCGGGTGGCCTATAACCCAATGCACTGTGAGGCCTTACCGTATTGTATTCCCGCCGCCAGCGCTCTATCAGGATCTGGGCCTCCTTCAGGGTGTAGAAAATCTCCCGGTTGAGCAACTCATCCCGCAGCTTCCCATTGAAGCTCTCGTTGTAGCCATTCTCCCAGGGGCTTAAGCAAGATCTGCTGGCGCTCTGGCTGGGGCGAAAATCCCTGCTGGATCGAGTTTTTCCCCGGGATTGGGTAGGTAGGTTCGTCAGCAAATGCCAGACTTCGGTGCTGGTATTGCGATAAGGATTGGGTATTTTCTTGACTCAGTGGCCCGGCGGGAGGAATTCATTTTTCCCATGATCGAAGAGGTGATGAGATGAAAATTTTGGTAGCTGTGGACAAGAGCGAAGAATCGCAGATGGCGCTGCGCTATACTTGTCATCTGCTGGAACATTTTCGGGCCGAGGTGGACGCCCTCTATGTGAAGCCCGATGTCGTGGACATGGTGGCGGAAAGCTCTTACGCGCCCTTCACCACCAAAGCCGATGTGGAGAAGGCGGTGGAAGTCGATGCCCAAAAGGTCCTGGACGAAATAATCGAAGCCTGTGAGATCTGCCTGGGTGGTAAAATACCCTGTGAACCCCGAGTGGCCATAGGGGAACCGGCCGATGAGATCCTCAACGCCGCCAATGTCGGCCATTACGATATGATCGTGCTGGGCTCCCACGGCCGCTCTTCTCTTAAAGGTTTTCTCCTGGGAGCGGTCCATGCCAAGATTCTGCACCATGCCCGGCAACCGGTGTTGATCCTGCGCAACTTCCGGCCTATCCAAAAAATCCTGGTGTCCTACCGGGGTTCCCAGTGCGACCAGGGGGCCCTGGAATTCCTCGCGCCGCTTTTTGCCAAGAAAAAGCCGGAAATCACCATCATGCACGTTCAGGAAACCGAGTTGGGGGAGACTGAGGAGTTTGCCCAGGCCTGCGTCTTGATGGGAGAGGAAACCTTAAGAAAATTCGGCTTCAGCCCGGTGAAAAAAACGGCCCAAGGCGACTTTGTGGATGAAATTCTCAAGGCGGTGGCGGTGGAAAGGTATGACCTCCTGGTGCTGGGGGCCTATGGGCACAAGCGCCCCAAGTATTTAAAAGTCATCAGCGACGAAGCCCTTAACCTGGTGCGCCTGACCACTCGCCCGGTCCTGGTTTTTCGGGATTATGGCGAGACTTAAGGGAGTGGCGGCCTGGCGTTTGCCGCCCCCGGCGGCCTGTTAAAGTTTATCCCTGCTCCCCAAATCCGTTGGCCTTGACGGCTGGTTTTCATGCAGTTATATTTACTTACGATTACATTTGTCGGTGATAAGGAGGTCTGCCGATGGAAGTTCGCACCATCCTTTGGCCCACAGATCTGTCCAAGAATTCTCTCAAAGCTGCCCCACAAGTGGTATCACTCGCCCAGAAGTATCAGGCCAAGGTCATTCTCCTCTATGTGGGGGTGGATTTGCTAAACTATTTCCCAGCCTACGGCAGCTACCCCAGTGAGGAGCATTTGCGTCATTTTCATGACTGGGAGATCAAGCACGCCAAGAAGATGATGGAGACCGTTTGTGACAAAGATCTGAAAGCCTGTCCCAATGTGGACCTCCGTCTGGTACAGGGCGACGCCGCGGCCGAAATCCTGAAGATGGTCAAAAAGGAGAAGGCGGACCTGGTGGTCTTGACTACCCATGGCCGCGGTCACGACCAAATTGACCAGAAGAGCGCCACTTTTGGCAGCGTGGCGGAGAAGGTCATCAAGAACTCGCCGGTGCCGGTCCACCTCATAAATCCGTTTAAGATGTAACCTGAGAATTAAAGCTCCTTTTTTTGCCTCCTGACAAAAAAACGCCGGCCTGATTTCAGGCCGGCGTTTTCATTAAAGGGAAAGGTCAGGTTTAGGTTTCGGTTAGCGTGATTGCGCCAGAGGGGCAGACTTCTAGGCAACTCTCGCAACCCAGGCACTCATCTTCATTTGCCACGACCGCCTTGCCCTCCTGCATCTCAAAGACGCCCGTAGGACAGACGTTTACGCATTCTTCATCCCCGGTACACTTATCAGCATCGACTTCAACCCGCCAGGCCATTAAACTTTACCTCCTTGAGCAGACTCATTAAACTTTATTTCCGGTTTAGGGCTTGATCTGGGACCACCTGAGGCTTGGATAGCCTCAACTGGATTAACTCGGTCGGGATAACCGAACTACTTAGCCGTCAACAGCCGGATTCTGTGGGTATATGTCTTAAAACTTAGAGACCCTAGGCCCCGATCTCTTCCTTGATGGAGACCGCTACCTTGTAAAGGATGGTGAGGATCAAAAAGCCGGCGGCCCACACCCCCAGGGTGATAAAGGTCTCAGGCACCGTCGGCCAGTATTCGGTGATTTTATCCAAAGGATTGGGGACAAAACCCCCGGTAATCAACCCCAGCCCCTTATCTATCCAGGTGGTGATAATTACCAGCCCACAGAGTACGGCTAACTTCTTCTCATCCCGGCGATTATTGGGGTTCACCAACATCAGCGCCGCGAATATCATGCCCAACAAGGAGAACCACATAAAGGGCACCAGTTTGCCGTGCCCGTGCAGGCCAAAGAAAAGGTAGGTGAAGTGCTGCATGTGCTCCGGAATCTGGCTGTAAAACACGGTGAACACTTCGCAGAAGAACAAGAAGATATTGATGATGGTGGCGTAAGTGACGATCTTGGCCAGGGTCTGAATCTGCTCCTTGCCGGGGTCGAATTTGGTGTACTTTCTCACTATCAAGCACAGCAGGATCAGCAAGGCCGGGCCGGCGGCAAACGCGGAAGACAGAAAGCGGGGCGCCATCACCGCGGTGAGCCAGAAGCCCCGGCCGGGCAGGCCGGCGTATAGGAAGGCGGTAACCGTGTGAATCGAGACGGCCCAGGGGATGGAAATATAGATGAGGGGCTTTATCCACCCCGGCGGCGCCACCTCATTGCGCTCGGCCTCCAGGACATTCCAGCCGATGAAAATATTAAGCAACAGGTAGCCGTTCAAGACCACCATGTCCCAGAACAGCACCGAATTGGGGGTGGGGTACAGCAAGACATTGAGGAGCCGGTCCGGCCTACCTAAGTCAATGACGATAAACAACATGCACATGGACACCGCGGCCACAGCCAGAAACTCTCCCAGGATGGTAACCCTGCCGAAGGCTTTATAGTTGTGCAGGTAGTAAGGCAGAACCACCATCACCGCCGAGGCCGCCACACCCACCAGGTAGGTGAACTGGGCGATATAAAAGCCCCACGACACATCCCGGCCCAGGCCGGTGATTCCCAAGCCAAAAGTCAATTGTCGCAGGTAAAATAAGAATCCCACCCCGAAGATGGCGGCCAGGATTGCCAGCAAGGTGTAGTACCTTTTGCTTCCTACCAAGGCTTTTTCAAGCATAGCGACCTCACACGATATAATAAACTTGCGGATTTGAACCAAGCTCCGGTTTACGGCGAATGGTAAAGTTGGCCTTTAAAGTTTCCCTCACCTTGGACTTGGCGTCTCCCAGGTCCCCAAAGACCAAGGCTCCGCCGGCCACCTCCACGCAGGCCGGCATCTGGCCTTTGGCCAGGCGCTCCGCGCAGAAATCGCACTTTTCCACCACGCCCTTCTCCCGGGTGGGATAGGTAGGATTTTCCTGCTTGATAAAGGGGCGGGGGTCTCTCCAGTTGAAGCTGCGGGAGCCGTAGGGACAGCCGGCCATACAATATCTACAGCCGATACAGCGGTGCATGTCCATCATGACGATGCCGTCTTCTCTCCTAAAGGTGGCCTGGGTGGGGCACACCCGCACACACGGAGGATTGTTGCACTGATTGCACAGCAACAGAAAAGGCATGGCTTGGACCCGGTCCTGGACGTATTCATGTTCCTGGCCAGGGAAGGCGTTATGATAATGGTCGGACCAGATCCACTTAATCTGCCACCGGTTGACGTCCGCCGGGTCCATCTTGACTTTGGGGTCGTTGGGCACCGCCAGGTTAGGCACATTGTGGACCTTATGGCAGATGTCGATGCATTTCTTGGCCGTAGCCTCATCCAGTTTCTTCATATCCACCACCATGGCCCATCTTTTGGCGGCCAGGGCGTTGGCTTTGGGCAATAATTGCGCCTCCACTTGGCCGGGAAGGAGCAATTCCCAAGCCGTTTTGCCTCCCAGCCCCACTAAGGTGGAGAGTCCGGCTATCCTGATAAATTCTCGTCTGTTGATGCTCATCACTTCGCCTCCGCCAGCTTCTGCGTCATATCGAGATGGCAACCCCAGCAGGTGGGGGTCACCGCTACATAGTTGTGGCATTGATCGCAAAATTGCGCCTTGTTGGAGTGACAATCCAGACAGGTATTCTGGAGGCTGGCAGTATATTTTACTCCGCCGGGGCCGACAAAGTCTCTATTGCCCCCCCGGACCACCTCAGTGCGCCACGTGTCCAACAATTGCATGTGGTTGGCCCGCATGAACGCCAGGGGCTGGACGCACTTTCTATCCTTCTCCGCCAGTTTTTGGATGGCCGGGGTATCGAGTTTGGGCACCGGCGCCGGAATGGCCTTCCCCAGATTCTGCCACAAGGGGGAGGTAACCACGGCGAAGAAGATGATTAGCCCCAGGAAGATATATTTGCCGTCATATATCTTCTTCTCTACCTTTGGGCGCTCGGCGAACACCCCAAATTCGTTTTTGTATTTGTCATCCATATTATTCTTCTTCCTCCGCAGCTTCGGCAGCTTCCACACCTTCCTCAGCTTCACCCACTCCCACCAGGTCTCGATCCCTCAGGTCGGTGGTGCGCTCTATTTCCTCGTCGAACACCAGGGCGTTGCCCACCAGCTCACTGATGCCGGTGACCTCCACCTCCGGGACCCAGTAGCCCAACAGCGTGGGCAACACGGCCCGGTCAATGGCGCAGATGCACCCCAGATGGTTCACTCCGTACTTCTCGTGGACATAACGCACCGCGTTGGCCCGGGGCAAGCCGCCCCTCAGTCTGGTTTCCAGGTACTCGTCGGCGTTGAAGCCGCTGCCGCTGCCGCAGCAGAAGGTCTTCTCCCGGATGGTGTTGGGGGGCATATCAACGAAATGACCCTCAGGTAAGACATTCTTGATGATGTAGCGCGGCTCTTCAAAAATCCCCATGCCCCGGCTGGTATTGCAGGAGTCATGGAAAGTCAGTTTGATGTGGGCGTTGCGCATGGGATCCAGCTTCAGTTTCCCATGTTTGATGAGGTCCGCGGTAAATTCGGAGATGTGCACCATCCTGGTGGTGGCGGCATTCTCAAACTTGGTGCCGGTGATGGGGGAGACCGGCATCTCCAGGAAATCGGCCGGACCGTTCCAGGTGTCCATGTACTGGTTGAGGATACGCCACATGTGGCCGCATTCGCCGCCAATGATCCACTTCACCCCCAGCCGCTTGGCTTCCGCGTAGATCTTGGCGTTCAGCCTTTTGCCCATCTCGTGGGACATGAAGAAACCGAAATTGCCGCCCTCCCCGGCATAGGTGCTGATGGTATAGTCCAGACCCAGGTAGGTGAACAGCAGCATGTATCCCATGAAGGTGTACGTGCCGGGGTCGGCGAAGTAGTCGCCGGAAGGGGCCACAAAGAGGATCTCGGCGCCCTTGCGGTTATAAGTGATGGGTGTGTAGATCCCCGTGACCCGCTCGTTTTCCTCCGCGAAGAAGTCGATCATGTCCTTCATGGCCTGGGGGGTGGCGCCGATGTGGCTGCCTTTGTCGTAGCACTGGGCCACCGAGGCCAGGGTCCACTCGATGTTGATGCCGATGGAGCTTAAAAGTTCCCGCCCCAGGATGGTCATCTCCGCCATGTCGATGCCGTAAGGACAGAACAGGGAGCAGCGCCGGCATTCGGTGCACTGGTACAGGTAGAAGAACCACTCTTTGATGACATCTTCCGTCAGGTCCCGGGCTCCGGCCAACTGGCCCAAAAGCCGGCCCGCGGGCTTGAAATACCTTTTATACACCGACCGCATAAGCTCGGCCCGCAGCACCGGCATATTCTTGGGGTCGCCCGTGCCCAGGAAGAAATGGCATTTGTCGGCGCAGGCGCCGCACCTGACGCAGATATCAAAAAAGAGCTTCAGGGACCGGAAGCGGCTGAGCCGGTCTTCCATGCCCTGGAGGATGGTTTCTTTCCAGTCGCTGGGCAGATGCCAATCTTCATCGGTTACGTGCCAGGCCCGGGGGTAGGGGTAGCCGATCCACTCCAGCCACTTGGGGTTGGCGGGATTGCAATAAGTGCCCGGCCGGAAGTCGGGTTTGACATCCATCCACCCCTTCTCCGGGGTCTTATAACTAATCCCAGGCAATATCTCCGCTGGTGTCGGAACCGTTACCTTAGCTTTAGCCATGGACTCATGACTCCTTTTCGACCGGAATATCGGCCTCGATCATTGCTTCCCGAAATTTATCTTCATATTCCGCATAGGAATGGAACTTGACCGGGTAATTCCAGGGATTGACGTGGCGGACCCACCGGCTGTTGCACGCCAGGTTGCGCGTGGGGCTCAAGAACACCCCCGGCGCGTGCATCAGCTTGCTGAAGGGGAAGTAGGCGAACAGCACGCACACTAAAAAGAGATGGATGTAAAAAATCACCCCGATACCCGCGACCACCTTGGGTTTAAAAGTGGCCAGGCCCAGGGCCAGATCTTTGACCGCCACAATGTCCACCTTGTAAAAATAGCGCATGAGGATGCCGGTGATGGCGATGCTCAAGATGAGGAACAGGGGGAAGTAGTCCGCGGCCAGGGAGATGTAGCGCAGCTCCGGACGCAGGATCCTTCTTAAAAGCAGGTAGCCGGCGGCCACCAGCAGGACCAGGCCGCTTAAGTAAACTACGGGCACGAAGAACTGCAAAAAGCCGTCGACACTGTCCAGTAGATAGACAAAACCGGGCACCGGCTCGGTGAAAAACCGCAGGTGCCTTAAGATCACCACCAGGAAGGCGTAATGGAAGGCTATGGCTCCCAGCCAGAGCCATTTATAAGACCAATGGATCAGCCTGGCGCCCTCGGGATGGTCCGGGTCTTGGCGCAGTTCGGTGCGGGTGTTGCGGAAGAGACTCCGGAAAGCCAGCACTTCCAGCGCCATCCGGCCCACTACGTGTTTTGTGGTTTCGGGGTTGTCCAGTTTCTCTCCCAGGTTCTTCTCGATCCAGGGCAGCGATTTGTTCTGGGCCGCGGTGGTGGGAATCCTAAAAGGCACCGGGGAACGGGTCCACTGGATCAAGCGATACACCATCCCTTCAATGAAAATGAGCGCGGCCATATAGGGCACGACGACCCCGAAGAGGAGCTGCAAGTTTGCCTGCACGCCCACGTAGGCAACCACCACCAGCCCCAGGACGGCGGCAAGGGGCACAAAGAAATGAAGCTTGAAAAAGTCCGTCATTTACTGTCACCTCGTTTCAAGTTAACCGTTGACCGCCGCTTACTGCTGCGGGGTTACCAAGGTCAGACCGGTTCGGCGCATTAACCCGCTTACCTGGTTTTTCACCTCATTAATCCGGAGTTCGTAAAGCTTTTCCCGGCGTTTCATGTACACCTCAAAGCACAGCAGCGCCAGCCCGTCGATGCGGGACTCAACTTCCAGGCACTCTTCCGAGAGTTGGGCTTCTTTAAGCTCTGTGGCCAATTCCTCGCGGATGACTGGCTTGAGCAAAAAGATAAAGGCCACGGCCTGGGAGGGAGAGAAATTCTCCAGGGCCTTGATGCTGATGACGTCGTCCAGCGAGGCGAGAATCCGCTCTCTAGCCGTGTCCTGAAGCAGGGCCTCATAGACGCCCTGCAGCCCCTGGGAGAGGCGAAAGGCCAGAGGATTGTTGAAGGGGTCCTTTTCCTTCTTGAAAAACCCGGAGGTTTCCGACGGATAACTGTCGAGGAGCAGGTGGAGCCACCTTTCCAGGATGGTAGCTTTCTTTTGGGAGAGGAGGTCCGCCAGCTTCATATCGAGCACTTCTTATGGTTAGAAGGTGGATTGTGAATATTAGAACATTCGGAAATTTAGCGTCAAGGAAAATCTGTGTCAAGGAAAAAAACGCCGGGTTAGTCAAGCCAGCGCGAAAATATCTAACCCTTTAAAACTAAAAAGGAAAATCCCCCCAAAGGCCCATTTGGGCAAGGGGCTCAGGAACCCTGGCCCCCTCCCCCAGGTTCCCATATAACCTGCCATAGTGATGGGGGCCGTTAGTGGTGTACTTAAAAGCATTGGGGAAAGGTCAGGTGAAGGTCGTTCGGTTAGGCCTCCGGGGGGGATGGGTTGGGGGAGGTGTCCTCTGGATTCGGAGCGGGAGCCGGGCACTGACTTTCCTGCCGACGACGGCGGGGGGGCCTGCGGTCTCGGGAGGCCAGGTAATCAAACCAATAGACATTGCCGGTGAGCAGGGCCGTCAGCCCCAGCAGGTAAGTACGGCTGTCCACCTCGAAGACCCTGAGGATAAACTTGGCAGCCACAAAGCAGACAAACAGGCGCAGGAAAAAGCTGAAAATATTTCTCATAAAGTCATGCGGACCGCGACTTAAATGAGCCCCTAAATCATCAGGCCCAGGACTTCGGCGGTTTTTTCCTTAAGCAGGACAGGATCCTGTCGGGTTTCCACATTCAGGCGCAGGACCGGCTCGGTGTTGGATTTGCGTAAGTTTAGGCGCCAGTCAGTGAATTCCAGGCTGAGACCGTCGGTCCGGTCCAGAGCCGTGGCCTTTGCCTGATAAAAGGCCTCCACCCGGGCCAGCGCCGCATCCGGGTTTTTGAGCTGGCGGTTGATCTCCCCGCTCACCGGGTACCGCCTCATTCTCTCCCGCACCAGGGCAGACAGGGGCTGATCAAGGCGGCACATGAGTTCCAGCACCAGCAGCCAGGGAATCATGCCGCTGTCGCAATAGGCGAAATCCCTAAAATAATGGTGCCCGGACATCTCCCCCCCATAGACGGCATTTTCGGCGCGCATCCTCTCTTTGATAAAGGCATGGCCGGTCTTGCTCATTATGGGGCGGCCCCCGGCTTGCCGGACCATTTCCAGGGTATTCCAGGTCAGCCGGGGGTCGTGGATTATGGCCCCCCCGGGGTAGCGGGCCAACCGGGCCTGGGCCAGGAAACCCACCAGGTAATAACTCTCAATGAAGTTCCCTTGTTCATCAAAAAAGAAGCAGCGGTCAAAGTCCCCGTCCCAGGCAAGGCCCACCTGGGCGCCAGAGGCCCGCACCGCCTGGGCGGTGGCTTGACGGTTTTCCGGCAGCAGCGGGTTGGGAACTCCATGCGGAAAGCTTCCGTCCGGTGCGTGGCAAATCTTGATGAACTGAAAAGGCAGGTGGGGCGCCAAGCGGTCGAGCACCGGCCCGGCGCAGCCGTTGCCGGCGTTAGTTACCACCTTAAGCGGCCTTAGGACCTTGAGGTCCACATAGCTCAAAAGATGAGCCACATAGGCCTTGAGGGCGTCGGTGGAGAGGCGCTTGCCTTTGGTCTGGCAAGGCGGCGGCAATTTTTGGGCTGCGGCCAGGACCTCAATGTCCTTGAGGCCGCTGTAGCCGCTTAAGGGCCGGGATTGGGCCCGCACGAACTTCATGCCGTTGTAATCCGGGGGATTATGGCTGGCGGTGACCATGATGCCCCCATCCAGCCCCAGGTGGGAGGTGTAAAAGTAAACCTGTTCGGTGCCGCACAAACCCAGGTCCCACACCTCCACGCCGCTATCCTGGAGACCTCGGGCCAGGGCGTCAGTTAAGGATTGGCTGGACGACCGCACATCTCGCCCCACGGCTACTCGGGAAGGGGACAGGAAAGCCGCGTAGGCCCTGCCGATCCTGTAGGCCAGGTCTTCATTGAGTTCATCCGGCACCCGACCCCGGACATCGTAGGCCTTAAAACAGGTCAGACTTTTCATGAGTTAGAAAGTTTTAAGGGGCTGGAGGTTTGGGGTAGGGGGTAAAGCTGCCCCGGCGCCGACCTTCTCCCCCAATTTTCCTGATTAAAAGCAGGGATCTCCTCTGACAATCTTGTTAGGAATGGTGGTAACCATAGCCCGGGCTTGATCTGGCCCTACCAGAGGAGACAGGGCCTTCACGGCGCCGCTCAGCAATGGGGGACGTCTTTGCGTATCGTGGGCATCGGTGGCCACCAGATGGATATATCCCCTTTTCGCCAATTTCCTGGTGAACTTGGCCACCCGCCGTCCAAAAACTCCCAATAAGCTACACGCGGTCACTTGCACCAGGCATCCCATCTCCAGCAAACGCTCCAGTTTTTCCGGCATCTCCTGGATAATAAAGTTGCGTTCCGGGTGGGTAAGAATGGGGGTCAACCCTTTTGCTTGTAAGCGGAAACATATCTGCTCAGTGGCGGGGGGGAATGACGTATCAGGCAGTTCCAGAAGCAAATAGCGTTTCGCGTCATTGATGGTCAAAACCTGGTCATCATCAAGGAGCTGCATTAATTCTAAGCATAAAGGGATATCGCAACCCGATAATATTTCCAGGGGAATTTCTTCGTCTAATAATTTCTGTTTAAACTGATTGATTATCTCAAGTATGGTCTCCTTCTTGTTAATTGACTCAGAATCAACCACCCGGTTTCGGAAGAGGTGCGGGCTGGCCACCATCACGCGGATGCCGTCCGCCACGGCCATCCGGGCCATCTGGAGCGCCTCTTCCCAGGTTTGCGCCCCGTCATCCAAACCGGGCAAGATATGAGAGTGGATATCAATCACGGCAGGAAAGTTGTTTAAAAAGCGCCCACTTTCAGAGGTGGTATGGTTGATTAAGCCTTGATCCAGTGAATCCGTTAAGGTGCAACCGCATAACCGACGGACATCCCGCCCCCGATAAATGTTCGTACATCCATGAGAAGTTTTCTTACCGCGCTTTCCGGGACGAACACCACATCCTGTTCCTTGAGGATGATATCGGGATCTTGATTCTTGACTATGCGGCTCAGGTTTGCCGGAATTTTAACCGCCTGGCCCTGCTCGTCCATACGCAGGATAGTTGTGCCCGAGGGGTTGGCCAGCGCCGACACCGTGCCGCCGGCCATGGCCACCGCCTGAGTGACCGTCAAATCTTTCTTAACCGGAACATTGCCTGGCTTATTCACTGACCCCAAGACATAGGCGTTGCCGGCAAAAGGCACGTTGATGACATCTCCCTGTCGAATAGCGAAATTTAACTTACCGGTGCCGTCCTTCAACAGTTGCCGCATATCAATGACAATGGTCTCGGAATTAGGCTCAAAGGGTTTCGAGGAATCAGCCAACTGCATATCCTGGGTAGCCTTCGGGGTCCCCGGCGGGCGGATGATTTGCACCTTATCCCCGGCCTTATCATCCAGGCCGCCGGCCATGGCCAACATCTCCAGCAAAGAACGGGGACCGATCAATTCATAAAAACCGGGGGTTTTCAGGGCCCCGGTCAGAGCTACCCGCTGATGCCGATACTCCTTGACGAAAATGGCAACCTGGGGATCCTTCAGATACCTGGCCCCATACAATTCCGCCAACTTGCTTTCCGCTTGCGCGGGGGTCAAGCCGGCCACTTTCACGGCGCCCACCAGGGGCAGGCTGATCATCCCCTGGCCATTGACCCGCACGGCGCGTTGTAGGTCTGTCTCTCCATAAACCGAGACTTCCAAAAGATCTTCCGGCCCCACTTGGTAGTCTTGGGACCCCTTGAGGGCAGATCGAGCCCCCAGGTTGAAGATCTGCTCGTTGAGGTCTTTCTTTTTAGCTTGAGCGTCCATCCGGGTCAGCGCCTGCTCCGGGGACATGGGCGCCGAAGCCGCGCAGCCCGCCGCCAGGCTCAGGACGACCATTGTTACCACCAACCATTTACAGAGATTCATAGTCATTTTCCTAACCAATCATATTGAATAATATTATTTATCAAAATTTGCCATGAAGGGCAACCATCTGGCCCAGCCCAAAAAAGGCCGCTGGCGTCTGCCATGATGTTACAAAATGGCTGTCAAGACCAAGGCGGGGGGAATGCGGGTCTCCAGTCTGACAGCACTCCCCCAGGTTAAAGAAAATTACCCGGTTCCTTTTTCTGATCACCGATGGGGGCTCGCCAGCAAAGGGAAATCATCTTGACATTTCCTTTGCTTATTGATTAAGTTTATTTTTTTATCAATTGATTGAGATTTCGAGATGGCGGGCACAATCAAGGCAATCCGGGGCATGAAGGATATTTTGCCGCCGGAGACGGGGAGGTGGCAGCTCATCGAGCAGGTGGCCCGTGAGGTCTTTGACCTGTACGGCTACCAGGAGATGCGTTTGCCGCTTTTGGAGCGCACCGAGCTCTTCGCCCGCTCCATCGGTGCCGACACGGATATCGTGGCCAAGGAGATGTACACCTTTGCCGACCGCCATGGGGAGTCCCTGACCTTAAGGCCCGAGGCCACCGCCCAGGTGGTGCGGGCGGTCTTGGAAAACCGCCTGGAACGCGGCTTTTGGGTGAAAAAATATTATACCATCGGTCCCATGTTCCGTTACGAGCGGCCCCAAAAGGGGAGGTACCGCCAGTTTCACCAGATCAACTGCGAGGCCCTGGGCACGGACGCCCCGGAACTGGACGCCGAAGTGATCTTCCTGCTGGTGGATATCTTGGGACGGCTCAAGATTGAGCAGGTGCGCCTGCTGATCAACTCCCTGGGCTGTCCCGAGTGTCAGGTGGATTTCAAGGCGCGGCTGTCCCTGTTTTTGGCGGCTAAAGAAGGCTGGTGTGATGATTGTCGGCGTCGTCGGGACACCAACCCTTTAAGGGTTTTGGATTGCAAATCTCAGCGTTGTCAAGAGCTGCTCCGGCCGGCCCCCATGATGCGGGACTGTCTGTGTGAGGCCTGCGCCGGGCATTACGCCCGGGTGCTGGAGCTTTTGGGGCGCGCCGGGGTGGCCTTTGAGGAACAGCCCCGGCTGGTGCGGGGCCTGGATTATTACACCCGCACCGCCTTTGAGGTGGCCGCGGTGGGGCTGGGGTCCCAGGACGCGGTAGCCGGCGGCGGCCGGTACAACGGCCTGGCCCGAGACCTGGGGGGGCCGGACCTGCCGGGGCTGGGCTTCGCCATCGGCGAAGACCGCTTGGTGGAGATCCTGCCACCGGATTGCGGCCAGGGACGGCAAGAGAAGATTTTTCTGGCGGCCCTGGGAACTGCGGCCCGGGAGGTCGCCTTGGCCCTGCTCCAGGAACTCCGGCAGCAAGGACTGGCCGGGGAGATGGACTTCGACGACCGCTCCTTGAAGGCCCAAATGTCCCTGGCGGACCGCCTGGGGGCCACTTACACGGTAATCCTGGGGGACCAAGAACTGGCCCAGGGCCAGGCCACCCTGCGCCACATGGCCACCGGCGAACAAGAACAGGTGCCCCTGCCGGACTTGGCGCCGCGATTATTGAAAAGGTAGTTGAGGGGAGGGCTGGGGGAGTTTTTTGTAAGTGCTCCCCCACCCTCCCCTCAAACACCCCTCCCAACCCCCTTTATGGGGGCCGGAGAAGGCGGGGCCGCAGGCCCCTACTTCTCCGGCCATATAAGCCTCTTAAGGGGTTGGGGGAGAGGGTTTGGGAGAGGGGGCAGGGGCCAGTGGCACAGGCGTCTCGCCTGTGGAAGTCCCCGGCCCCCTCTCCCAAAGAAAGGAACCCCAATTGTTCGATACTTTAGCAGGGTTGAAGCGCAGTCATTCCTGTGGGGACTTACGGGCTCAGGACGCCGGGGCCGAAGTGGTGCTCATGGGCTGGGTGCAGCGCCGTCGGGACCACGGGGGTCTCATCTTCGTGGACTTGAGGGACCGGTATGGTTTGACCCAGGTGGTGTTTAACCCGGAGGTCAACCCGGACACTCATAATAAGGCCGGGATTCTGCGGGATGAGTTTGTGGTGGCGATTCGCGGCGTCGTGAATCTCAGGCCCCCGGATATGGTCAACCCGCAGCTGGGCACCGGAGAGATCGAGGTGCTGGTGGAGGAACTGCGCCTGCTCAACTTCGCCAAAACGCCCCCCTTTGAACTGGAAGACTACCGGGTGGACATCTCCGAGGCCTTAAGGTTGAGGTATCGTTATCTGGACTTAAGGCGCCCCAGTGTCATGGGGCATATCCTTTTTAGACACCGGGCGGCGCAGGTGGCCCGGCATTATCTTAACGCACAGGGCTTTGTGGAGGTGGAGACCCCCATCCTTACCAAGAGCACGCCGGAGGGCGCCCGGGACTATCTGGTCCCCAGCCGGGTGCAGCCAGGCCATTTTTTTGCCTTGCCCCAGTCGCCCCAGCTTTTCAAGCAGTTGCTGATGATATCCGGTCTGGACCGTTACTATCAATTGTGCCGCTGCTTTAGGGACGAGGACTTAAGGGCCGACCGCCAGCCGGAATTTACCCAGATCGACCTGGAGATGGCCTTTATCAACGAAGAGGACATTTATGAGGTGGTGGAAGGCCTGATGAAGGCCCTTTTTAAAGAGCTTTTAGGGGTGAAGTTGGTTTCTCCTTTCCCCCGTCTGAGCCATCAGGAGTGTCTGGACCGCTTTGGCCTGGATCGTCCGGACCCCCGCTTCGGCCTGGAGCTCAAGGAGGTCACGGACCTGGCCCGTCAGGCGGACTTCCGCCAGTTTAAAGAAGTGGTGGACCAGGGGGGCATAGTGAAGGCCTTATGCGGCCCGGGTCTGGCCCGCCTGTCCCGCAAAGAATTGGACGGTCTGGTGGATCTGGCCGGGGTCTATGGCGCTCGGGGTCTGGCCTGGGTGAAGATGCAAGAGCAGGGCTGGCAGTCGCCCCTGGCCAAATTTTTCCCGGAGGGGTTAAAGGCCGCGTTCAATGAGCGTCTTCAGGCCCAGGAGGGAGACCTGCTGCTGTTCATCGCCGATACCCCCCAGGTGGCCAACACCGCCCTGGGACAGCTCAGGCTTCACCTGGGGCAGCAGGAAGGGTTGATCCCGGCGGACACTTACCGCCTCCTGTGGGTCACCGATTTCCCCTTGCTGGAATACGACCGGGATGAGGGGCGCTATGTGGCCATGCATCATCCTTTTACCTCTCCCCGGGAGGAAGATGTCCCCTTATTGGAGACGCACCCGGAAAAGGTGCGGGCCCGGGCTTATGATCTGGTGCTGAACGGCCAGGAGATCGGCGGGGGTAGCATCCGCAACTACCGCCGGGATTTGCAGGAAAAGGTTTTTAAGGTCCTGAGCATCCCCCCGGCTGAGGCCGAAGAAAAGTTCGGCTTTTTGCTGGAGGCCCTGGAATACGGGGCGCCGCCCCACGGGGGGGTGGCCTTTGGCTTTGACCGCCTGGTGGCCATTCTCTGCGGGGCCCGCTCCATCCGGGAAGTAATCGCCTTCCCTAAAACCCAGAAGGCCGCCTGCCCGGTGACCAAGGCGCCCTCCCGGGTGGAACCGGAACAACTTCTGGAACTGGGCTTGAGGCTGGACAAATAGCTAACCGCGATCAGCGGTCAGCTTTCAGTTAAGAGAATTGTCCAGATCGACCCGTTATGGTTTCGTAAAAAATAAAATCTTAAAGACTATAGGCTATTTCAAAACCGGTTTTTTCTGTCATCCTGAACGAAGTGAAGGATCTCAATTTATTGGTAATACGAGATTCTTCGCTTCACTCAGAATGACATTTCACTATGAAGATAGGTTTTGAAATAGCTTGTAATGACTGACTACTGGCCACCAAAAGCTGACTGCTGAAAGCTGACCGCCAAAATGATATAAAGATAGAGGGAACAGAGTAAATCTTTAAACGGATGGCAAATTATGGCTCGCTGGAACAAAGACCGCCGCTTGTTGGACCATGAGCACTCCTCCTTCTGGAAGTATCGCCTGCAGGAGGTAGAGGCGCCCAATCTCATGCGGGAGATCTTCCCCTATGTGGAGGTGGCCCGCATCGATTTTGATTATAAATTCGTCATGCCCCAGCCTCCTCACGAGATGGTGATCACCGACACCACCTTCAGGGACGGCCAGCAGGCCCGGCCGCCTTACACCGTCCGGCAGATCGTGGAGATCTTTGATATGCTTAACCGGCTCTCCGGGCCCAAGGGCATTATCCGCCAGAGCGAATTTTTCCTTTACAGCGCCAAGGATAAAGAGGCAGTGGAACGCTGTCGGGAGCGGGGCTACCGTTATCCCGAAATTACCGGTTGGATTCGCGCCGTGGCTGGGGATTTGCTCTTGGTGAAGGAGGTGGGCCTGCCGGAGACCGGCATCCTCGCCTCGGTGTCCGATTACCACATCTTTTTGAAACTGAAATGGGACCGGCGCCGGGCCCTGGAGGAATATCTGGCCATCGTCAAGGCGGCCCTGGACCTGGGGATCATTCCCCGCTGCCATTTCGAGGACATCACCCGGGCGGATATGTATGGGTTTTGTGTGCCGTTTGCCTTAGAGCTGATGAAACTGAGGGCCGAGAGCGGCATCGACATCAAAATCCGTCTATGCGACACCATGGGCTACGGCGTCCCTTACCCGGGCGCGGCCCTGCCCCGGAGCGTGCCCAAGCTGGTGCGGGCCATGATTGACGATGCCGGGGTGCCCGGCCACCTGCTGGAGTGGCACGGCCACAACGACTTCCACAAGGTCCTGGTCAACAGCGTCACGGCCTGGCTGTATGGCTGCGGGGCGGTGAACGGGGCGCTTTTGGGCTTCGGGGAACGCACCGGCAATGCCCCCATTGAAGGCATGATCATCGAATATATCTCCTTGCGGGGCAAAACCGATGGCCTGGACACCACGGTGATCACGGAAATTGCCCAGTATTTTGAAAAGGAGCTGCGCTATCATATCCCGCCCAACTATCCCTTTGTGGGCAAAAACTTCAACAACACCAGCGCCGGTATCCACGCGGACGGCCTCATCAAGAACGAAGAGATCTACAATGCCTTCGATACGGCGCGCATCCTTAACCGGCCGGTGACCATCACCATTACCGACAAGTCCGGCAAGGCGGGGATTGTGCATTGGCTCAACACCCGGCTGGGCTTGGAAGGGGAGCGGCAAGTGGACAAAGGCCACCCTGCGGTGGGCAAGATCCACAAGCGCATCATGGAATGGTATGATGCCGGGCGGGTGACCTCCATCTCCAACGAGGAGATGGAAAGTCTGGCCCGCAAATACCTGTCCGAGTACTTTGTGTCGGAATTCGACCAGTTGAAGGAGAAGGCCTACAAGCTGGCGGCCCACCTGGCCGAGGACCTGGCGGAGCGGGAAGAAATCCGCTCCATGAATCCGGCTCTGCAAGAGCCGGTACTGCAGCAGGCCCTGGACAACTACCCCTTTGTGCAATTCATGTACATCACCAACTTGGAAGGGCGCAAAATTACCCGGAATATTACGCATATTGTGGACCGAGCCAAATACGAGACCATGCAACTGGACGAGGACCTCTCCAACCGCCCCTGGTTTATTGAACCGATCAAGTCGGGCAAGGTCTATGTCTCGGATTTTTACACCTCGCGGTTCACCGCCGCCTTGTGTATCACCGTCAGCGTGCCGGTGCGGAACGAAAATGACGAAATCCAGGGCGTGCTGGGCATGGACATCCGCTTCGAAGCCCTGGCCAAGATGGAACAGGACGGGGAGATTTAGAAAGGTGTTTTGAGGGGAGGGCCGGGGGAGCAGCGGCTCCCCCGCCCTCCCCTCAAACTCCCCTCCCCCAAAAACTCCATGGTGTAAAGACATGGCGTCGATTCTGGGGGCTGCGGTGATAGGGGTGTTGGTGCTCCTGTGTTTAGGGGGCATGCTGGCGCTAGTGGCCGCCCTGTTGCCCCGCGTTTTATTGCTTTGGGAAGGCGGGCCTGGAAGCGGGCGCTTAGGTCTAGAGGACATGGGACCGGCTCCCATCGGGCAGACGGAAATGGGGACACCCCGAGTCCCGGCTGGCCCGGAGAGGGCGATAACCCCAGAACCCAGCGCCTTTCTGACGCCACCGGAAGCGGCCGCCTCTGAGGACCCCATGGTGGCCGCGGCCATCGGTGTGGCCCTGGCCTTATTTCAAGGGGAAGTCGTCAGGCCTGAGGAAACCGCGGCGGGTTCCCCAGCAGCTTCTTCCTGGTCCCTGGCCGGGCGTTGGCAAGCCATGCAGGCACGCCTTAATCTTCCCAAGAGGTAATCTATGCGGCGTTACCGGATTACCATCGGGGACAAGGTGTATGAGGTAGAGATTGTAGCCTTGCGGGGTGACCAGGCCCGGGTTGTGGTCAATGGTCGGCCCTATGAGGTGAAATTCAGTCCGGCTGGCGGGGCGCCGGTGACTTCCCGGCCACCCTCCCCAGCCCCCAAACCCATGGCGGCCCCCGCCCCGGCACCGCTGCCTCCCCCGATGGCCCCACCCAGCCCCACCTTAGAGAAGGGCGAACCCAGAGGCGACCTGGGCAGCGTGGTGGCTCCCATGCCCGGAGCCATCCTGGAGGTGCTGGTGAAGGTGGGGGATCGGGTCCAGGTGGGGGATACGGTGGTGAAACTGGAGGCCATGAAGATGGAAAACGACCTGGTGGCCCCCATGGCCGGCGTCGTCACCGAGGTGCGGGTGAGCAAAGGCAGCAATGTAGCGGTGGGTGAGGTCCTGGTGGTGTTGTCCCCTTAACTGAGGGAGAAAGCTTAATGCCTGGCGGGATGAGCCTCCTGGACTTCGGGCTCTGGATCTTCATGGCGATCCTGTCTCTGGGGTTGGGCTATGTGGCCATTGTTTATCGGCTTCAACCGGTCTTTCTCCTGCCCCTGGCGGCCGGCCTGCTTTTTGCCAACCTCCCGGTCCTGGATTTTTCCCGGGCGCTGGCGGATTTCTTCCACACCCTCCAGGGGGGATTGTCCTCCGGCGTCTATCCGGCCTTAATTTTTCTGGGCTGGGGGGCCGGGGCGAACCTGCATCACCTCATCGCCCATCCCCGGCAATTGGTTCTCGGCTTCCTCACCCCCCTAGCCCTTTTTACTATCCTCTTCCTGGGCTGGAGTTGGGGCCTGAATCCGCTCCAGGCGGGGAGTATAGCCATGATCGGCGGTGGCGACGGCCTATCCGCCACCTTTTTAGTGGCCCGCCTCGCCCCGGACCTGGTGGGGCCGGTATCCCTGGCCGCCTTTACCCTGGTGGGCCTTAATTTCTGGCTCCAACCTTACCTGGTCCGGGTTCTGACCACCAAGAAGGAACGCCTGCTGCGCCTGCCCCCTACCCGCAAGGTCAGCAAGCGGGAGAACCTGCTTTTTGCCGTGGCCGGCCTGGTGTTGACCCTGATCCTGGTGCCCCGGGCGGCGCTGCTTACCGGCATGTTCTTTCTGGGCAACCTGTTGAAGGAATCCGGGGTGGTGGATCGCCTGGCCCGCACCCTGGCCAACCGGCTGGCGGAAATCGTGGCGGTGCTTTTGGGGCTGGCGGTGGGCAGCCGCTGCCGGGCTGAGGACCTGCTGTCGGTGACCTTTGTGAAAGTCATGGTCCTGGGACTGGCGGCCTTGCTCTTGGCCACCCTGGTGGTGACCATCGCCATCAAAATAGTCAACCTTTTTTCGTCCCAAAAAATTAACCCGCTGATCGGCGCCGCAGCCCTGGGCCTGGTGCCGGATGCGGCCCAGGTGGTGCAGATCATGGGCCGCCAGGAAGACCCCCACAATAATCTTTACGCCCACGCCCTGGCCTCCAGCCAGGCGGCCCTCCTGGCTTCCACCTTGACCGCGGGCCTCCTCTGGAGTATCCTGGGTGGTGGTTAAGTTTTTGTGGGGGGAGGGCCAGGGACCTGAGGTCCACTTACAATCTCCCCTCCCCCCACGACTCTCATCTAAGCGAAGTGAGGTGGCCTTATGTGTGATGAATCTCAAAAATTGGCGCC
>JAUXZG010000032.1 GCA_030694005.1 Desulfobaccales bacterium | reverse complement strand
CCATGAAGAAATCCATCGGTCCCAGGACCTTGGCCTTTCCCACCCCGGTCTGGGTGGTGGGGACTTATGACCAGGCCGGCAAACCCAATGTGATGACCGCCGCCTGGGCGGGCATTTGCTGCTCCAAGCCGCCGTGCGTGGCCGTCTCCCTGCGCAAAGCCACTTATACCTACGGCAATCTCGTGGCCCGGCAAGCCTTTACCATCAGTGTGCCTTCCGAGGCGTATGTTCGAGAGGCCGACTATTTTGGCATGGCTACGGGGAAGGAAGTGAATAAATTCGCCGTGGCCCGGCTCACTCCGGTGAACAGCACAGTGGTGGACGCGCCCTATGTGAAGGAATTCCCCCTAATTTTGGAGTGCAAGGTGATCCACACCCTTGAGATCGGCCTGCACACCCAATTCATCGGGGAGATTTTAGACGTCAAGGCCGCCCCCGAGGTGTTGGGGGACAAAGGCCTGCCGGACATCGAGAAGGTGCAACCCATCGTCTTCGGCCCCGAAATCCGCACTTACCACGGACTCGGCAAGTACCTCGGCCAGGCTTTTGCTATTGGCAAAGACCTCTTCTGATGGAGAAGATCAACCTGGGCAACCAGGTGTTCATCTACCCCATGCCGGTGACCCCGGTGGGGGCCAATGTGGCTGGCCGGGTCAATTCCTGGCCGTGAGCCCCAGGCCGAAGCAAAACTTATGGGGGTTGGGGGATGGGGTTTGGGGAAGGGGGCAGGGGCCGTCGGCCCCTGGCCCCCTTCCCCCAAATCTACATTTCCCCCACCCCCTTAGGAGATAGGTCATGAGTTCAGACCTGACTGAGAAGGAAATGGCGCTTATTCGCCAGGGCATTAAGGAAAAGTATGTCCGGGTGGCCCAAACCGGGTCCGGTGGCTGCTTCCAATACCCTACGGGGGCAGAGGGCATGAGGCTGCAGGGGTATCCCCTGGACCTAGTTAAGGATTTTCCCAAAACAATCCTGGACTCATTCTGCGGGGTGGGCAATCCCTTTAGCCTGGGGCCGATTAGGGAAGGGGAAGTGGTCCTGGATATCGGCTGCGGGGCCGGGGTGGATACCCTAATGGCGGCGAGGATGGTGGGACCTAAGGGGCGGGTCGTGGGCCTGGATGTCACGGAGGAGATGATCCAGCGGGCCGGGGCCAACCTTTCCCTGGTGCCGTCTCTTAACAACGTCAGCTTTCAGGTAGGTGAGACCGAATCTCTGCCTTTCCCGGACAAAGAATTTGATGTGATAATTTCCAACGGCGTTTTCAATCTGACCCTAAACAAAGCAAAGGCCCTCAAGGAAACCTATCGGGTGCTCAAACCCGGCGGACGGCTGCTGCTGGCAGACATGGTCCTGGTGGCGGAACTGCCCCAGGAGCGGGCCGGCAATGTGGAAAACTGGTATCAGTGAATCGGGGGGGCCTTGCCGGGAATGGATTTCCTGGCCCTCTTGAAAAAGGCCGGCTTTCCATCGGCGAATTTTGTCAAACTCACCGGCTTTAAAAGCTCCCCTTATACGGAAGGAGCCTTGTTTTATGCGGAAAAACCCGGGGTAACCCAGGAGCAAGAGGTTTCCATGTCTCAGAAAAAGGCGCTGCAGGCATATGAGGAGTTTCGCGGTCTAACCTTTGGACCTGGGGTCTTGGACCTTAAAACCAAGTATTTAATCGCCCTGGGGGCGTCGCTGGCCGCCGGGTGTGATCCTTGAACCCAAAGATGCCTGGCAGTTGCCAGGGAATTAGGGGCCACCGAGGAAGAGCTTCACGAGACCATGGCTTTGGCCATGGCCGTAGCCGCCAGCAAGGTTAAAATCCTCCAGGAAAAGGCCGCGGCCTCTCTCCCTGAGAAGGCAAGTCTGGGGGAGGCCGCGGAGACCGAGCCAGGAAAGGCGGCCTCCCCCGCGCCCGGGGGCACCTGACCCCGTTAAGGCCGCTTGGGCCAAGCGGCTTAATCCGGATACCGCCAGGAGGGCGGTGCCCTCCCCCTAAAAACCCCGCTTCCGGCGGCTAAGGCAAAGACCCCTCAGCCTCCGGTTAATCTTGCCTCAGACGTTCAGCACCTTTAACAGGTCCAGGTGTTCCTTAAGGTGGTAGTCCGCCTTAAGCTCGGGGTTCTGGTAAGCCGCAAAGGGAACCCCAGCCGCCAGGGAGGTAAGGCGGTCCACCGCGGCGTCCCCGATGTACAGGGTCTCCCCAGGTTTAACCTTAAAATGGCGCAGGATTTTCGCCAGGCACTCCGGATGCGGTTTGGGCTGGCTCACATCGTAACAACTAACGGTGAGATCGAAGAGGTCAGCAAGCCCCAGTTCTTTGAGAACCAGGGGCAGGCTTTTGCCCCGGTTGGTGGCGATGGCGGTGCGGTAGGTGGGGCGCAGGTACTCCAGGACTTCCCGGACCTGAGGCATCAGACGCAACCGGGACAAAAAGGGGCGATTGTCCAGGTTCTGCTGGTAGGCCTGAGCCGCGGCCAGCCAGGGGGTGTCTTGGAAAAGATAGTCAATGGCTTGCCAGGCAGTGCTGACCTGAATAAAGTCGACCTGCTCCTGGCTCAAAAGGGGCAGGCCGAACCGCTTAAGGATATGATTGTAGAAGGCCTCGTTGGAGAGCCGGGAATCAATCAGAACGCCATCACAGTCGTAGATAATAACTTTGCAGGCTACCAAATCTTATTTCCATCTTCGAGGAAGTTTTGGGGTGACGGGGGTGCTCACCCATAAGCCAAGCCGGTCCTTACTTCCAGGCCGTCACCGCCAGGCGGCGGCTCAGGCTGCCGCGCTCTTGCGGCTGGGAGTCCGGCTCATTCTGGGGGGCCACCCGGATTGCTGAAAATCCTACCTCTTTTAGATAAGTCCGCAGTTCCTCCGGTTGGTAGAGGCGCATCTGGTAAGCGCGATCCCGCACCAGACCCCGGCTGCGGCACAGGACCAGCTCCCGGCAAATCAGGTGCTCCTCCGTGAGCCAGCGCCGGCGGCAAACCACCAGGCCCTCCGGGGCCTCGTGCCAGGATTGCCGGGCCAGGTGCGTCCTGACAAACTCCGGATCAGCCACCTCTAAAAACAGCCTGCCGCCTGCCTTGAGCAGACGCCACACCTCCCTTAAAATCTCCAAATCGTCCTGGCAGGTGGCCCCGTAACCGATAGAGTTGGCCAGGAGCGCCACCGCGGTGAAACTTTCCCGGGCCAGAGGGACGGCCCGGGCATCGCCGCGCAGGAAAGTCACGGCCAGGCCCTCCTTTTTAGCCTGGGCCCGGCCAATGTCCAACAGGGGGAGGGAGAAATCCACCACCAACACCCGGCCATAACCGCGCCGGGCCAACTCCAGGGCATGACGTCCATGGCCGCCACACAGGTCCAAAATAGCCTCTTGGGGCTGCAACTCCAGGGCCTGGATAAGCCCGTCCACCTCCCCCCGGGTCACATCCCCATCCAACACACTGCGGAAATCAGTCTTGAGATAGACCTCATCAAATAGCTCACGCCACCAATCCGGAGACACCGACGGTACCTGCATATCGGATACCTGTTAGTAGTTAGTTGTGGGAGGAGGGCCAGGGACCTGAGGTCCCTGCCCTCCCCCCACACCCCCCTCCCACCCCGCATAAGGGGCTGGGTAAGGCGGGGCCAAAGGCCCCCCGCCTTACCCAGCCAATTTTAAGCCCTTAAGGGGTTGGGGGAGGATTGTACGTGGGCCCACCGGCCCC
>JAUXZG010000023.1 GCA_030694005.1 Desulfobaccales bacterium | reverse complement strand
GGGGCCTATGGCCCCGCCTTCCCCAGTCCCTTGTCAGGGGGGTGGGAGGGGAGTTTGAGGGGAGGGTGGGGGAACCGCGTTCCCCCAGCCCTCCCCTCAAAATATCCTATCAAGGCCGCCTAAGGATCAGGGCGGTCCAGTTATCCTCGGTCAGGGTGCCGGTTTCTTTCAGGCCGAAGGATAGGAACCGGAATTTCAGGGCCGGCAGGTCGTCGGTAAGGAAACCTGAGATGATCAAAGCGCCGCCGCTGAGCAAGCGCCCGGTTAAGGCATCGGCCAGTTGGTGCAAGTCCGGGGCGGTGAGGTTGGCCAGGATCAGGGCGAACTGCTGTCTTAAGGACGCCACCGATGCGGCCTCTACCCAGATTTGGCCTTCCAGCCGGTTCAAACGCACGTTCTCCAAGGCCGCGGCCACGGCCTCCGGGTCCACATCTATAGCCAGCACCCCGGCCCCCAATCGGGCTGCGGCCAGGGCCAGAATGCCGGTGCCGGTGCCCACATCCAGCACCTGCCAGGGGCCGGGGTCCCGGGGCAGGTCCGGTCCCCAGACCTCCTCCAGGGCCTTGAGGCACAGCACCGTGGTGGGATGGCGACCGGTGCCGAAGGCCATGCCGGGATAAATAGTGATGACGATCTCCTCCGGCCCGGCGGCATACTCTTCCCAGGGAGGCCGCACCACCAGCCGGGAGGTAACCTTCATGGGCTTGAAATGCGTCTTCCAGGCTTCGGCCCAATCCTCCTCCTGCAGGCGCCGCATTTCCAGCCCCAAAGGGTAAAGACCGTGACTGCCCAGGCGCTCCAGGTATTTCTCCAGCTCCTGCCGCGGCCAGTCGCCGAACTCCTCGGGCCGGAAAAAGGCCCGGATGACCACCGCCGGTTCCGGGTCGGCCTCCTCTTCGATAATTACCCCCCGGCCGCTGAATTCCGTCAAAAAGCAGGCCGCCTCTTCCTGCATGCTGGCCGGCGCCAGCAGCCGGACTTCAATCCAGGTTTCCTTGCCTATCACTAAAAAATTATAGCCCCCGCCCGTTTGGATTGCAATAAAGGCAGAGGAATGGATGTTTGGGGGGCTGAGGATAGATTACCCGTCCCCTCTCCCCTTTGAAACCTCATCTAACTCTTAATTACAAGGTCTAGGATCCACTGGGGCAGTTCCTCCCGGTTGGCGGGGGTTACAGTAAACAAGATTTTGTCAGGCTTTTCTTTAATCTTCTGAATATAGCCGCCGCCTTTTTGGGCCACGGTGGCGATAAGGGGGACCGGCGCGGTCCAGAGGCGCTCCAGAGCCGCCACAAAGCGGGGCGAGAGGCATTCCATCTTGCCGATTTCGTCCACCACGAAAAGATCAATGCCCGGAGCCGGCACAAGGGTAGGCAGAGCCACCCGGTGGAGGTTATCGAGACTTACCCCATATTTTCCCACCCGCTGGGGGCCGCCGAAGTCCACATGGCTGAGCCAGGCCACCTGGCCGTCTAAGGTGACGATCTCAAATCCCACCCGCCGCCCGGCCTCACGCACCTCCCGGGTATAAAAACCCGCGGCCCGCCCGGTAAAGCGCGCCACTACCCTCTGCACTACGGTAGTCTTACCACACTGCGGCGGCCCGGTAAGGAGGATGCGCGTCATGGTAGAATAGAATGTTTTGGGGGGAGGGCCAGGGGCCTGCGGCCCTTAGCCCACTCCCCCAAACAATCTCTCCTAATCCCTCCCCTCGATCCGGCGCACCACGGGCAGTATCCAGGGGAGCAGGGCAAAGGCCGGCAGGGCCACCAGGAAGGTGAGGAAGAAAAAGTTGGCATAGCCGAGGCCGGCGGCCCCCCAGCCCCCGAGGTAACCCATCAGTCTGCCGCTCAAGCCGAAAAGCATGGCGAAGAAGGCATATTGGGTGGCGCTGAACTGCTTGTCGCACAGGCTCATGAGGAAGGCCATGAAGGCCGCGGACCCCAGCCCGGCGCTGAGGCTTTCCCCCTGGGAGGCCAGATAAATGGGATAGATGGGCAGGTTGGCCCCCAGAAAAGGTAAGTCTATCCGGCAGATGACATGACGCGTCATGCCGGGCAAGGCCGCGGCCCAGTAGCCCAGATTGGAAACCGCCTGAAAGAGGCCCAGGGCCCAGAGGCCCCGGCCGATGCCGTAGCGGCTGGTAAACACCCCGCCCAGCAGCCCTCCCAGGATGGTGGCCAGGGCGCCGAAAATCCCCGACACCACGCCGAACTCGGTGGCGCTGAAGCCCTGGTCTTTCCAAAAAGGGCTCACCATGGTGCCCATCAAGGCGTCCCCGGCCTTATACAACAGGGTAAACAAGATGATGACCAAAAAGTAGGGGTGGTTTTGCAGTCCCCGAAAGGCCGCCCGGACCTGGCTTAACCCACCTGGGGGGGCGGGGGCGGCCCGCACCGCCTCTGGCCGGGGCAAATGAAAAGGCCGGCAGAACAGGACGGTGATGACCATGGCGGCCATAACCACGCCCACCCCCACGAAGGCCGGGGACCAGCCTACCCGATCGCTCAGGATCAACAGGCCGGCCCCGGCGGTGAGAACGCCCAGCCGGTAAGTGCCGTTGCGGATACCGTTGGCCAGGCCCAGTTCCCTGACTTCCAGGATATCAATGGAATAGGCATCCACGGCCAGGTCCTGGGTGGCGGAGGCTAAACAGAGTAGCCCCACCAGCGCCCAGAAGGCCAGGGATACCGGGGCGTCGGCCAGATAGGCCAAACCAAGCAGGCTGATAATGATGACGCCCTGGGACGGCACCAGCCAGGCGGCCCGGGAGCCGAACCGATCCGCCAGGGGGCTCCAGAGGACCTTGAGACTCCAGGCCAGGCCCAACAGGCTCAAAACCCCGATCTGCTCTAAAGGTACCCCCCGGGTGCGCAGATAATAGGACAGGGTGGTGAACACGAACCCGAAGGGCACCCCTTCGGCAAAATACAACACCCCCACCACCAACAGCTTCATGGACAACGACATAGGGTCTCGCGCGGTCGGCTGCGTTTCCATCTGGGTTCGGTTTGGTTGTTTGGGGAAGGGGGCTAAGGGGCGCGGCCCCTTACCCTTACAAAAAACTCCCCCAAAACCCCCACCCCCAATCCCTTAAGTATTGTTTGAGGCAGTCGGGGCCTTTGGCCCCGACTGCCTCAAACAGCTTTTGTGGGTAGGGTGGGGGGTTGGGGGGGAGATTGTAAATGGAACTCAGTTCTCTGCCCTCCCCCCAATCATCTCATCCTTCACTCAATTTTTTACCGATCTCCTGGGCGGCGGCCAGGAGAATGGGGCTGGTCTCGTAGGGTGGGCGGCCCGAAAGGTCGGCCTCGATGACTTTTTCGTCAAAGGGCAGAAAACCCAGGATAGGCAAATCGGTTATGGATTTTTTAATGAATTCCTTGTCTGCTTCGCTGCGGACCTTGTTGGCCACCACCGCCAGTTTGGCCAGGCCCAGGTCCTGGGCCAGTCTTTTTACCTGAAGGGCGGTTCCAATGCTGCGGCGGCCGGGTTCCACCACCACGAGGAGCCAGTCCACCCCCTTGGCTGTGGCCCGGCCCAGGTGTTCGATGCCCGCTTCCATGTCCATGACCACCACTTCGTCCCGGAGGAGCACCATGTGGGTCATGAGGGTGCGCAGGAGCACGCTTTCCGGGCAGATGCAGCCGCTGCCGCCTTTTTTCACGCCGCCCATGACGATGAGCTTGACGCCGTTAAGTTGGCGGGAAAATTTTTCCGGGATGTCGTCCACCTTGGGGTTCATCTTGAAGAACCCCCCCATTTTGCCGGGGGTGGATTCGGTGCGTTCGGCGATCATCTCTTTCATGTCGCTCAAAGGGGTGATGGTCTGCGGGTCGGCCACGCCCAGGGCCAGGGCCAGGTTGGCGTCCGGGTCGGCGTCCACGGCCAGCACCTTTTTCCCCTGCTGGCGAAAATAGTTGATCAACAAGGCGGCCAGGGTGGTCTTGCCCACCCCGCCTTTGCCGCTGACGGCGATCTTCATGGGGTCAATCTCCTGACAAGTTCTGGGATAGATATTAATTGGGGTTCGGGCGGAAACCCAATATTTTGTCACCCGGTGTAGGAGCACAATAGGCTGTGCCCTTAATCAGAGAGACTCCGCTTATCGCAGGCTAAAGCCTGCGTCTACCTTAGCCGGACTTCAGAATGGATATTAGTTTATTTCCAGCCTAGCCACCTATTATTTTTAGCATAAAGTTGGGGGGAGAGGCATTTTTCTTGGTATCCCTTAAAGGATTGCGCTATTTTTGAAGTTGAGGGAGAAGGGCCGGGAGGTGGAGCCGGCGCCCTCCCCTGCCCAACTACAGCCGGGGGCGGCTGTTCCACATAGATACCCCCCCTCCCATCCCTAATGGGAGGCCTGGGAACTCGGGGCCTGTGGCCCCGAGTTCCCAGGCCCCTATATAACCCTTAAGGGGTTGGGGGATGGGGCTTGGGGAAGGATTGCAAAGGGGCCAGTGGCACAGGCGTCTCGCCTGTGTAGCCCCTGGCCCCTTCCCCAAACTTCCATTTTTTTTAGGAGCTACTTCTTATGTCGGTGGAGTTTGAGCCTCTAACCGCGGATTTGGAAGCCGCCCTCCGGGCCCGTTTGGCGGCCAATCCCTTCGTCAATTTCATGGGGATTCAGGTTCCCCAGTTGGGCCGGGGTTATGCCCGCTTCATCCTCCCCATAAGGCCGGATTTTCTCAATTCCCAGGGTTTCCTGCAAGGGGGGGTGGTGGCTGGTCTGGCGGACGAGGCGGTGGCTTATGCTCTGTTCAGCCTAGCCAAGTCCGGGGAGCTTCTGAACACCGTGGAGATGAAGATCAATTTTTTGGCCCCAGTGCGGCAAGGGGAGGTGGAGGCCCAGGCCCACATCGTCAAAAGGGGCCGCACCATTTCCCTGGGAGAGGTGGTGGTAAAGCAGGGGGAGAGGCTGGTGGCCAAGGGGCTGTGCACCTATATCCACCAGATGCCCCGATCATCGGCAAAATCGTGATTGGGGATTTAAAAAAGATTGGGGGCCATCAACCCTGGCCGGGCAACCCACTGGGGAAGCGCGGCTGCCGGCGACCTTGCCAGCCCAGGCGGGGGTAGTTTAAAAAGTTTTCTTTAAGAGAAAATTACCTTCTTTGTCGGTGAACTTCACCGCCACCTGGCCGCAGCCGTTCATGTCCAGCATGAAGCGGGTCTTGCCGTCTTCGTCCAGCAGGGCCACATTGGGGCCTCTCTCCTCCACCACCCGCATCCAGGTGCGCACCTTGTTGTTCTTGTCCCGGATGATGAGTTCCTGGGCCTCCAGGACGCGGGTTTTGGGCAGGACCGCGCCTAAGAGCAGGACCGCGGCCATGATTAGCAGCAACACCGTCCCCACCAGCTTAAACCGGCGGTTTTGCCTTTCCACCTTCTCCAGGCGGGCCATCACCATTTTAAAATCAGTATCGGCAGGTGTCATATAGTCCCCCTTCAGGATTTTCCCTGATCTTTGGCCATTATTTATTTAGAATCTTAATACAGAGTTTTGTTATTTAGTCAAGTGCTTTGTGCTCATGCGCCGGACTCCAACACCACCCCCAAGAACGCCAAGGGCGGCCACATAAAGTTCTGCTGAGTTTTTCCGAACCCTTGGGACCCTGGTGGTTAGTATTTCCCGGCCTTTTTAACAGAGCCGGTTCAGTGCTTATACCCCACGGGCATGATCAGCAGGGGCTCGTGAGCTGCCGGAGTTTTCAGGACCTGGGTGATGGTGCGGTCCTCGAAGGCCCCCACAATGCCGGCCCCCAGCCCTAAGGCCTCCGCCTGCAAGAACAGGTTCTCCGCGGTGTGCCCCACCTCCATGATGGTGTACCTGATGCCCCGCTCCCCATAGCGGGCCATGCAGCGGCGGTACTCGCCGGTGATCACCACCATGATGGGGGCCTCCGCCATCCAGGACTGGGACAGGGAGGCCCGGGCCACGGCCGGGCGCAGCTCCCCGGGGGTTATAAGTTTTAAACTATTTTCCTTGGGAAGGTAGTGATAGACGCCGGCCGGCACAGTGGCCACCCCCCGCTCCCCCACCACCAGGTAGAGGTCTACCGGGTAGGTGGCCCCGGCGGAGGGCGCGGTGCGTAACCCCCGGGGGTCGCTGACGCCGTCTGTGCCCCAGAGAAGCTGGGAGACCTGGTTGAGATCCAGCCCCCGAGAAGCGAAATGGCGCACGGTGCGCCGCCTCAACAGGGCATCTTCTAAGGATACTGCGCTTTTATGAGCCGGCGGCGGCAATTTGATCACTTCCGCGGCCTGGCCCCCGCCAGAGCTGAAGAAAAATCCCAACATCATCATAATGGCGCTCCACATAAGGTTCATGGACATGCTCCTTTTGGGGGAGGGTGGGGGGAGCCGTGGCTCCCCCACCCTCCCCTCAAGTCTTTCTTATCATACCACAATTGGCCTCTTGGCCGGGGGAAATTTGGCGGGCTGATTTCGGGTTCCGATTTCTCCTTGACCCACCACCCTTTAGGCCATATATTAAATAGACAAAATTTTGTGGAAACCACCAAGAGGAGGGGAGCATGGCATATTCCTCCATTGTCCTGGACCATTTTAAAAATCCCCGCAATGTCGGGGACATCCCGGACGCGGACGGCGTGGGCGAGGTGGGCAACCCCGTCTGCGGGGACATAATGAATGTTTACATTAAGGTGGCGGACGACCGCATTGCCGACATCAAGTTCAAGACTTTCGGCTGCGGCGCGGCAATCGCGGTCTCCAGCATGATCACCGAAATGGCCAAGGGCAAAACCCTGGAAGAGGCCATGAAGATCAAGAACGCCGATGTGGCCGAGGCCCTGGGGGGCTTGCCGCCCAACAAGCTCCACTGTTCCAACCTGGGGGCCGATGCCCTGCATGGCGCCATCAAGAATTACCTGGACCGCAAAGCCGGCAAAGTGATCAGCTTGGAATCCGAACGGGAGCCGCACCATAAGCAGAAGGGCGGGGAAGGTTGTTACTGCCCTTATTGCCAGAAGAAGGTGGAGGAAGAAGCCCCTTTGTGTCTCTTCTGCGGGGCGGAAATCCCCCACGAACACGACCACTGAGCCGCCGCCTTAAGGTGAAAAGGACGCCGCCATGGGATTAATCTATCTGGACCATCTGTCCGCCACGCCTCTGCACCCCCGGGTGAAAGAGGCGATGATCAACTATATTGAGACTACCTTCGGCAATCCCTCCAGCGACCATCAGATAGGGCAGCCGGCCTTTCAGGCCCTGGACCAGGCCCGGACCCAGGTGGCGGCCCTGCTCAACGCCGCCCCCCAGGAGGTGGTCTTCACCTCCGGCGGGACTGAGGCCAACAATCATGCCCTCAAGGGAGCCGCTATCGGCCTGCGGGAAAAGGGCCGCCATATCCTCACCTGCAATATCGAGCACAAGTCGGTGTTGAATTCCTTGCGCACCCTGCGCCTCCTGGATTATCGCGTCACTTCCCTGGATGTGGACTCCTACGGCCTGGTGGACCCGGCCGCGGTGGAGAAGGCCATCACCACGGACACCATCCTCATCAGCATCATGCTGGCCAACAACGAAATCGGCACTATCGAACCCATCACCGACATTGCCAAGATCGCCAAGAAACACAAGGTGGTCATGCATACCGACGCAGTGACCGCGGTGGGGAATATCCCGGTGGATGTCCAGGAATTGGGGGTAAACCTGCTTTCTTTAGCGGCCAACCAGTTCTATGGGCCTGCCGGGGTTGGGGCCCTCTATGTCCGCAAGGGCACCCCCATCTGGCCCTTCCTGGACGGCGGCGTCCAGGAAAACAAACGCCGGGCCGGCGGCGAAAATCTCATCGGCATCGTGGGTCTGGGCATGGCTGCAGAGATGGCCCGCCTGGAAATGCCGGAGCGCCTGCCCCGGCTGCAGGCCCTCAAAGAGCGGCTGGCCAAGGGGCTGCTTAAGCGCGTCCCGGAAATCAAGATCAATGGCCACCCCACCCAGTGCCTGCCCCATATGCTCTCTGTGTCGGTGGAATATGTGGAGGGGGAGAGCCTGATGCTCATGCTGGACGAGGAGGGCATTATCGTGGCCACCCGCTCCGCCTGCGCCTCGGGGTCGCTGAGAGCCTCCCACGTGCTCATCGGCACCGGCCTGGACTTCGCCACCGCCCAGGGCACCCTGGTCTTCACCCTGGGGAGGGAAAATACCGAAGCCGACATCGACCGGGTCATAGAAGTGATGCCGGGCATCGTCCAAACCTTAAGGGATATGTCGCCCCTCTACAAGAAGGGACATTCCGGCTGAAATGATTTGGGGGAGGGGGCAGGGGTCTGCGACCTCTGGCCCCCTCCCCCAACCCCTTATGGGTTTTTATTCGGCAGGGGAAGTCGGGGCCACAGGCCCCGCCTTCCCCTGCCAACTTACACGGGTTGGGAGGGGGGTGTGGGGGGAGGGCAGGGTGCTTAGC
>JAUXZG010000022.1 GCA_030694005.1 Desulfobaccales bacterium | reverse complement strand
AGCTTTCTATGCCAGCGCGTCCGTCAGGTCCTTCTCCCGGAGGAGGCGGCGCTTCCAGGTGGCGATCTGGGGCACCACGAAGGGGAGGAGCCTTAAGGAATAGTACGGGGGCAAAAGGGGCACGCCCACCAGGTCCCCCATGGTGACCAGCATGAACAGGTGCTCCATGTTGGCCCGGGTCTTTAAGGCGAAGCGGGCCGAATCATGGGCCGCCATGCCGTAGATGAATTCCTTGACGGCTTTAAAAAAGCCGCCTTTTTTTTCGGTCATGAACGCGAACCTCCGGTAGTGTTTTGGGGGAGGGGGCTAAGGGCTTCCACAGGCTGGAAGCCTGTGCCACTGGCCCTTACCCCCTACCCCAATCACCCTCCCCCCAAAAAATCACTTCGCTTCCGCCGCGGCCGCGGCTCCGGGTTCCCGGTAGCGGCGCAGGGCCTTGATGCCGTCGTATAGGAGCACCAGGGCGGCGATGACCAGAAACAGGGCCACGAGGCCCATGAGGCCGTTGCCGATGGTGGCCTCCAGCAAGGACTGGCCGGTGGCCGCCTTCACCTGGCCCGTCAGAACCTTACTCAAAAGGTTATAAGAGGTGTAGATTAAGGCGGCGATGGTGGTAATGAACATAAACCACATGGGGATGAGGGTGAAGGTGGCCTTTTTGCCCTGTGACAGGAGCCACAGGGAAGCAACCAGCAGGGCCAGGGAGGCTAACAGCTGGTTGGCGCCGCCGAACAGGATCCACAGGTATTGCCACCAGCCGGTCTGAACCAAGAGCAAGGTGAGGGCTGCGGCGATAAAGGTAGCCACCGGACCGCTGCGCAGGATGGGGGTGTAATCGCCCACCAGTTCGATGGTGGCCACCTTCATGAAGCGCAGCACCAGTTGCATGACGGTGAGGGCCAGGACGATGATGATGACGGTGCCCATGGTTTTGCCGTAGGCCAGGGGGAGGCCGATGATATTTAAAAAATTGCTCAGGCCGGTGGCGAACACGGGGCCGGCACCACCGCCTTTGGTCATAATCTCCTTATACTGGCTGAAGGGCATGGCCGCGGCCGCGGTCATCAGGGCCACCACTCCTAAGAGCATCTCCACAAACATGGAGCCGGCCAGCACCGGCTTGGCGTCGGTCTCATACTCCAACTGGCGGCAGGTGCCGGAAGTGGTCACCATGGAATGCCAGCCGGAGATGGCCCCGCAGGCAATGGTGACGAAGAGAATGGGCCATAAGGGGCCGATGCCGATGGTAAATTGGGTAAAGGCCGGGGCCTGCACCACCGGGAGCCCCACCAGGATTCCCGCGATGCCCCCCACCAGGCCGAACATGACGATATAAAAGGCCACGTAGTTGAGAGGCAGGGCGAAGCGCCAGATGGGCAAAACGGCGCTGATATAGCAGAAGACCACGGCGAACAGGCCCCAGGTGAATTTGTTGGCGGCCAGGGAGGCGCCGAGGATGGAGGGGGCGGGCAGCATATCTCCCAATTTAATGCCTATTAGGGCCAGGACGACGCAGACCACGGTGGTCACAAGAATGTTGGTCCGCCAGCGGTAGATCATCTGCCCGGCCAAAGCCCCGGCGGCGGCCAGGACCAACATGGCCACCGGTCCGGAGGTCAGCTTGATCAAAGCCCCGGCGATAACCCCGCCAAAGGCCCCGGCAAGTAATAATAAATAAAAATAGACAAAGGAAAGCAGGATGAGACGGGCTCGGGGGGAGATCAGTTTGTAGCTCAGGCCCCCCAGGCTCAGGCCGTCACAACGCAAGGAGGTCATGCCGGACACATAGTCGTGCACCCAGCCGATGAACAGGACCCCCAAAAAGAGCCACAGCATGGCCGGCAGCCACCCCCATTGCAGGGCAATGATGGCCCCCACTACCGGCCCGGCCCCGGCGATGCTTTTAAATTGGTAGCCGAACAGGACATATTTCGAGGTGGGCATGAAATCCACCCCGTCCATGTACATCTTGGCCGGGGTGACCCGATTGGGGTCGGCCTGGATCACTTTCCGGTCCACAAAGCCGGCATACCAGCGGTAGCCTCCCACCGCCACCGCCAGGGCTCCTAAAATGATAAATATGGCTTGCATGGCACCCTCCTCTTTCCGTGGTGGTTAAGAAGAATTGAGCTTAGCAAGTCTCCCGGGCCCCATCAGGCCCGAGAGCCTCTGAGTCCTTCACGCCGTTTTAAGAGCCGCTTACGGGAATGTCGTTGGTCCTGGGGTTTAGCCGGTTGTTGCCTAAGTGAGGGGGGAGGGTAATGGTCACCAGACCCCAGGCCTCCTGCCCCCAATTAAAGACCTCTTAAAAAATTGAGATTATCCTCAATGACGCCGGACGAAGAAAATCACCAGGTCGAGCCGGCGCTTTTCCCGGCTCAGCCCTCAAAGGCTTTGAATACCAAGGAGGCATTGGTGCCGCCAAAGCCGAAGGAATTGGACAGGGCATAGCGGACCGCGGCGCGGCGCGCCTTTTGGGGGACGTAATCCAGGCCCTCGCACTCCGGGTCCACCTCTTCTAAGTTGATGGTGGGAGGGACTATGCCATCTCTTATGGTCAGGATGGAGAAAATGGCCTCCACCGCCCCGGCCGCGCCCAGGAGGTGGCCGGTCATGGACTTGGTGCCGCTCACCAACAGCCGGGAGTTCGAGTCTTTAAAGATCTGCTTCAAGGCCTGGGCTTCGTTTCTGTCCCCCACCGGGGTGGCGGTGGCATGGGGGTTGACATAATCAATCTGGGCCGGAGAAATCCCGCCATCCTCCAGGGCCGACCGGATGCAACGCATGGCCCCTTCCATATGCGGGTCGGTAATGTGGTGGGCGTCACCGGTCATCCCGAAGCCGATGATCTCCGCATAGATGTCTGCCCCCCGGCGCACGGCGTGCTCCAATTCCTCCAGAACCAAAACGCCTGATCCTTCTGCCAGGACAAAGCCGGTGCGGTGGACCTCGAAAGGCCGGGAGGCGGCTTTCGGATTATCGTTATAACCCATAGCCAGGGCCCCCATGCGGTAAAAGCCGGACATGGTGAGCAGAGTTATGGCCGCTTCGCTGCCCCCGGCGGCCATCAGTTCCGCCTCCCCCAACTGGATGGAGCGGTAGGCCATGCCGATGGCATGGGCCCCGGCGGCGCAGGCGGTGGACAGAGCAATATTGGGACCTTTGGCCTTGAAGCTGATGGAAACATTGCCCGCGGCCAGGTTGGGGATCATTTTGGGGACCAGGAAGGGGGAGACCCTGCGCACCCCCTCTGCCATGAGTTTGCGCACCCCATCTTCCCAGGAACTGACCCCGCCCATGCCGCTGGCGATAATGACCCCAGCCCGTTCCGGGTTCTCGGCTTCCAGGTCCAGACCGGAGTCCTGCACGGCCTCCAGGCTGGCTGCCAGCGCAAACTGCGTAAACCGGTCGGTATACTTGATCTGTTTCAAATCTTCCTTGGTGATACGGTCTTTGCGAGCCTGCAGGATTTCCTTCAGATCAAAGTGGGTAATCTCCCCGCCGATCAGGGGAAAATCATCCGGGATTTTATACTGCTCTTTAAGATCTTCCAGATTACCGCTCAACCGGGTGATCTGTTTTACCCCGGATTGCCCCGCCAACAAGCCCTTCCAGACCGTGGGGACATCAAGCCCCATGGAAGTCACCATGCCCAAGCCGGTGACCACTACCCGTCTGAGCCCCATGTTTTTAAATGTCGCCATTAACCGCACCTTCCCCACGAATGGCAGGGATATTGCTCCCCAATATGGTTTTAATTAAAATAACCAAGGCTCCTTAGCGGACGCCTGGAGAACCTCGTGATGGTTGGATCAGTTGCCATTGTAAAATACCTGTGCTACTATTGCAACGGCAATTTCCGGGGTTGGCAAGACCGGCCCCTCGGCTGCCCCCGTAATTATGGTAAGGGTCAATCGCCGTGACCGCCGAGGGAGTAGTCGTTTTCCTTTTCTCTCGACTAAGATAAGACCTAAGGACTCTTTAGAATTCTTGATAACTTGTCAGGTGGAGACTTACTCTGGCTTTCGCCTCCATGAACGCCCCCGGCGTTTCACCTGGGGTGAAGAATGGCTTGAGGTGCGCCGGGTGGTGGAGCGGTGGTCCGGCCCGGATCATCTCTATTTTAAAGTGGTTGCGGGGGATGGCCGGATCTTTCTCCTCACCTATCAAGAACAGGCGGATGCTTGGGAGGTAAAGCTTATGGGTCCCCAGGGATAAGCGCCTTCCTGGAACCTAGCAAAAATTCCATTTACTTTTGTGAAAAGCTTGGGGTAAAATACCTTAATTTTGGTGAAAAGCCCATTCCACTTGGCCCAGACGCTTCCCAAGAGAAAATCTCATACCGGTGCTCAAGATAAAAAAAGAGGATAAGCTATGAAATGCCGAGTCAATCCCCATTATATGGAGAAATTATATTCATTTTATTCACCTTTTTATGATTATGTGTTTGGCAAGTTGTTAGGCCCCGGACGCCGCCAGGCCTTTAAATATCTAGATCGCCGTCCCCACCAGAAGGTTTTGGAGATTGGCATCGGTCCCGGCTCCACCCTGGAATTTTACCCCCCTAAAACCAAGGTGGTGGGCATTGACATTTCCGCCTCCATGATTGAACAGGCCCGTAAAAAAGCCGCCCAGATCAATAGCGGCAGCCACTTTGAGCTCAAGGTGATGGATGCCTGTAAATTGGCATTCCCCGACAATCACTTTGATGCGGTGATGGCTGCTTATGTGATCACCACAGTTCAAGACCCCCAGCAAGTGTGCCGGGAGATCCTGCGGGTGGTTAAGCCGGGCGGGCAAATCATTGCCGTCAACCACACCCGCACCCAAAACGGCAGTTTTTGGGGCAGGGTCGAGGATGTCATGGCCCCGGTCTTTGTCCGCATCGGCTTTACCACCGATCTGGATGTGATCCACGTAATGAAGAAAGTAGGGATTAACGTGCAGCAGGCGGTGGCCTGTAACTTGTTAAAAACCGGGCGGATCATCATGGGCACCAAGATTTAAGGGTGATCCCCGGGCGGTCGTTTCCCAGCACAGTTACCTGCAACCGGATTTTTCCACCACCCCAGTCCTATTTTGCGGCCTGACCCCTGGTTACCTTGTCAGGTTTCCCGTATGATCAAGGCAGTAACCGCCAATTTATTCCCTAAGGGGTGGCGCTCCCCCTGCAAGGAGAAAAATATGAAAATTGATAAAACTTCTTTTGTTACCATAGATTATCTCATCCGCATGGGGGAGCGGGAGTTCTATCCACCCAGTGGCCAGCCGGAGGAGATCTCCTTCTGTATGGGCTGGGGGGCCATGCCCCCGGGCCTGGAGGAGACCATGATCGGCAAGGAAGTGAATCACCAGCAGGTGTTGCTTCTAAGCCCCGAGGAGGCCTATGGGGAGATTGACCGGGAGCTGAATATGGAAGTGCCCCGATCGGATTTTACCCCGGATATAGAGTTGCGGCCGGGTCTGGTATTTGAGACCGAAAGCGAAGAAGGAAGTCCGGTCTATTTCCTCGTGCAAGAGGTGCGGCCGGAAACGGTGGTTATCGATTTCAATCATCCCCTGGCCGGCAAAGAGTTGGAAATAACCTTCATGGTGCGCCAGGTGCGAGAGGCTACCAAAGAAGATCTGGAGCAGTATCATTCTTGCTTCGAAGGTGAAGAAAAGGGCTCTCACCAGCATTGAAGGGGGGACCGGGGCCAATGACCTTTCCCTGGGTGCATAATTATGACCCGGGCGTGCCTCTGGAAGTGGGACCGGTCACCACCTCCTTACCCTATTTATTACTCCAGGCCGCAGCAAAATCCCCCCAGGCTCCGGCCCTGGTCTTCCTCGGCCGGACCTTAACCTACGCCGACCTGGCAGAACACACGGCCCGCCTGGCCCAAGCCTTTAAAGAAATGGGGCTGGCCCCCGGGGAGCGCTTAGGGATCTGGCTCCCCAACTGCCCCCAACTGGTGGTGGCCTACCACGCCGCCCTGCGCCTGGGCGCCATTGTGGTGCTGCTTAACCCTCTGCTGAGTCCCAAAGAGTTGGCCCACCAACTTAAGGACTCCGGAGCCCGCTGGCTGGTGGTCCTGGACCACTTTCTGCCCAAAGTCGAAGAGGTGCAAAGCCGGCCCGACCTTTCCCATCTAATCGTCACCAGCCTTACGGACTATCTGCCCTGGCCCCGGTCGCTGTTCTATCCTTTAAAGGCCAGGCGGCAAGGGCTAATTACCGGTTTTAAGCCCGGCCCCGGCCGAGTTAGATGGCTAGCCCTGCTTGAGCGCCAGCCCCTGGACCCGGCGGCCCCCTTGCCCGGGCCCCAGGACATCGCGGTATTACAATATACCGGCGGCACCACCGGCGTCCCCAAAGCGGCGGTTTTGACCCACGCCAATCTGTTGGCCAATGTGACCCAGATCAATGACTGGTTGCCCCGGCTGCGCTACGGACAGGAAAGGGTAGTGGGACTTTTGCCCTTCTCCCATTCTTTCGGACTCACCGTGTGCCTCAACTGGCCCCTGTCCCAAGGGGCGATGATCATCGTCCTGCCGCGCTTTGAGATTAAAGGTTTTTTAAAGGCCGTAAAAAAGCACCGGCCCACTATGTTGCCCGGGGTCCCCACCCTGTTTGTGGCTTTAATCAACCACCCCCGGCTGCCCAAATATGACCTGTCCTCCCTGTGGGCCTGCATCAGCGGCTCCGCACCCTTGCCCCTGGAGGTGCGGGACCGGTTCGAGAGCCTTACCGGCTGCCGCATCCTGGAAGGCTACGGCCTTACCGAAGCCAGCCCGGTAACCCATATCAATCCCATCGAGGGACGACGCCCGCCGGGCAGCATTGGCCTGCCGCTGCCGGGCACCGAGGCCAAAATCGTGGACCACGAAACCGGCGAGCACGAACTGCCTCCTGGGGAGGTGGGGGAACTTATCCTCAAGGGTCCCCAGGTAATGAAGGAGTTCTGGCAAAACCCCCAGGAGACCGCCCTGGCCCTGCGGCACGGTTGGCTCTACACCGGCGACCTGGCCCGCATGGAGGAAACCGGCTATTTTTATATCGTCGAACGAAAAAAGGATTTGATCATCGCCGGGGGCTACAAAATCTATCCCCGGGAGGTGGAAGAGGTGCTCTATCAGCACCCCAAAGTGAAAGAGGCCGTGGCCCTAGGGGTGCCGGACGCCTATCGCGGCGAGACCGTGAAGGTGGTGATCGTGCCCCAGGACGGCGCCCAACTGACCGCGGAAGAGATTCAGGCCTTTTGCCAGGAACAATTGGCGGTCTATAAGGTGCCCAAGATCATCGAGTTTCGCCCAGAGTTGCCCAAAAGCCTGGTAGGTAAAGTGCTGCGCCGCATGTTAAAAGAAGAAATTGCCCCGACGACCGGGGCCCAGACCCCGTAAGCTATGACCTTAAGACGCTTTCTCCGCTACCATTGGCTGAAATTCCTGCGTCTCCAGGACAATCCCCAGAAATTGGCCTGGGGTATGGCCCTGGGAGTTTTCATCGGCGTCACCCCCACGGTGCCCTTCCACACGGTGGGCGCCTTGTTCCTGGCCGGACTCCTAAGGGTCTCCCCCATCACCGCTTACCTGGGCATCTGGATCATGAATCCGGTGACCATGGCCCCTTTATATCTGCTCGCCTATAAAGTGGGGGAAATCCTCTTGCATAAAGGGGGGCCGCTGACCTTGCCGGAGACTTATAATTTTGAAACCATGCTGGATCTCTTGTGGCGGGGTGGGCTGGCCTTGCAGGTGGGTGGGCTAATTATCGCCCTCCCGCCGGCCATAGTCTCCTATTTTATGACCTTGTGGGTCGTCCAGCGCTATCGCCGGCGCAAAGCGCGAAAGGCTGCGGGTGTCCTTCATCTCTCCCAAAATCCTCCTGCGGCGCCTGGGTCTAAAGCCTAAAAAGGCCTGGGGCCAACACTTCCTCCTCCACCCCCATCAGGCCCAGCGCATTGTCGCCGCCCTGAGCTTAAGGCTGGAGGACCTGGTGGTGGAAATCGGCGCCGGCCTGGGGGCCCTCACCGTGTTTCTGGCAAGAGAGGCCCAGAAAGTGGTGGCCCTGGAGCGGGACCAGGCCCTGGCCCAGTTTCTTAAGGAAGAACTGTTGGCGGCAGCCGGCGGGGTCCAGGTCCTGTGCCAGGATGTGCTGGAATTCGAGTTTTTGAAACTCAGCCAGGAGGCCGGCCGGACCTTGAAGGTGGTGGGCAATCTGCCCTATCAGATCACCTCGCCCCTGATGTTCAAGTTAATCAGAGAACGCGCCGCCGTGGCTCAGGCGGTGCTCATGGTGCAGCAGGAAGTGGGAGACCGCCTCCTGGCCTCGCCCGGAACCAAGGACTATGGGATCCTGTCCGTCCTGATGCAGTACCATTTTTTGGTCACCCGACTTTTCTCTCTTACCCCGGCGAATTTTTATCCGGCCCCCCAGGTGGCTTCGGTGGTCCTGAACCTGACCCCCCAACAGACGATACCTGCGGCCCGAGATGAAAACCTCCTCCACCAGGTGGTCAAAGCCGGCTTTGCCACCCGGCGGAAAACCCTGAACAATACCCTGGTAGCCCAGGCCGCCACCTTCGGCCTGACCCCGGAAGAAATGCGCCACATTTTGCTTTCCCTTGACATCAACCCTCAACGCCGGGGCGAAACCCTGAGCGTGGCCGAATTCGTGGCAGTCAGCAATAGAATTGTGACTGCTGCTGTGGGGGGAGGGCCAGGGAGCTAAGCTCCCTGCCCTCCCCCCAGCCCCCTCCCAACCCGTGTATGGGGGCCGTGGCCATCGGGGCCAAAGGCCTCGATGGCTACGGCCAAAAAGAATCTTAAGGGATTGGGAGAGGGGGTTTGGGGGAGTTTTTTGTAAGGGTAAGGGCCTGCGGCCCTTAGCCCTCTCCCCCCAAAAACCCTCCGCAGGAGTAAAAAGGTGCTGTGGTTATTTCTGGGTCTGGCCGCGGCCTTAGGAGATGCCGGCTCGGATGCGTTGACCAAGCGGTTTTTTTCGCACCTTTCTCCCTATACCATGGGCCTGGTGCGACTGATCTATGCCGCGCCTTTCCTTATCCTAACTCTGCTTTTCCTGATGCGGCCATCTCTGGATCGCACTTTCTGGCAGGTGGTGGCCGTAATGCTGCCCCTGGAGGTGATCGCCACCCTCCTGTACATGAAAGCCCTGAAGGTCTCCCATCTCTCCTTGAGCATCCCCTTTCTGGCCTTTACCCCGGTCTTGATGATTTTCACCGGCTGGGTGCTGCTGGGGGAGGCCTTGAACTGCTGGGGAATTTTGGGTACTCTGCTGATAGCCGGGGGAAGCTACATCTTGAGCCTGGGCATGGCGCACCAAGGGTTTTGGGCGCCCCTGAAAGCCTTGGCCCGGGAGAGCGGCCCCCGCCTGATGCTGACGGTGGCGGTCATCTATTCCTGCACCGCCTCCCTGTTTAAGGTGGCCATTCTTCATTCCCAGGCGACCTTCTTTGGGGCCAGCTATCTTTTGGCCCTCACGGTGGTAATGTTGGCGGGTTATCCTTTGACCACCGCCAAGCTGAGACCGGCCTTTAAGTCCCATGTCGGTTGGGGTGTAGCTCTGGGGTTCGCCATCGCCGTCAGTGTCCTCAGCCTGGCCCACGGCCTAACTCGGGCTCCGGCCACCTATCTAATTGCCGTCAAGCGCCTGAGCTTCTTGATAAGCGTGGTCCTGGGCGGCCTGTGGCTCAAAGAACGCCCTTTCCTGCCCCGTTTGGCGGGCGCGGCCCTGATGTGCGCCGGAGTGATTCTTATTGCGCTGAGAGGGGGATGAAGGGAGGGTGGGGGAACGCCAGGGACCTGAGGTCCACTTATAATCTCCCCCCTCCCCCAATCTCCCCCATCCCTTCTTCCAATTCCTTCAGCGCTCGCGCTGCGTAGGCCGCGCCCCGGGTTTTTTTAGGGGTTCGGGTGGGCAGCGGCGGGAAGAGGCCGAAGTTGACATTCATGGGTTGGAAGTCTTTGGTGGCGGTGTTGGTCAGGTGGTGGATTAAGGCTCCCATGGCCGTGGCCCGGGGCGGGGTGATAAGAGGGCGGCCCATAACCTGGGCAACGGCGTT
>JAUXZG010000017.1 GCA_030694005.1 Desulfobaccales bacterium | reverse complement strand
ATCCCTGATCTCTGGCGGCGGGTGAAGGGGGATGGCGCCGGCAAAAGAATCCTCTGGGCCTTTGTGGGGGGCTTTTATCTGATTTTCGGCGCCCGCCTGGCCGGGGGGTGCACATCCGGCCACATCCTTTCCGGGGGCATGCAACTGGCGCTGAGCAGCCTGCTCTTTGCCGGGGTGGCCATTGCCGCCTTCTTGACCATGGGACATTTTTTCTATCGGAAGTGAGCCATGCTTAAGACGATCATCCTCGGTTTGCTGTTTGGGGTAATTCTGCAAAGGTCCCGGGTCAACACCTTTGATAAAATCGCCGGCTTTGCCATCCTTAAGGACTTTACCGTCCCCAAAGTCCTGTTCACCGCCGTGGGCGTGGGAAGTATCTTACTGTTTTTCCAGGTAAACCTGGGACTGGCCACGCTGAGCCTGAAACCTCTGCTGTTAACCGGCGTCATCCTGGGGGGCTTCATTTTCGGCGTGGGCATGGCCGTTTTGGGCTACTGCCCCGGCACCCTGATCGTCGCTATGGGGGAGGGGGCCCTGGACACCGTGGTGGGGGTGCTGGGCGGCTTGCTGGCCGGGTGGTTTTATATCATCCTGTATCCGAGCCTCCGGCCTTTTTTGGGCCCGGACCTGGGGAAGCTGAGCTTGCATGCCCAAAGCTCGTCTCTGTCGCTGGTGATTGTCTTGATTTATGGCACGGTGATGGTGGCTTTGGCCTTATATCTCAACCGGCTGGAAAAGTCTGGGAGACTGCCTTCCGACTAAGGGGCGGGGGGGCTCCCCGGCCCCTTTCCTCCGACCCGGTGGGAGCTTACAGCTCGGATGGGGCAGAGATCCGGCCGGATTTTAACCTGGCCATGTCTCGGGTGAGGAAGGCTAGGGGTGGAGCCGCTAGGCCAAGACGTCAAAAAGGCAGCAGGGTTCCTGCTGCCCTTTTCTTTCGGGGTGGAATTTATCCCATTAAGCTTTTAAAAACCCCAATTTTTTAGTAGAATGCCTTGTGACTCGGGTAGCGCTAACCCAGATTGGGGCTAGCTTCTGCTGAGGAATCGGCAAAACGGCTGGTATCCCCAACGGTAGACCGGCTACCGCAACTTATTAAAGTTAAAAAGGAGGGCAGAAATGGTGAGAATGCGCAACTGGATGGTATGTTCGATTTTGGCCGTCGTGGCGGCAATGTGCTTGTTTGCCAGCGTCTCCGCAGTAGTGGCCCAACCCCAGCCCATGACGGAGGACATCTTCACACCCCTGAACCGGGGTTATGACTTTATGGCCGCGGGTAAATATGACCTGGCCAAGAAGGAATTTGAAACAGTCATCAAAACTGATCGCTATAATCCCTATGCCAACAACAATCTGGCGGCGATCGCCGAAAGGGAGAACCAACCTCAGGTTGCCTTGGGCTATCTGAAGACTGCCATGGAAAAAGTTGCCCAGTACCCCTACCGGGTCGCCAAGCAGGTTTGCTTTACGGGCGGCCTGTGCACCGCGGTGAAGCCTGAAAAAGATGCCGCCGGTAAAACGGGGGAATCTATTGCCGCAGTAATTGGCGATAATATCAAAAAGCTTTCGGAAAAGGCCAAGAAGTAACCCATACTGACGCTTTAATCCGCCTGCTTTACGGGAAGACTTAAGGGGCCAGGAGATAACTTCTTGGCCCCTTTTGCTCAGGGAAGATTTCTACAGGCTGATGCAAAACCGTTTCTTTCTGTCATCCTGAACGGAGTGAAGGATCTCAATATAAAAAATACTGTCTTCGCTTCCCTCAGAATGACATTCGCTTAGAAGCGAGGTTTTGATACCAAGTTGAGAGCTCTGAAAAAGTGCCTATGAAACTTGATTTAAGGAGCTTTTCTGCCCGGCGGCCAGAGACGGCCGCCCCACTGGCTTGATTTTTCTAGTGGGGCGGGCCTCCGTGCCCGCCCTGAAAAGAATCACTCTAAGCAGGCACAAAGGACTGCCCCACCACCTAAAACATTCTTATCGTTATTTGTAATATTC
>JAUXZG010000013.1 GCA_030694005.1 Desulfobaccales bacterium | reverse complement strand
CTAGACCCTTCGCCTTCGGCTCAGGGTGACAAGCATGAAAAGGCGACTATTTGCAACAGTCTCAAATTGGCGAATTTTTCAGAGGTCTCAATTTGCTTCAAGGGGGAACGGGTTAAAAGAAAAAACGTCCTTCTTTCTAAAATTCACACGCGCCGGGAGAAAGCGCCTTAATCCCCCTTGACAACCCCTGAAGGAGACGGATATATTTACCTGGTTATCAATCGGGAGTGTTTTTTATGAAAAGTTATATGGCCCGGACCGGGGAAGTGCTCCGTAAGTGGTATGTGGTGGACGCCCAGGGCAAGGTATTAGGCCGCCTGGCGTCCCGCATTGCCATGGTGCTCAGGGGCAAGACCAAACCGGTCTTCACTCCCCACATGGATACCGGGGATTTTGTGGTGGTGGTGAACGCCGCCCAGGTGCGGCTCACCGGCAGAAAATTGGATAATAAATTCTACTATCGGCATTCCGGCTATCCGGGGGGGTTGAAGACGACTTCCGCCCGGCAGCTTCTCCAGAGGAAACCGGAGGAGGTGCTGCGCCACGCGGTGCGGGGAATGCTGCCGAAAAATAGCTTGGGAAGGCACCTGCTGAAGAAGTTGAAGGTTTACCCCGGGGGTGAACATCCCCATCAGGCTCAGCAACCGGTGCCCTTTCCCTGGGAGGATTGATGGCGGAGCTATCTAAGGTCCAGGCCACCGGCAAACGCAAATCAGCCATAGCTCGGGTCTACATGCGGCCGGGGAGCGGGCGCATCATGGTGAACCGGCGGAATTTCGAAGACTATTTTCCCCTGGAGACCACCCGAAACCTGGTGAGCCAGCCCCTTAAGCTGGTCAATGTCGGTTCCGAGCTGGACATCCTGGTCAATGTCCGGGGCGGGGGCCTGGAAGGCCAGGCCGGGGCCGTCAAGCATGCCCTGAGCCGGGCCCTGGTGTCCCTCAACCCGGAGTTGCGCCCCATTCTGAAAAAGGCCGGCTTCCTTACCCGGGACCCCCGCATCAAAGAACGCAAAAAATACGGTCTGAGGGGCGCCCGCCGGGGTTGCCAGTACTCTAAACGCTAATCCCTGGCCAGCCGGCAAAGCTTTATTTGCCCCTCCCTTGAGGTGTACGGGGCAGGGGCACAACCGGGGCCTAAAATACCAAACCGCCATTTAAAGTCCCCCTTTTTAAAAGGGGGATTTAGGGGGATGTTAAAATCCCCCCTCCCCCCCTTTAGGAAAGGGGGGGCCCTCAAGCACCCCACCTGGGGGGTAATTTCCCACGAAAACTGATTCCAAGACCGTGAAAAAGATCAAGGTCGCGGTA
>JAUXZG010000004.1 GCA_030694005.1 Desulfobaccales bacterium | reverse complement strand
GTTGGGGACCCCGGCGACGCTGCGCCCCGGCCTGGGACCGGGGGGGTGCGGTTGGGGAATGGTGGCGCTTACAAACCGCGACTTCCAATTCCTCCCTCACGTCTGGCAGGCCTAAAAGCCCCCGCTTTTCTCGCGTCTGTTAATTTCCTAGATGGGATAAAGCAAAAGGGCGGGGAAACCCCGCCCCTACAACGTAATTTGCCGTTTCTTGTTTCTCGTTCCCAAGCAGAGCTTGGGATCGAGATAAGGAGGGGGTAAGGGCCAGTGGCTTAAGAAGTCTCGCCGGTGTAACCCCTGGCGCCTTTCCCCTAAGCTCCCGGTATTCAATCCGACACGGCGTCGGGCAAGACTTTTACCGGCTCCGGCAGAGGCGCGTGCAGAGTCTCCAACTCCTCCACCCTTTCTGCCAGCCGGGCGATCAGGGGCGGCAAGGTTTCGGGGTCCAGGGCCGAGATAGCCACCCCCCGGTGGATGCGGCACTGCAAAGCCGCCAGGTTGGGGCTGACCCGGTCCAGCTTGTTGAACACCTTGAGCACCGGCTTGTGCTCAAGCCCCAAAGAAGCCAGAATGTCGTTGACTGCGGCCATCTGTTCGATAAACCGGGGATTGCTCAGGTCAATGACATGGATGAGGAGGTCGGCCTCCTCCAGTTCCTCCAGGGTGGCCTTGAAGGCCTCCAGCAGATTGTTAGGCAAATTTTTGATAAACCCCACGGTGTCGGTGATAATCACCTCCCGCTCCCGGGGAAAGCGCAGACGGCGGCTGGTGGGGTCCAGGGTGGCGAACAGGCGGTCTTCCGCGGCCACGCTGGCGTGGGTCAGGGCGTTGAACAGGGTGGATTTGCCGGCGTTGGTGTAGCCGATGATGGAGAGGATGGGCAGGCGCAGCCGCCGCCGGGGCTGGCGCCGCTCCCGCCTTTCCGCCCTTACCTTGGCCAGGTCCTGGTTAAGGCGGTGGAGGCGCTCTTTTAAGCGGCGGCGGTCAATCTCCAGCCGGGTCTCCCCTGGCCCCCGGCCGCCGATGCCCCCGGTGAGACGGGACAGGGCGTCGTCCCGGCCTCTTAAGCGCGGCAGCAGATATTTCACCTGGGCCATCTCCACCTGCAATTTCCCTTCCCGGCTGCGGGCCCGTTGGGCGAAGAGGTCCAGGATCAACTGGGTGCGGTCGATGACCTTGAGTTCGGTGAAGTCGGTGATGGCGCGCACCTGGGAAGGAGAAAGCTCGGCGTCGAATACCAACAGGTCCGCCCCTAATTGCAAAGCCTGGATAACCAGCTCCGAGATTTTGCCTTTGCCCATCAAAAAGCGGGGGTCAAAGCGGGGGCGGTGCTGGATCAGGGTGGCAGCCACTTCCAGGCCGGCGGAGCGGGCCAACTCCTCAAGCTCCAGCAGGGAATCTTCGGCGGCCAGCCGGCTGGGACCGGTGACGCCAATCAAAATAGCCCGCTCTTTACCCCGGCCTTCCCCCTGGGTTCCCACCCGGGCCAATTCTTCTTCCAGGGAGGACATTAGGGCCTCAAAGTCCAGCGTCAGCGCTCCCACCTGGGCTGCCTCCAGTAAGGCCCAGTTTTTTCCCTCCGCCTCCCGGGGCAGGAGATGGCCCACTTGGATAGCTCCCGGCCGGCCGCCTTCGGCCACCTGGAGCGCCGCCACCGCGTCCAGACGCAAGAAGGCCAGGTCCATCAGATCGTCCTGGCTTAAAGGGCTGGCGTCAAGGTGGGTGTGAATCAGGCGCAGGCCCTTGAGGCGGCCTTTAAACCCCCGCTCCCGGGGCAGGGGAGGGATCAGCAGGCCTTTGGCGTCTCCCACGATGACATGGGTGACGAACCCCTGGCGGTTCAGCAGCACCCCCACCTGCCGGTGGGTGTCCCGGGAGATTTCCGTCAGTTGCCGGGCCAACTCCGGGGTGACCAACTCCGCGGGCGACACCCGGCGGCGGTAAAGCCGTTCTAATTGCCGATATTGATAGGTCTTTAAGCCGGTGAGATTACCTAAAGGACGACTAATGGCAACTCCCTCGCTGGTTAGAATAGGGCATGTGTGGGGGGAGGGCCAGGGACTTTTTTATAAGGGGTCCCTGGCCCTCCCCCCAAATATCAACACATATGCCTGATAAGTCTGCCGTCTCCATCAGTTCAGGTTGGAGGATGTCGGCCAGGGCGATTTTACCTTCCAGGGGCAGGTGGTGTAAAGGAATTTTCGTCCAGCAGCAAGAGCACCAATTGGGTCTCAGACGCCGCAGCCGCCACCGGGTTTAAAGGGTGTAGATTATCAGCTGCCAGGATCAAGATGAGGTCCCCTGGCTGTGAGTATCCGTTTCACCCGCAAGAATGACTCCTGGCCCTGTTGAGAAGTGTGGGAAAGTTCAGAAGCCAGGGCTTCACGCCTTAAGGTCTCGGTTATCAAGGGCAAATTGGCGCAGGCGATGTGATAGGCGCCCTGAAAGGCGGCGGCCAGCAACTCCACGGCCACCAAGAGGTCGGATATTAGATGTCTTTTGCAGTGCGCTCCGGCCCAGGACACCAGGTTCAGGGCTTCCCGGGTCTTGGCCATGATCTGCCGGGGAACCTCCAGGGCCTCTTGAACCGCAGCCGGCAGTTGCCGGCCTGGTTGTGGGCTGGCCCGGGCCTCGGCCAGACAGAAGTAGGCCTGCACATCTTCATCCTGGAGCCTGGTTAGGGCCGCGGTCAATTGGCGCACCTGCCCCAAGTTTTGTTCCCACAGTGGCGGTGGGTTGCTTGCCGGTGGAGGGCGCTTGAGTTCCAGTTTCACCACCTTTTCCAGTAGAGCCAGCCCCAGCCTGGCGCCATAAGCCGCGGCCGCCCCTCCCCCGGGATCAGGCCGCGCCTGGGCCAGCTCTTCGAGAAATGATGGACTCATTATACCCCGTGAGGGTTAATTTGCAATGTGGAGGGAGGGCCAGGGGCCTCAAGGCCCTTAGCCCCCTCTCCCACCAGGCCTCCTTTCAGGAGACGATTTCCCAGTTGACCTCAAAGGTATTGTCAAGCAGGGTATATAGATACCCCATCATTTTTCCCACTCCGGGCGGCACCCCCTCTCTCATGCGCCAGAAAGCGAGGTAGATGGCCGGCACCAGACGCGGCTCACCCGATTTGGGATCGTCCTCAATATTTTGCCATACCTCCCTTTTTTCCATAATTCGCCACAGGGTGCCATATTTTTTACTCCTGACCACCTGTCCCACCTGGGGTAGCTTCTTCTTGCGGAGAATCTCTTCATAGCCTATCATGGGAACCTCCTCGGGCAAGCACCCTATATTTTTAAGCTAAAGTTAAGTCTCATTGCGTCGGAGTCAAGCCAGCCTGTCTTACTGTCCCTTGCAACTCCTTTGGAGGATGGATATAATTTAGAAAAGGGCAGAAACTTTCGGTTCCTGCCCGCAATATTATTCTATCTAAATTTTTCCTTAAGACTGATGGATAAAATCCCCGATCAAAAAGAGCTGGAAAAGGAACTGAGTGAGTATCTCACCAAGAAATATGGCAGCCGCATCAAGGTGGTGGCCCCCCATTGGGTGGCTAAACCCGAGAAAGACGGCGAGGACAAGGGCAAGGCCCGCAAACCCAGTCGGATCAACTTTGATCTGAAGCCGGAAGAGCTGGAAGCCTACCTCAACGAGTATGTTATCCAGCAGGAGGCGGCCAAAAGCATCCTGGCCACCAAGGTCTGCACCCATTTCAACCGTATCCGCCATTCCCTGGATAAGGGCCGCCGGCCCGCCGCGGGGGTGGGGGCCATCAAAAACAACATTGTCCTCATCGGCCCCACCGGGGTGGGGAAGACCTACCTGGTAAAACTTATCGCCAAGAAGATCGGAGTCCCCTTTGTCAAGGGGGATGCCACCAAGTTCAGCGAAACCGGCTATGTGGGCGGCGATGTGGAGGACCTGGTGCGGGACCTGGTTTACGCCGCCGGGGATGACCTGGAACTGGCCCAATACGGCATCATTTACCTGGACGAAATTGACAAGATTGCCACAGCCGGCCAGTTTTGGGGGCCGGATGTCTCCCGTACCGGGGTACAGCGGGCTCTGCTCAAACCCTTGGAGGAGACGGAGATTGACCTCAAAGTGGCCCATGACCCGGTCTCCCAGATCCAGGCCATCGAGCAGTACCGCCGTACCGGGAAAAAGGAAAAGCGCACCATCAATACCCGCCACATCCTGTTTATCGTCAGCGGGGTCTTCAACGGTTTGGACAAGGTGGTGAAAGAGCGCCTGGCCAAACAGGAAATCGGCTTCCGAGGCGCCAGGACTTCCAAGGAACAGGAGCGGGAATTCCTGAAATGGGTAAGCGCCGAAGACCTGATCAAGTATGGCTTTGAATCGGAATTCGTCGGCCGCCTGCCGGTGATCGCGGTGTTGGAGGAACTCACGGCCGCCGACCTCTATGAGATCCTGAGGAACCCCAACAACCCCATCATCACCAGCAAGAAACGGGACTTTCGCTCTTACGGCATCGACATCTGCTTTGAAGACGAAGCCTTGAAAAGCCTGGCGGAGCAAGCGGCCCTGGAGAAGACCGGGGCCCGGGGCCTGGTAAGCGTCATCGAACGCGTCCTGATCCAGTTCGAGAAGCGACTGCCCTCCACGGCGATCAAGGAATTAGTAGTCACCCCTGAAGTTGTGGCCCACCCCAGCGAAGAGCTGGAAAGGCTGCTGGCTCATCCCGAGGCCCCAGAGCTTAAGGTCCGGTTTGCCCAGGCAAACCTTAAGGAGCGGGAGGTCTTGAAAGAGGCCATCTGGCGCCGGGAAAAGGAGGCGCAGGAGCGTTATCACCTGCCCTTGACCGAAGCCCGGGTGGAGCTGATGGTGGACCAGTACCTGAACTGGGACTGCGATCTGAAGACGGCCTTTGAGGAGATGGGGGGGCTTTATGAACAGGTGCGCCGTTTTGAGGACCGCTTTTCCGCCGAACACCAGATTCAGCTCCATTTTGATCCAGAGGCAGTGGACGAAATCCTCTGGCGGGCTTTGAAGGCGGAAACCTCTGCCTTTGAGGTCTGCCAGAACCTGTCCCAGGATTGGCAGTACGCCCTCAAATTAGTCCGGGACCGCACCTCCCAGGACTACTTTATCCTCACCCGGGAAGCCCTCTGTGACCTGGAAACCTATCTTAACCAGGTAATCCGCGAGCACTACCAAAAAACCCTTTTTCGGGAGTAAGAGGCGCCATGGTGGGGGTGTCCAAACTATACTGCGGGGCGGTGGAGGCCTCGGATGTCTTGCGTTACGGCCGCCGGGCTCAAGACTTGCCCTCCCACCTGTTGCAATTTTCTGCAGACAAAAAGCCGGTGGTGGTCTGGAACATCACTAAGCGGTGCAATCTCAAATGTCTTCATTGTTATGCCCAGGCCACCGCTACCGCGGCGCCGGACGAGCTGAGTTACGCCGAGGGCCTGGCGCTGCTTCAGGACCTCAAGGACTTCGGGGTGCCGGTGGTGTTGTTTTCCGGGGGTGAACCCCTGATGCGCCCGAACCTGTTGGACTTGGTGGACTGGACCGTGGCCGCCGGCATGCGGGCGGTGATCTCTACCAACGGCACCCTCATCACCCGAGAAATGGCTAGGTGTCTGAAAAACCTGGGCCTGTCCTATGTGGGTATCAGCCTGGACGGCACTGCTGCCACGCATGATAAATTTCGGGGCCAACCCGGGTCTTTTGCCGCGGCCATGAATGGGGTGCGCCACTGCCAGGAGCCGGGCCTCAAGGTGGGCCTGCGCTTTACCATCAGCCGGCTTAACTACCAGGAAGTGCCGGCCATCTTCGACCTGGTGGAAGCATACGAGATTCCCCGGATCTGTTTTTACCACCTGGTCTATACCGGGCGGGGCAGCCGCCTGGTGGAGCAGGCCCTGAGCCATAGCCAAACCCGGCAGATGGTGGACCTGATTTGCGCCCGCACCCGGCGCCTTTTTGAGGCGGGCCGGACCGTGGAGGTGCTGACGGTGGACAACCATGCCGACGGGCCTTACATCTACCTCAAGCTGCTCAAGGAAGACCCGCTCCGGGCCGCTCAGGTGCTGGAACTGCTGAAAATGAACGAAGGCAACAGTTCCGGCCGGGGCCTAGGCTGCGTCAGTTGGAACGGAGAGGTCCACGCCGACCAGTTCTGGCGCCATTATTCCTTCGGCAAGGTGCGAGAGCGCCCTTTCAGCGACATCTGGACCGACCTTGCCAACCCCCTCATGGCCCGTTTAAAAGAGAAAAAACGATACGTCACCGGCCGCTGCGCCAGGTGTCGCTGGCTGGACATCTGCGCCGGCAACTTCAGGGTCCGGGCGGAAGCCCTGACCGGGGACCTCTGGGCCCCGGACCCCGCCTGCTACCTCACTGATGAAGAGATAAGCTGAGGAGAGTTTGGGGGACTACGGCCCCAGTCCTCCACCTCCTTCAGCAAGCCCGCCAATCATAAAGGTCTCGTTCTGGGGGCGTTTCAGGCCCCAGCCCGCCGGTTTTCCCAGGTCCTGCTAAAGCCCCGCAAACGCCTGCCCCCGGTCGTTAGACCGGCAGAAAACCCCTGGATAGCGTTTGTTCGGTTTAGATGGTATATAATGGAAAATTTTTTAAGCAAATTTAGCCGGGGGTGGATATCAGCAGGTTTAGAAAGCCATTTGGAGGCAAGGTCCGGAGTAATTTTTGGTAAGGGGGGTTCCCTTGCCCCGGGGCAAGGGGCGCGGCGCCCCGGAAACTCTCCTTCCCAGGAAATCGGTGCCAAGAGCCTATGAGGCCCCATATCTTCCACATTATTGATGACTATTCTCCGGCTAATTATGGAGTGCACCAGGTGGTCCGGCAACTGACGGACTATCTGGCTCGCCAGGGGTACCCCACGACGATTCTGGCCGCGGGCCGGGCCGGGACTCCGGTTTCGGAAGGCGTGAACTTAAGAGAATTCCCCCTGGGCTGGGGAAGCCCGAGGTGGCGTTATCCCCGGGGCCTTAGAGCCTATCTCGACACCTTAGGCCGGTCAGCGGGTAATATTTTCCACATCCATGGGGTTTGGCTGGCGCCGCAGTGGCTGGCGGCCCGGGCCGGGGCCCGCCACGGGATTCCTACCGTGCTCACCGCGCACGGCATGCTGGAACCCTGGCACTGGCGGGATGGACGCTTAAGAAGGGTAAAGAAACTGCTTTACTGGTATAGCCTGGCCTACCCGGCCTTCCGGTGCCTGTCCCTGATTCATGCCATCACCCCCCTGGAGCGGGACCATTTGGCCCCCCAATTCCCCGGGCAACGCCTTACGGTCATCCCCAATGCCCTTGATTTGACCGAGGCGGATGACTTTTTGGCCACCCACGAAAGCCAAGCCTCTGAGGCAGCCTCTCCTTACCTGCTTTTTTTAGGCAGGCTCCACCCTAAAAAAGGTCTCGAGGTGCTCATTCCGGCCTTTGGCCGGGCCCTTAAGGGGCGGGCCTGTCGTCTGCTGATTGCCGGGCCGGCGGACAGTGAGAAATATGCCCACAGGCTCAAGGGCCTCGTCCAGGCCTGGGGACTGGAGAGTCAGGTGAGTTTTCTGGGCCCGGTTTTTGGCCCCCAGAAATGGCAGCTTTACCGGAACGCCTGGGCTTTTTGCGCCCCCTCGCATTCCGAGGTGGTGGGCCTGGTGAACCTGGAAGCCGCGGCGGTGGAGACCCCGGTGATTACTACCCATGAAACCGGCCTGAGTGACTGGGAGGAAGGTGGGGGCATCCTGGTGCATCCCCGGGTAAAAGAACTGAGTCAGGCCCTGGATATGGTCTTTTCCTGGAACGAGGCGGAGCGTCAGGAGCGGGGTCGCAGGCTGCGGCAATTGGTGGAGCGCCGCTATTCCTGGGAAGTAGTAGGGCGGCAGTGGCTAAGCCTCTACCGGGAACTTCTGGAGCGCCGCCCATGAGCCGCCCAAGGAAAAGCCACCCCAAGTGTCTGCTCTGCGGCCAGGAGGGCCGGCCGGTATTGGCCGGGCTTTTTGACGACCGCTTCGGCGCCCCGGGCCTTTATGATATTGTTAAATGCCCCTCTTGCGGTCTGGAGCAAACCTGGCCGCGGCCTTCGGAAAGGCAGCTTAAGGAACTTTACGAGCGCTTTTATAATTATGGCGGGGAGGCGGGCACCACCTATACGAAGCTCAGGGAAAGGCTTATGGCTTCGCCCCTGTACCAACTCTGGTTGAAGGCCGATGGCGATATTTCCTTCCACATGCGGTCCGGGGCCGGGCGGTTGTTGGATGTGGGTTGCAACGAGGGGCGGGGCCTGACCCTTTATGCCGGCCAGGGCTTTCAGGCCGAGGGCCTGGAGTTAAATGAACAGGCCGCGGCCCAGGCCCGTAAGCGGGGTTTTACCGTGCATACCCAAGCGTTGGCCAAGTTTACCCCGCAAAGGCCCTATGAAGTGGTGGTGCTGGCCAATGTCCTGGAACACGTCCGGGACCCGGTGGCCATGCTCAGCAAGGTGCGGCGGTTGCTTTCTTCCGGGGGGCAGGTGTGGATTTCCTGTCCCAATGCCGCCGGCTTCTGGCGCCGCCTCTTTGGCCGGCACTGGATCAACTGGCATGTGCCGTTCCACCTCTGGCACTTTTCTCCCCAGAGCTTAAAGGAAGTGCTGGTCCGGGCCGATTTTGAGCTTATAGAGATAAAGACCTGCACCCCGGCCTTGTGGCTGGCGCAATCACTCTGCGTGGCCCTGGCGGCTCGGGCCGGGCGGGCCAACCGGGTCATGCGCTCTGCCCCGGTCATCGCTGGGCTGATGCTGGCCGCCCGGGGACTGCTGCACCCCTGGCTGGGAAACCTCGACCGCCAAATGCAGGGAGATTGCCTAATCGTCACGGCCGGGGGTTGAGTTGGATTTTGGGGGAGGGGGCTAAGGGCCAGTGGGCCCTTACCCCCTCCCCCAAACCCCCACCCCCAATCCCTTAAGGGGGATTATTGGCCGGAGAAGGCGGGGCCAAAGGCCCC
>JAUXZG010000003.1 GCA_030694005.1 Desulfobaccales bacterium | reverse complement strand
CCGGTGACCCCGCAGCCGCCTTCGTCTTCCCCCTTGATGATGCGGTCCGGGGGATAAGGCGGGGTAAAGTTCCGCCGGGTATCCAATAATCTGAGACCCGGGTGGGTATGATTATTGGTATTTTCCATAGGGTTCACCGATATAGTTCAAGGTTCAAGGTTCAAGGTTCAAGGTTCAAAGTTCAAAGTTCAAAGTTCAAAGTTATAAAGATAAACAGAGGTTCAGAAATTTATTTAAATTTGCTGCCCTTCTTTTCAGAGGCTTTCAGATATCGCAGAAAGCCAGCCAGCAGGCGGGAGGCCTCGTCGGCCAGCGAGATAATCCGGTAAAATTGTTCCGAGGATGTCAGGCCGGCATCCAAGGCAACATATAGCAACGCTTTTACTTCGCCCACCGAACCCTTGGCCATGGCCAGGAATTGTCGGAATTCCTTGTTGCCCTCGCGTTCAAAACCTTCGGCAATATTAGCCATGATAGACACTGAGGCCCGGCGGAGCTGGTCCCTCAGGGAGAAATCCGCGGCAATTTTTCCCTGGGAGGTGACTTCATAAATAATTTTGGTAAGCTCCCGAGCTTTTTTCCAGGCTTCAATATCCTCAAAGCGCTCGATTTTAGCCATGGCATGAAAGTTCAAAGTTCAAAGTTCAAGGTTCAAGGTTCAAAGTTCAAAGTTTTTAGCTCTCAGCAGCCACAGCTAACGACTTGAAAGCATGATTATTTATGATTCTATCATTTCGAGTGAAATGTTTCCTTCAGCCAAGAGTCTTAGAATCAAAGCGAAAGAGTGTTTTCCTAAATACCACATTCCTGAATTTATTAGAGCGGAGTTTCTGGGACCCCCACCATGTCTAACTAACCAATCTTCCGTTGATAATTGTCGATCTGAATCTTGCTCATCACGGAGCGAGTCGACGACCTGACGAACCCAGGTATCTATGGGCTGTAATTCTATAGATTCCTCCGGGGCTAGTTCACAATTGAAAAGGAATATAATATCTCGCAGGTAGAAGGCAGAAGTCTTTGGGCCAACTCCCCAGATTAGCTTAAGCTTTTCACGGTGTTCTCTAATACGACCGGCTTCTATCTCAGAAATACTATGGTTTACTATGTTGTAATCAGGAATATTGCTTATATATCTCAGAACATCAAGAACCATCTCACGATCTCGTTGCTTGCCCATGCTTTTATCAAATCTCTGCCATAAGGGGCTATTTTCAATATTAAAATTTACCCAATCGGCAGTTAAAGGAATATAACGACCCTGAGCCAAAGCTTCTATTGTTGTCATAGAATCAGGTAAGAAATATGAGTCTAAGCATTGCTGCATTTTTCCAAGATATCGAACAGAAAGGGAATCATTTCGCCCCTGCATATATAACTTCGACAATAGAAACTTAAATGCATAGTACCAATCTGAACACAGTCGAGAAGGCTCCCATCCTTCTTCAACGAGAAATTCTCGAATATACCTCCGTCCCATTCTTTCTAGTGCGGTTAAAACCCTTTCGACCCTTTCACTCATTCTAAAATACCATTTATCATTTTCAGTCCATAGCGCATACTGCGCACACCGATCTTTGGTTGCCCCAGGCCGCCCTATAACTTTGAACTTTGAACTTTGAACCTTGAACCTTGAACTAAGCTCCTCTCCGCAAATTGTCGTCCACCGGGCGGTCGGTGTAGTCCAGGTGGACCAGGGTATCGGTGCGGCCCACCAGTTCCCGGATGCTTCTGAGCCCCAAGCGGCGCAGGATTTCCTTCAATTGCCAGTTCCAGGAGTAATACATGTTGCTGATGCGGTTGACGCCCCAGGCCACGGTCATGAGGTCCACCAGTTCAGGGTCGGTGGTGGCGATGCCCCGGGCGCAGCCCCGGCCGCTTTCGCAGTTGTGGCAACGCAGGCATTCCAGGGCCACCAGGTCCGCGGTGCCGATTTGCACCAGGTCCGCGCCCAGGGCGATGGCTTTGGCCACATCAAAGGCGGTGCGGATGCCGCCGGAGGCCACGAGGGTAACCTGCTCCCTGATGCCTTCGGCCCGCAGGAACTGATGCACCTTGGGAATGGCGTATTCCACGGGCATGGCGATGTTCTTCTTGGCAATGTCGGGCGCGGCGCCGGTGCCGCCGTAGCTGCCGTCCAGTTGCACTATATGGGCCCCGGCATAGTAACTTCCCACCGCCACCATGTCCACATCCGTAGGGGTGGAGACCTTCACCGAAACCAGGGCCCGGGGATTGATTTGTTTAATCCAGTCAATGTGCTTTTTGTGGTCTTCCACGGAATAGACGCTGTGAAAGGGGAAAGGCGAAAACAGGGCGGTGCCGGTAACCGACTCCCGCATACGGGCCACCGCGGGCGTAACTTTGTCCCCCAGGAGATGGCCCCCCAGGCCGGGCTTGGCCCCCTGGGCGTATTTGAATTCCACCATGCGCACCCGCTGGATGGTCTCTTCCCGCACCCCGAAAAGGCCGGTGGCCACCTGGGTGATGACCTGCTCATCGTAAGGGCAAAGTTCTTCGGGATAGCCGCCTTCGCCGGTTGAGACCATGGTGTTAAAGCGTCTGGCGGCCTGGACCCGGGACAGAATGGTGTTGATGCTTACCGAGCCGAAGGACATGCCGCCGCCGTAATAGGGCACGGAGAAGCGCACCTGGGGCCGGCCGTCATCCCGGCGGTTGAGCTCCAAATCCAGAGAGATGTCTGCATGGCGCAATTTGGAATCCCGGGGGCGGGTGGGAAACAGAAAACGCAAACGGTCAAAGCCGCCGCCGGAGCCGCCCAGCCGGTATTCCAGGTCATTATAGGGCAGGGTGCCAAACTCCGCCTGCCACCAGGTGCTGAGCAGCAAGTCCGGCGTCCAGCGGCTGTCGCCTAAGGTGTTATAGATGGGATGGACGCTGACCCTCAGGGCCTGGGCCGGACAATGGGCCACGCAATAAAAGGGTTTATCCGCGCAGGCCGTCCCCAGACACAAATAGCTCTTGGGCCGCCTCAAAAAACTGCCGGCCTTGGTGTGGACCCCGTAAGGGCAAAGCTCCACGCAGCGGCCGCATTTGAGGCAGCGGGACTCACTGCGCCACACCCGGTATTTGCTCAAGGCATTGCGGAACCGGGAGGGGGTGCGCACCGGCTCCCAGAGTTGCCCCGGGGTGGAGCGTTCCATGGGCACAACTTTTTTTGCTCTGACCATGATTTAAATCTATCTCGCTTCAGTGGTTTGGTTGTTGGGGTAGGATTGTAAGTGGGCCTACGGCCCACTTACAATCCTCCCCCAAGCCCCCACACCCAAGCCCTTATGGGTTTTAGTTTGCCTGAGAAATCGGGGCCGCAGGCCCCGATTTCTCAGGCACCCATAAAGGGGGTTGGGAGGGGAGTTTGAGGGGAGGTCGGGGGAGCCACTGCTCCCCCGACCCTCCCCTCAACTCATCACTCCTCATCAAGTCGGTTCCCGTTTCAGGGGTTCGCCTTCCCGTTGGCTGAAGAGGGGGGCGAAGATTTCTTTTTCCAGGTCTTCCCAAAACATGGCCCGGCCCACTTCGCCTCTTAAACGGCGCACCTCCCGCATGCCCATGGCC
>JAUXZG010000244.1 GCA_030694005.1 Desulfobaccales bacterium | reverse complement strand
ATGAAAGCTCAGATGGTGTTAATTGAGCTTGGTTATTCTCTGTGTTGAATGGCTCTTTAAATAAACCTGGCTCAACGTCTGCAACGCCAAAGTCAGCTACTAAACCTGTGTTTGCTGCAGTTTCGTGACCAGCAATACCTGGGTCAATGCCTTTAGTACCGCATGACCACGCCCATGGCGCAACAGAAACTACACAGTTGTTCAAATCTAAAGTCTCAATACGTTGTGCGCGTGCTACTGGGTCTACACCCCATACTGAACCACCTTTAGAACGCTTAACAAACAAAATGTCAGTACCAACAGCAACACCTGGAATACCAGCCGCTGCTTTACCTAAGTAGGCACGGTGCAAGATACCAGAATCATTACTGCGGATTGCAGTTACGCCAGTCATCATGCCGCTTGCAAGATCACCTAAAAAGTTATCTGGTGCAGTTGCGCCAGACAAGAATATTACTTTAGTACCTGCTGGAATTGCTGGACCAGCCGCTTGTGCAGACATTGCAGCTAAGGCTAAACCACAAGCCAGTGCGATTTTTGTATATTTCATGATTTAATTTCCTTTAATCGATTGAATAAAATATTGAATAAAAATATCAAAATAAAAAACTTCTGGTAACACAACCCTTAATTCTTTTTTAAAAAAAGGACTAAGGGCGGAAAAATTACTAGCATTACCTAGCTGAACTCAACTAGGTATTTATTGGCTAGAAATTACTTAGCTAGATTATTACGACGACGGCGAGCGATAAAACCCATTAAACCTAAACCCGCTAACATCATTGCATTGGTTTCTGGCTCTGGCACTGCTTGTACTGCAGCAATTTGTAAGCGCCAAACATCATTTTGCAAATATGTTTTAGCTACGATTTCTCTGCCATCGAATGAAAACAACTGTTGTTGTATCGCTTGCGCTGCACTTGAAGCAAGTGTAGTTGGCGCAAGGAAATACATGAATGAAGTACCACCGAGCACATTGGTTGTGTCAGCAAGATTGTTATTGAAACCATTATTCAGAAGACCTGCATAACCTTGTCCATCTGCTACAACTGAAGTGTTAAAAGTATCTTCTGCAGGCACAGTAACAAGTGAATTGGCTTGAGACACGTAACCAGTAAAACCAGTAACAGAAGCTTTAACCTGATTATTGGTTGAAGCAAATGGCAAGCCAGCATCACCTTGTGTCATTAACAAACGTGTACGACCAAAGTTATCAAATGCACCCAAGTTCCATTGCACATTTGAAGAACCAGCTAGATTGAAGCCTGTTAATACATCATCAAAAATCACGCCGCCAGCACCAATCATTGAAGATTGTACTACTGCGTTTGCTGCTAAAACTGGGTTACCTGCAGCAGAAGCAGCCTGATCGATACCTACAAAGTCATTCAAAAATTTGTTCCAGTTAAGGTCGTATGTATAACCAACACCTGCAGTTGAATCCCAAGCACTGAACACTAATTCAGAATTACCATTGCTTGTGCCTGCTGAAATTGCAGCGTTAGCTGATGTAGCCACTGCTGATAATGCAAGCGCAGCCACTAAAGTTTTTAATTTAAAATTCATTTCTTACCCCTTCAAAAGTCATTAAAAAAGTTACATCTATAAAAAACTACTTAAAACCAATAAAACTAAAAAACTACATAAATTCTTGCTACTTAAAGCCGCGATGACTCAAACTTCTGCGTGTGTGCAAAACATTCATCTGCTGTAAATCAACGCAACACCTTTTCGCGACTGTTGCCATGTTATTGATTGAATATGTTCAGTGTGTTTTTTAAAGTAGTCCTATCGGCTTACAAAAACACCTTGGTTTATTACTACCTGCTATTTCCAAAATTACGCAATAAAAACGGTTTATTAAGAGACTTGCACATACTGATGCACTTAAATGACATCCATTAACACTGCATATAGTTCTAAAGGACTACAACATGCGTTTGTCGGATACCTAGCTATTGAGTCTGGTATATGGAATATCGATGATATCAATAGACAAATCAGCCAAATACAAACCTGATGACACTGGTCATATTGCCGTCACTTTTAAAAACTAAGATATTGGTCATTGATTAAATTACACTTAATCGATCTATATGAATCTCAAGGATTAAACATGACTTTTTCAACTAAGATATTAGCTTCACTCTTCTCGGCTGGTTTATTGCTAGGCGGGACATCATTAACAGCATTTGCAGGTGAGGC
>JAUXZG010000235.1 GCA_030694005.1 Desulfobaccales bacterium | reverse complement strand
TACAGCGCCGCCACCTTGACCCACCATTACCGGGTCTTCGACGCGGCCTTCGAGGGGTTTCCCCATTTAATCTGTTTCGCGGTGAAGGCCAACGCCAATCTGGCGATTTTGCGGCTGTTTGCCAGCCTGGGGGGAGGAGCGGACATCGTCTCCGGGGGCGAGCTTTACCGGGCCCTGAAGGCCGGGGTGGACCCTGGCAAGGTGGTTTACTCCGGGGTGGGCAAGACGCCTAAGGAGATCAAGGCGGCGCTAAACGCCGGCATCCTGCTTTTTAATATGGAATCCTCCCAGGAGTTGGGGGAGATCAACCGCATTGCCGGCCGCATGAGAAAAAAGGCCAGGGTGGCCCTGCGCATCAACCCGGACATCGACCCCCAGACCCATCCCTACATCTCCACCGGCCTTAAAAAGAATAAATTCGGCATCGACATAGAGCGCGCCCTCAAGGATTATCAGAAAGCCCAGGAGTTGCCGCATCTGGAGGTGGTGGGGATGGCCTGCCACATCGGCTCCCAGATCATCGAGGTGACCCCCTTTGTGGACGCCCTGGAACGCCTGAAGGAGCTGATGGCCCGCCTGAAGACGGAGGGCATTCACATCCGCTACCTGGACCTGGGCGGCGGGTTGGGGATTCAGTATGACCGGGAAGAACCGCCCCACCCCTCAGAATACGGGGAGAAAATCCGAGAAAAGCTGAAAGGTCTGGAAGGCACCCTGATCCTGGAGCCGGGCCGGGTGTTAGTGGGGAACGCCGGCATCTTGGTGACCCGGGTGCTCTATACCAAGGAGAGCGAGGCCAAGCATTTCATTGTGGTGGACGCGGGCATGAACGACCTGGCCCGGCCCAGCCTGTACGGCTCTTATCATGCCCTGTGGCCGGTGGTGGAGCGGCCCCGACCCTTGGTCAAAGCTTCCCTGGTGGGGCCCATCTGCGAATCCGGGGATTTTCTGGCCAAAGACCGGAAAATGCCGGCCTTCCAGCCCGGGGAAATGGTGGCGGTGATGAGCGCCGGGGCCTATGGCTTTTCCATGAGCTCCAATTACAACGCCCGCCCCCGGGTGGCGGAAATCTTGGTGCAGGATGAAGAATTTTATGTTATCAGAAAGCGGGAAACTTACCGCCAGCTTATCTGGGGGGAGAGCATCCCGGCATTCTTAAAGAGTTCTGCCTGATGGCCGCTGACCTTAGACGCCGCATACCTTTTTATAAAATGCACGGAGGCGGCAACGACTTCGTGCTGGTGGACCACCGCCGGGCCTGCATTCCGGAGGCCGAACAGCCCGCCTTTGCCCGCAAGGTGTGCGCCCGAAAGCTAGGGGTGGGAGCCGATGGCTTGGTCCTCCTTGAGGAATCCAAACGGGCCGACTTTAGCTGGCGTTTTTACAACGCCGACGGCTCCGAGCCGGAAATGTGCGGCAACGGCGGGCGCTGCGCCGCCCGCTTTGCGGTGCTCAACGGCCTGGCCCCCAATAACCTGTCCTTTGAAACCCTGGCGGGGATCATCCACGCCGAAGTCCAGGACCGCCAGGTAAGGCTGGCCATGACCGGGGTGGGGGACTTCCGCCTTAAGCAGCAAATCCCCATAAATGGGGAGACCCTCACTGGCCACTTCCTGAAGGTGGGGGTGCCCCATGTGGTGGTGCCCGTGACCGACCTGGAGCAGGTGCCGGTCAACCTCTGGGGCCGGACGGTACGTTTTCATCCTATGTTCCAGCCCGCCGGGACCAACGTGAATTTTATCCGCTTCAAAGGCCCCCACGCCCTGGAGGTGCGCACCTACGAGCGGGGGGTGGAGGACGAGACCCTGTCTTGCGGCACCGGCGCGGTGGCCGCGGCTTTGATCGCCGCCCGGCTTGGTAAGGTAGCGTCCCCCACGGTGGTCCATACCCGGGGGGGCGAGGCCCTCACCGTTTATTTTCAGCCTCAAGGAGAAACCTTCGCCGATATCTACCTGGAAGGCGAAGCCCTGGTGGTTTTTCAGGGAGAATTGTGGGTAGATGAACTCAAGTAAGGAGGGAGCGTCATGTTAAAGGGTGCAATTGTGGCCATCGTTACTCCCTTCAAGAAGGGCCGCCTGGATGAGGAGGCCTATCGGGAACTCATCGAGTTCCAGATAAAGGGAGGCACCCATGGCATCGTGCCGTGCGGCACCACCGGCGAATCCCCCACTCTGTCCCACGAGGAGCACAAACGGGTGGTGGAGATCTGTATCGACCAGGTGAAAAAACGGATTCCCGTGATCGCCGGCACCGGGTCCAACAATACCGCCGAGGCCCTGGATTTTACCAAACACGCCCAAAAAGCCGGCGCGGACGTGGCCTTGATGATCACTCCTTACTACAACAAACCCACCCAGGAGGGGCTGTACCAACACTTTAAAACCATCGCCGCGGCCACCCAGATCCCCATCGTGGTGTACAACGTGCCTTCCCGCACCAGCGTCAACCTGCTGCCCGAAACCGTGGCCCGGTTAGCCAAGCTGCGCAATATCGTGGGGATCAAAGAGGCTACCGGGGACTTGAAGCAGTGCTCCAAGGTCCTGGAACTCTGCGGCGACAGGTTCATCGTGCTGTCCGGGGACGACTTTACCGTGCTGCCGCTTTTGGCCGTGGGCGGCAAAGGCGTGATCTCGGTGACCTCCAACGTGGCCCCCAAAGACATGGCGGGCATGTGCAACGCCTTCTTCGCCGGGGACCTCAATAAGGCCCGGAAACTGCATTTCAAGATGTGGCCCCTGATGGAGGCCATGTTTTTTGAAACCAACCCGGCGCCGGCCAAAACCGCCCTGAAAATGATGGGGAAAATCACCGGCGAAGTAAGACAACCCCTGTGCCCCATGTCCAAGGCCAACGAAGCACGCCTGCAACTGGTGCTCAAGAACTACGGCTTGATTAAGTGAGTATTGTGGGGGGAGGGCCAGGGAGTTGAACTCCCTGCCCTCCCCCCACACCCCCCTCCCCACCCGCAAAAGTTAGCCGGGGAAAGCGGGGTCAACGGCCCCGCCTTCCCCGGCTAAATATTTCTTAAGGGGTTGGGGGAGGGGTTTTAGGGGAGGGGGCA
>JAUXZG010000231.1 GCA_030694005.1 Desulfobaccales bacterium | reverse complement strand
GCGGGGGTGGGGAGGGGGTTTGGGGGAGATTGTAAGAGGACTTCAAGTCCCCCAGCCCTCCCCCAAATCATTTCCCCCCTACATTTCCGCCAGGCGGCGGGCCAGGGATTCGGCGTCGTTGAACATGGACTGGCAGGCGTTGTCGCTTAAGCCCGCTCCCCGGGCGATAAGTTCGGCTTGCCCTCTGGTGATGAGGTCGCCGGGGCTGTGGGCGTCGGTGTTGAGGATGAGGGAGGCGCCCACCTCAATGGCCATCCTGGCCACATGGCCATTGGCCAGGCAGTGGCCTTTGCGGGCGGTGATCTCTAAAAAGATGCCCCGTTCCCGGGCCTGGGCCGCGTCCTTTAGGGTAATGAGGCCCGGGTGGGTCAGGATGTCGATATCTGCGTCCAAGGCGGCCCGGTTGGTGCCCGGGGCCACCGGTTCGACCAGGGTCTCCCCGTGCACCAAGATCAGGGGCACGCCCAGAGCCCGGGCCTGGGCCGCCAGGGGGGCGATCAAGGCCGGGGGCAGGTGGGTGAATTCCAGGCCGGGGATGAGATAGGGGAGCTCGCCGCGGTTAAGGCTGTCGGCCGCGGCTTTGAGGCGCGCGAAGACCATGTCGAAATTAGAGGCGTCCACATGGTCGGTGATAGCCAGATAGCGGTAGCCCATCACCTGAGCCCGGCGCCACAATTCCGCGGGCAGGAGCTCTCCGTCGCTGTAAAGGGTGTGGGTGTGCAGGTCGATCATGGATTAGCTCTCAGCTTTCAGCGTTCAGCTTTCGGCAGAAGCGGCATATGGATAAGCTGACCGCTGACCGCGAGCATCACATCTTATACTTCCCGAAATCATCCGGGTCCAGGCTCTCCAGGATCTCGGTCCATTTCTTGGCGTCATCGCTGGTAATGGCCTCTTTGGCCGACAGATCGACGCGGCGGGCCTTTTGGATCACCGCCTCCGCCACAAAAATGGGGGCCTTGGTGCGCAAGGCCAGGGCGATGGCGTCGCTGGGCCGGGCGTCGATACTCACCTCCTGGCCTTCCCGCTTAAAATAGATGAGGGCGAAGTAGGTGTTGTCCCTGAGATCGCAGACCTCCACCTTGGTCACCTGAACCTCCATGAGTTCCATGACATTCTTCAATAGATCATGGGTCATGGGGCGGGAGAATTTGATATTCTCCAGCTCACTGGCGATGGCGGTGGCCTCCAGCAACCCGATCCAGATGGGGACCGCCTTTTCCGACTCCACATCCTTTAAGATCATGATGGGGCTGTTGGTAAAGGGGTCGATGGTTAATCCCGAGACTGTCATTTGTCTCAACATGGTACCCTCCTTGGGGGCGTCCTCAGGCAATCCACCATCGGTCACGGGGTGGGTGGGTCCTCTACCCACCTGCCTTTCAAGGAATGGGGGTGAGCTTCGGTAAGGTGCACCTGGGCCAGGCGGCCCACTAAATGCCGCGGCCCTGGAAAGTTCACCACCCGGTTGGTCCGCAGCCGGCCGCAGAGCTGCTCCGGGGCGCGCTTGCTCAAGCCTTCCACCAAGACCTCTTGCGTTTGGCCTACCAAACGCCCGTGGGCCTTGATAGTAAGCTCGTCCTGCCGGGCCTGCAAGCGGGCCAGGCGTTCGGCCTTTACTACCTCCGGAAGCTGATCCGGTAAAGTCGCGGCCCGGGTTTGGGGCCGGGGAGAATATTTGAAGGAAAAGGCCTGATCAAAGGCAGCCTTGGCCATCAGATCAAGGGTATGGGCAAAGTCGGCCTCGGTTTCGGAAGGAAAGCCCACAATCAAATCGGTGGAAATATGGATGCCTGGGCAAGACTGCCTCAACCTGGCCACCTTCTCTAAATATTGCTCCCGGGTGTAACCGCGGTTCATCGCCTTAAGAATACGGTTAGACCCGGATTGTACCGGCAGATGCAAGTGTTCACATAAAGGCGGCAGGTCTAAAAAGGTGGAGATCAAATCAGCCGACAGGTCCCGGGGATGGGAAGTGGCAAAGCGCAGGCGAGCCAATCCTTCCATGGCGGAAACCCGCCGCAGCAAATCCGGAAAAGTTATCGGCTCCGGCAGGCCCCGGCCATAGGAATTGACATTCTGGCCCAAAAGCGTCACCTCCTTGCCCCCGGCCGCCAGAAAGTCGGCGATCTCCGCGGTGATGACCGAAGGCGGGCGGCTTTCTTCCCGGCCCCGCACATGGGGCACTACACAGAAACTACAGAAATTATCGCATCCCTTCATGATGGTCACCAGGGCCTTGACCGGCTTAGGCGGCCACTGCCTCTGGGGCCAAGGAGGGAGGCCCGGCTTCAGGTCCACCTCCACCACCCGCCGTCCGGCGGCCGCGGCGCGGACCATTTGGGGCAGTCGATAGATGCCGTGGGTGCCGAACACCAGGTCCAGATGAGGGGCCACCGCCAGCAGCCGCTCCCCTTCCTGCTGGGCCACGCAGCCGCCCACGCCCAGGATTAGCTGGGGGCGGCGTTTTTTTAAACCCTTCAGGCTTCCCAAAAGAGAAAGGACCTTCTCCTCGGCTTTGCGGCGAATGGCGCAGGTATTGATCAGGTAAAGATCAGCTTCCTCGGCTTGCTGGGTAAGGACATACTCGCCGGCCAATACCTGGGCCATCAGCTCCGAGTCGGCCACATTCATCTGACAGCCAAAGGTCCTGAGATATAACTTCTTCATCGGTATAGCCCCGTATTTTATTTATTCTAATCTCCAGGCCTTGTCAACTGCGACCGCCACTTACCCTGGACAGGCAGGGGGAGATGAGGTATTGTGTGGAGGGAGGGCAGGGACCTGAGGTCACCTTACAATCTCCCCCCACACCCCCCTCCCAACCCGCATATGTTAGCAGGGGAAGGCGGGGCC
>JAUXZG010000224.1 GCA_030694005.1 Desulfobaccales bacterium | reverse complement strand
GATCAAGGTAGGCCACAGCGTTTTGGCCCTGCCCTTTGCTTTCATGGGAGCCATGCTGGCGGCGCGGGGTTTGCCTACTTTTCGAACCGCGGTTTACATCCTGGTGGCCATGGTAAGTGCCCGCGCGGCTGCCATGGCCTTCAATCGCCTGGTGGATGCGCCCTTTGACGGACTGAATCCCCGTACTGCCGCCCGGTCTTTGCCCGCCGGTCGGCTAAGCCGACGGGCTACGCTAGTTTTTATTGTGGTGAATTCCTTAATTTTTATGGGGGCCGCGGCCCAGCTCAACCGGGTTTGTTTCGTCCTCTCACCGGTGGTCCTGGGGGTAATCCTGAGTTATTCCCTGACCAAACGCTTCACCTGGGCCTCGCATCTGATTCTGGGTATGAGTCTGGGGCTGGCGCCGGCCGGGGGCTGGCTGGCGGTCCGGGGCGATCTGGGGCTTCCGGTCCTGGTGCTCTCAATGGCAGTGCTATTTTGGGTGGCTGGTTTTGATATTCTTTATGCCCTGCAGGATGAGGAGTTTGATCGGCGGGTGGGTCTTTTTTCTCTACCGGCCAGGGTGGGACCGAGGTGGGCCCGTTGGGGCGCGGCCCTGTGCCATCTGATCAGCGCAGTGGGCTTTGTCCTCACCGGTTGGCTGGCCGGACTGGGACTGCTTTACGCCGGCGCCGTGATCTTTAGCGTCCTGATTCTGGTGGGCCAGAACCTGATCCTGGCTCTGCGGGACCCCAAGCACCTCCCCCCGGCCTTTTTTACTCTCAACGGTCTGCTCAGTGTGGTCCTGGGGTTGGCCACCTGGATCAGCCTGGCCTATTAAGCCTTTTTTTCCCCATCCTGATTTTATTCTTGACAAAAAATATTTTACCGCCATAAAATAGCGCTGCAGCCAACTGGAGTAATATGAGCTGAGAAATAAACATATAAACATATAGATTTTTAATATTTAACTTGACAAAAAATTTAACGAAGTCTTAAAATATGGCAAACCGTAATCTGGAAGGGTTTTCGGTATTCCAACACTTCGGGAAAGGAGGAAAGGGGGTAAAGGTTAACTGGGTAACGGAACCAAAATTTTTTTCAAGATTAAGGGGGGATAACCTAATGAACACCAAGAAAGTTTGTGGGATTTTGGGGTTGGTGGTCCTGGTGGCGGCCCTGGTGGCACTGCCCGGGGTAGCCAAAGCGGAAATGTATGTGGAGGCCTATATAGGCGGCAGTTGGGCGGCGGACTCTAAGGAAAGTAATTCGTTTACTAACCCTGGAGGTATGGGCGGTGTTGTTAATAACAGTCTGAGCGGAGCTATTGACACGTCAGTCCACGGTGGTGCGAAACTGGGCACCTGGTTCGTCAAAGAGGGCTTCCTGGGCTATGACTACCCCGACTGGATGAAGTATCTGGGCTTTTACCTGGATATCAGCTACAACAAGGTGGACTTCCGCCGCGCCCGGGGCTCCAGCACTACCACTATCCCGGGTCTCGGTGCCACCTATCGTAACCAATTCTTTAGCGAAGGCAACGCCATAACCCTGGCCTTCATGTTCGCCGGACGTTATGGGTTCTTACCGGACTCCGAGGTGCCTTTTGGGCGTTTGCAGCCCTATGTGGCGGTGGGCCCGGCAGTGCTCTGGACCCAACAGGAGCCTAAGTTCTCCATCTATGCGATAGACCCGGCTGTAAACAACTATACCCTGAAACAGGGCGGCGCGTCCAATACCACGGTTATCTGCCTGGCGGCGGAGGCCGGCGTTCGTTACATGGCCCTCAAGAATGTCTCTGTGGGCATCTCTTTCAAATACCGCTATGCCGAACCGAGCTTTGATTTTACTATGCCGGAGAATATTCTCCCATATGGCGGGAAAAGCTTCAAATTTGATCCCACCTATCACCTGTTCAGCGGTCAGTTTGGCGTGGCGTATCACTTCTAAACCCTACCGGGGTTAAACAAAAAAGGCGGCCTGCGGGCCGCCTTTTTTATTGAGCTTACCCTTCATGGCCCTCAAGGCCGGGACCGCCGACGTTAGGCGGCGGTAACCCCGCCAGCCTTGCTGCCTTCTCCTTGGCTTGAGGGCACAACGGCCTTGTCTCTTCATACTTAAAGATGATATGGTGATGGGCGACCTTTCCTGAGAAAAGGGGTGGAGAAGAGGGTCAGGGAAGCAAGGGGATATGACTTGGGGCCGGCCCCCTTATCCCCCACTTTCTCCAAGAAGATAACTTAAGACCTCTGAAAAATGACCTGAAAAAATATTGTTGGCGGGCACGGAGGCCCGCCCCACCAGAAAAACCAAGGCGGTGGGGCGGCCGTCTCTGGCCGCCACTCAGAGCAATTACCTAAAAATAGGGTTTTTTCAGTGCCCTTAACTTAGCCTTAGCGGGTCTGATGTTCCTCCAGCAATTGCTCAACGGCCTCACCACCGGCAGCGTCTATGCCTTGATTGCCCTGGGCTATACCATGATCTATGGGATTCTGGGCCTGATCAATTTCGCCCAGGGGGAAATCTACATGTGCGGCGCCTTTGTGGCGGTGCTGCTGCTGGCCACGGGCAAAGTCAATTTTTATTTGGCCTTTGCCGCCGGGATGGTCGCCGCGGCCCTGTTGGGGGTAGCGCTGGAGAGGGTGGCCTTCCGGCCCCTAAGGGGCGCCCACCCCTTGGTGCCCCTGATCAGCGCCATCGGCGCCTCCATTTTTCTGCAGAGCCTGGCCCTGCTGCTGTTCGGTCCCAATGACCGCCCCTTCCCCATTCAGTTCACCTTCAGCACCATCACGGTGGCCGGGCTCCCCCTGTCCACCCTCCAGGGGGCCATTCTGGCCGCGGCCTTGGGGTTAATGGGCTTGTTAATGGTCTTTGTGCGTTACACCAGGTACGGCAAGGCCATTGTGGCCTGTGCCCTGGACCGGGATACCGCCCGGCTCATGGGCATCAATGTGGACCGCATGGTGGCCTTGACTTTTTTCATCGGCTCTGCCTTGAGCGGCGCCGCGGGAGTCATGATGGCCATTTATTACAACGCCACTTATCCCCGCATGGGCCTTCTGCCCGGTCTCAAGGCCTTCAGCGCCGCCATTCTAGGCGGCGTGGGAAACATCCCCGGGGCTATCCTGGGCGGTCTGCTATTGGGGGTGGCCGAGAGCCTGGGTGCGGCCTACGTGTCCTCGGGGTACAAGGACGCCATCGCCTTCGCCATCCTCATCGGGGTGCTCCTCTTAAGGCCCCAGGGGATTTTAAAGGGACGGGGGGACTAAAGATGGCCGCCTATCTGTTGCACCTGGCCATCTTAGCCGGCATTTACATCATCCTGGCCGTCAGCCTGAATCTCATCATCGGCTATGCGGGCCAGGTTTCCCTGGGGCATGCCGCGTTTTACGGCATCGGCGCCTATGCCTCGGCGCTGGCCGCCTTGCACTGGCACTTCCCCTTTCCCCTGGCGGCCCTGGGCGCCATGCTGGTAACCGGGGGCTGCGGCCTGGCCCTGGGATTGCCCACCTTGAGGCTGAAAGAGGATTATCTGGCCATTGTCACGCTCGGGTTCGGGGTCATCGTGGACCTGGTGTTCCTCAATCTGGAGGTCACCGGAGGCCCGGACGGCCTGGTGGGCATCCCGTCCCCCCGTCTTTTGGGGCTGAGCTTTAGGCCGCAACCCTTATATCTTTTGTTGGTGATCCTGGCGGTCTTTTTGGTCTTGGGATTCACTTATCTCTTGGTCAGGTCTTACCACGGTCGGGCCTTGCGGGCCATTCGGGACCATGAAACCACCGCCCAGGTTATGGGCATCAACACCCCGGCTTACAAGATAGTCATTTTTTCCCTGGCTGCGGCCCTGGCGGGCCTGGCCGGGTCCCTTTACGCCCATTACATTACCTTTATCAACCCGGAATCCTTCGGCCTCCATACCTCCATCCTGATCCTGTGCATGGTGGTCCTGGGAGGCATGGGGTCCATCATCGGCTCCGTCCTGGGGGCCATAGCCCTGGCCGTGCTGCCGGAGATGCTCCGACAGTTCCAGGCCTACCAGGACCTTATCTACGGGGCCCTACTGGTGGCCTTGCTCATCTGGCGACCGGAGGGCCTCCTGGGCCGGGGTAAATTGAGCCTGAAATTCTTGACTCGGGGGTGAGGGTCATTGGGGGAGGGGGCTAAGGGCTTTTTCGTAAGTGGCCCTTACCCCCTCCCCTCAAAAACAACATCAATCAACAAACTTATGCTCACTCTAAAAAGTGTCCAGGCCGGGTATGGTCGGTTGCCGGTGCTCAAAGGCATTTCTCTCCATGTGCGTCCCGGGGAGGTGGTGACTTTGATCGGCGGCAACGGCGCCGGCAAGACCACCACTTTGCAGGCCATCTGCGGCTTACTGCCGCCCCGCAAGGGGCTCATTGAATTTGCCGGCCAGGAACTGAACCGCTTGAGTCCGGAGCGCATTGTCGCCCTGGGGTTGGCCCTGGTGCCGGAAGGCCGCCGGGTTTTTCGCACCTTGAGCGTCTCCGCCAACCTGGAATTGGGCGCCTTTCACCGGCAGGATCAGAAGCAGGCGCGCCGGGATTTGGGGGAGTTGCAAGAGCGGTTTCCTATCTTGAAAGAGCGGAGTCGCCAGCCTGCCGGCACCTTGAGCGGCGGCGAGCAGCAGATCCTGGCCATCGGCCGGGCCTTGATGGCCCGCCCCCGGCTGTTGATGTTGGATGAACCCTCCATGGGGCTGGCGCCCCGGATGGTAACCCAGGTTTATGAGATCCTGAAAGAGCTGAAAGAGGCCGGCACTACCATCTTGCTCGTGGAACAAAATGCCCGGGCCGCCCTGAAGGTGGCGGATCGGGGCTATGTGCTGGAGACCGGGCGCATCATCCTGGACGGCACCGCGGCGGAACTCAAAGAAGACCCGGAAGTGCAGCGGGCCTATCTGGGCAAGGGTTATCGGGAAGTGTGGGAATGAGTTTACTGGCGGTTAATGATCTGACCAAATATTTCGGCGGGGTCAAGGCCCTGGAGGGGGTCTCTTTCACCGTGGCCGCCGGCGATATTGTGGGGCTCATCGGCCCCAACGGCGCGGGTAAAACCACCTGTTTCAATGTCATCAACGGCCTTTTGCCCCCCACCGCCGGCCAGGTCCGGTTGGCCGGGGAAGATCTGGTGGGCCTGCCGCCGTATCGCCGGGCCGCCCTGGGCCTGGCCCGCACCTTTCAGAATATCCAGCTTTTCGGGGGCATGACCGTGGGGGAAAATGTCCTCACCGGCCATCACCTGCGCGAAGAGGTAGGCACCATGGCCGCGCTGTTGCCTCTAAGCCGGGTGCGCCGGGCCGAAACCCAGGCTAAAGAGCAGGCCAAGGAATTGCTCCACCTGGTGGGGCTAGGGGACAAGGAGGACGCCCCGGCCGAGGCCCTGGCTTACGGCGAACAGCGTCGCCTGGAAATCGCCCGGGCCTTGGCCCAGGAGCCCAGATTGCTGCTCATGGACGAACCCGCCGCGGGCCTCAACCCCCGGGAGACCGAAGACCTCATGGCCCTTCTGGGAAAGCTGCGGGACCTGGGGATAACCCTCTTGGTCATCGAACACGACATGACCCTGATCATGGGCATCAGCCACCGGGTGGTGGTCCTGGACCACGGCCAGGTAATCGCCCAGGGGCCCCCTGCGGAAATCCGCCGGGACCCCCGGGTCATCGAGGCCTACCTGGGCCGGGAGGATGATGAAGAAGACGGATCTGGGGGAGGGGGCTAAGGGCCAGCGGCCCTTACCCCCTCCCCCAGCCCCCCTCCCCCAGCCCTCCCCTCAACCCACTCCAGGAGGAAAAAATGGCGATCTTTGATAAGGATTATGAGCAGATGGAGCGCAAGTATTTGCTCCAGTTGCAGTTGGAGCGTCTCCAGGCCACCCTGCATCGGGCCTATAAGAATGTCAAATTTTACAAGAAGAAGTTTGACGGCCTCGGCTTTTTGCCCGAGGATTGCCAGTCCCTGGAGGACCTGGCCCGCCTGCCCTTCACCACCCGGCATCACCTGGCCCAGAGCTATCCTTACGAGATGTTTGCGGTGCCTTTAAGGGAAGTGGTGCGTATCCATTCCTCCACGGGCAGTCCGGGCGCGCCCATCGTCATGGGCTACACGGCCCGGGACCTGCGCACTTGGGCCAAGCTGGCCGCCCGCATCCTCACCGCCGCCGGGGTGGACCGGGACGACGTGGTCCAGGTGACTTTGAGCTACGGCCTGCTCACCAGCGCTTTTGGCCTGCACTACGGGGTGGAACTGTTAGGGGCCTCGGTGATCCCCACCGGCCCGGGAGGGACCGCCCGGCAGGTGCAAATCATGAGGGATTACCGCACCACCGTGTTGGCCAGCACCCCTTCCTATTCCTTGGTGCTGGCGGACAAGATGGAGGAAATGGGAGTGGAGGCCAAAGACCTTCACCTGAAGGTGGCGCTTTTGGCCGGGGAACCCTGGACCGAAGCCCAGCGCCGGGAGATCGAGTCCCGCCTCTACCTCACCGCCATCGACCACTACGCCCTGTCCGAGGCCATGGGTCCCGGGGTGGCCGGGGAGTGCGAGCAGCGCCAGGGCATGCACCTCAATGAAGACCATTTTCTGCCGGAGGTCATCGACCCTAAAAGCGGCGCCACCCTGCCGCCCGGGGAACTGGGGGAGCTGGTGCTCACCACCATCACCAAGGAGGCGGCGCCCCTGGTGCGCTTCCGCACCGGCGACCTGGTGCGGCTGGATTATGCCCCCTGCCCCTGCGGCCGCACTTCGGTGCGCCTGAGCCGCATTCAAGGCCGCAGCGACGAAGTGGTCATCGTCAAGGGCATCAACATCTTTCCGGCCCGCTTAGGTCAGATTCTGGCCGGCCTCCAGGAGGGCGAACCCCTGTACCAACTGGTCATCGGCCGGGAAGGCCACCTGGACTATTTAGAGGTGCGCCTGGAAGTGCGGGAAGACCTGTTCTTCGACAAAATGACGGTGCAACGGGAGCTGCTCCTGAAAATCACCCGCAAATTAGAACAGGGCATCGGCGTCACCCCGAGGGTGAAACTGGTGGAACCAGGCTCCATTTCGAGGGAAAAAGAGACCTCGCCTCTAGTCATTGATTTGCGGACTTGATTTTGTTAGCATGTGATTGAACTTGGGGGAGGGGGCAGGGAGCAAGCTCCCTGGCCCTCCCCCCACATAACCATCTCCAAACGGAAACCTTATGCGACCCTTATGCGATGAATACTTCCTGCTCATCGCCAAGTTGGTGAGCACCCGGTCCACCTGCAACAGCCGGCCCACGGGCGCGGTGTTGGTGAAGGACCGGCAGTAAGGCTCTGAAAAATAATGCGGCCAATTAAGATACTCGCACTCGGTTGTTTATTGCTCCTGATGTTTGCGGGTTGTTACCGGATTCCGGCGCCCCCGGGCAACCTGGGCCAGGACTGGGGCGAGCAGAAGACCTTTGACTATCACGGGGTCAAGATCAACTACTACGAGGCGGGGCAGGGCAGGCCCATCCTCCTCCTGCACGGCTTCGGGGCCTGTGCCTATACCTGGCGGTTCATCGGGCCGCCGCTGGCGGACCAGCACCGGGTTTTCACCATTGATCTCAAAGGCTATGGCCTGTCGGATAAGCCCGACGACGGGAAATACGCGGTCAGCGACCAGGCCGACATGGTGGCGGAGTTCATCCGCACCCAGGATTTGCATGATCTGGTGCTGATGGGGCATTCCATGGGCGGCGGGGTGGCGCTGATGACCTATTTAAAGGTGAGGGAGGAAAACCCCGGGCGGATCAATCGCCTGGTTCTCATTGACAGCGCCGGCTACCCGCAAAAGATGCCCTGGTTCATCCGGCTCCCCCGGATACCCGTGGTAAACGCCATAGGAGCAAGGGTCCTGTCGCCCCGGTTTCTGGCCGCCCTGGTGCTGAGGAAATGTTACTATAATAAAGATAAGATTACCGACGAGATGATTGATACCTATGCCTATTACGGCAATCTGCCGGGGGCCCGGGAGGCGGTTATGGAGACGGCGAAACAGATTGTGCCGGAGAATATCGAGGCCGTCACCGACCGATATAAGACCGTCAGCGTACCCGTCCTGATTATCTGGGGGGCGGAGGACCAAGTGGTGCCGCTTAAAGTCGGCCGGAATTTCAAGCGGGACATACCGGACTCGGAACTGGCCATCATCCCGAGGTGCGGCCATATCCCCCCGGAAGAGGAAGCGGGGGAGACCAACAGGCTTATTATCACTTTCCTGAAACAGTGATGAGCAAAAAGGATTAAGGACGAGTATTAACAAATAAATGGATGTTCTTTTGGGACAGGAAACAGTGAAAAAGAATGGTGGCACAGGCGCCTCGCCTGTGCAATCCTTTAAAGTCACGAGAAGAACCCTGCCGCACTGGCAACAGCCCGGCAGCGTCTATTTTCTTACCTGGCGCTGTAAAAAGGGGGAAGTCCTTTCTCCAGAGGAACGCACCATTACTTTGGAGGCGCTCCGTTATTGGGATGGCCGCAAATGGACCTTATATGCTGCGGTTATCATGCCCGACCATGTGCATGCCCTGGTTCAGCCATTGACTATATCTGAAGAAGGCGGGGTCTTTGATCTGGCAGAGATTATTCATAGTGTTAAGAGCTTCAGCGTTCACCAAATTAATCGGCTAAGAGGTGCCGGGGGGTCTCTCTGGCAAGATGAGCGCTATGACCGCATTGTCCGGGATGAGGTGGAGTTTTTGGAGAAATGGCAGTATATTATGAACAATCCGGCTAAGCAGGAGTTGGTCCAGAGATGGGAGGATTACCCCTGGCTCTATATAATGAATGATTGAAAAAATGCACAGGCGAGACGCCTGTGCCACCAAGGCTTTCTTGACCCTGAAATTGGAATTAGAATCTATTTTATTCCATAATCTAATTTATTGAAAGGAGGTTTAAAAATGTCAACGTGGAATCTTCGACTCTTACCTTGTTCTGATTTTTATGAAAATAAACCAACTGGTCTTGGCCCTAGAGCTTATATTGCTATAAAGCATCCATCAGACAGAATAAAATGGAAAGAAGGAAAAAATGAAATAGAATTTGATACTATTTCTTTTGATTGTTCAATCTTTGAGGAACTTGAGCGTGAAGTAAATAGACTCATCAAAGAATTGGAGACTATAAAAAACCAGGGGAAAAAGTTTTTCGAAAAAGAAACGGAAAAGAGAAGAGTTTATGTTGAAGGAAAGTCTAAATTGGATTAAATATGCGACCATCATGGGATGAATACTTCATGCTCATCGCCAAGTTGGTGAGCACCCGGTCCACCTGCAACAGCCGGCCCACGGGCGCAGTATTGGTGAAGGACCGGCAGATTTTGGCCACGGGCTATAACGGCTCCATGCCCGGCGCGCCCCACTGCTCAGATCAGGTGATGCCCGACGGCAGCCCCTACTGCCACCGCCGGGCCTTGCACATCGCCGACGTGGACAAGTACAATTACTGCCGGGCCTCCCACGCCGAGGCCAACGCCATCGCCCAGGCGGCCCGCTACGGGGTGGCCATCAAGGGGGCCACCCTATATGTCACCTTAGAGCCGTGCTTTGTCTGCATCAAGCTTCTGGCCACGGCCCAGATCGAGAAGGTTTTTTTTGAGGTGTCCTATGAATCCCGGGACCCCGTGCGGGACGCCTTCTGGAAAGACGCGGTGAAGGAGGCGGGGTTTACGGTTTTTCAGCAGCTCAGCATCTCCGGGGCGACCCTAACCTATATCCTGCCCAGCCTTAAGCAGATCACTTCGGCCCGGCGCCTGCCGGCCACGGCGGCCCCCCATGCCTTAGGCGAGCCGCATTTACTGGGGGCCCTGGAGCAGGATTAATGTAGGGTGGGCACCGCCCACCATGAATTAAATCGGTGCTTTAGGGTGGGCCATGCCCACCCTACGACTACCCCCCCTTTTTAAAGGGGGGTAAGGGGGGATTTATAATCCCCCTAAATCCCCCTTTTATAAAGGGGGACTTTGAATGAAGTTTAAGGTGGGCAATGCCCACCCTACAAATTCTCCCCTTTTTAAAGGGATTATAAGGGGGTGGATTTTAAAATCCCCCTAAATCCCCCTTTAAGAAAGGGGGACTTTAAAGGAGCACCGGCAGGATGCCGGTGCCACCAGGGGAAAGACTTATTGGGCCGGGGAAGATTAGAGATTTTTCCCTTCGGTCAGAATGAAAACCTCTCCTGATAGGAAGAGGTATTAAACTGCAGCCTCACACCCTCAACCCCTCTTGCGGGTTGGGGGATGGGGCCTGGGGAAGGGATTGTAAGAGACCCCTGGCCCCCTTCCCCAAAAGCCATAGGCAAAAATAATTAAGGTTCGCCATGGGCCCAAAAGCCGCTTCTAAGAAGGTCAACAGTCCCGCCCGCAAGGGGAAGGCCGCGCCCCCGCCGGCCGGTTCGCCTTTGCCCCCCTGGGGGCGGCGTCTGGGTCAGGAGATGACCGCGCTGTTGCTTTTGGGCCTGGCCCTGTTTGGGGTGCTGGCGCTTTTCAGCCATTCTCCCCAGGACCCCCAGGGGCTGGTGGAGCTTTGGAGCGCTTACGGGGTGCGCAATGTCACCGGCAAGGCCGGGGCGCTCACAGCCGCCTATCTCCTCTGGGGCCTGGGCCTGGCGGCCTTTTTGGTGCCACTGCTGCTTTTCGGCCTGGCCTGGCAATCCCACCGTCACGGGTTGGAGACCCTGTCCTGGGGTCAGGCCCTGGCCGGCCTGGGCGTCATTTTGGCCTCAGCCGGGCTTTTTTATCTCGGTTGGCCCAGCATCCCCTGGGGGGGAACCTGGATGCCCAGCGGCGGCCTGTTAGGGAAGACCCTAACGGGAGGCTTGCTCTCCGGCTTTAACCGCCAGGGCGCGGCCCTGGCCTTGAGTCTGCTGCTGTTGGTCAGCTTCATGGGGGCCACCCGGCTGTCCTATGTGGGCCTTATGTCTCTTTTGGGGCAAATCCTTAAAGGCGCCTGGGCTTTTGTATGGCGGAGGGGCAGGGAAGCGGCGCCGCCGCCCCCTCGGCCCCGGCCGCTCCTGCGAGAGGCGCCGGTGATCACCAAAACCGGCGTGGCTGACGAAGAAGTCGTCTTGCCACCCCCGCCCCCGGTCGAGCCTGCCCCCCGGGCCCGGCGAGCCGCCCCGGCCCCCGGGAAATTTGCCCTGCCATCTCTGGACTTCCTGGACCAGCCGCCCCCCTGGGACCACCAGGTGCAGGAGGGCACCATGATGGCTCAGGCCAAGAAGTTAGAAGACACCCTGCGCCATTTCGGGGTGGAGGGCCGGGTCACCGCCATCATGACCGGGCCGGTGGTGAGCCGCTTCGAGCTGGAGCCGGCCCCGGGGGTCAAGATCAGCAAGGTCACCGGCCTGGCCGACGACCTGGCCCTGGCCCTGAAGGCATTGTCCATCCGCATCGTGGCCCCGGTGCCCGGTAAGGCGGTCATCGGCATCGAGATCCCCAACCCCAAGCGGCAGGTGGTGGCCTTAAGAGAGATTTTGGCGGATGGGGCTTATCAAAAATCATCCTCCCGCCTCACCCTGGCCCTGGGCAAAGACATCATGGGCACCACGGTGGTCACCGACCTGGCCAAGATGCCCCACCTGCTCATGGCCGGGGCCACCGGCAGCGGCAAGAGCGTGGGGCTCAATGCCATGATCCTGAGCATCCTGTACAAAGCCACCCCCCAGGAGGTGCGGGTGCTCTTGATCGACCCCAAGCGCATCGAGCTGTCCACCTATGAAGGCATCCCCCACCTGCTGCACCCGGTGGTGGTGAGCCCCAAGGAGGCCACCCGCACCCTGCACTGGGCGGTGGCGGAGATGGAACGCCGCTATGTCCTGCTGTCGGATTTGGCGGTGCGCAATATCGAGGGCTACAACCAGAAGGCCAGGGTTCGCAAGGCCGACTCGGCCCTGGAAGAAGGCCTGCTGCCCCGGTCCCTGCCTTATATCGTTCTGGTGATTGATGAACTGGCCGACCTGATGCTGGTCTCCTCCCGGGACACGGAAGAATACCTGATCCGCCTGGCCCAAAAGGCCCGGGCCTCCGGCATCCACCTCATCGTGGCCACCCAGCGGCCCTCGGTGGACGTCATCACCGGCCTGATTAAAGCCAACTTTCCCACCCGCATCTCGTATCAGGTGTCCACCAAAATGGACTCCCGGGTCATCTTGGACACCGTGGGGGCCGAGCGCCTGTTAGGCCAGGGCGACCTGTTGTTTATGCCCCCCGGCACTTCCCGCTTAAAGCGCATCCATGGGGCTTTTGTGTCGGAGGAGGAGGTCAGCCGGGTGGTGGATTTCTTAAAGGCCCAGGCCCCGCCGGAGTTTGAGCCGGGTCTGTTGGACCTCAAGGGACCGGAGGAAGAAGAGGCGGAGCTGGGGGAAAAGGATGACAAATGGGAGGAGGCCCTGGCCCTGGTGTCCGAGACCCGAAACGCCTCCATCTCCATGCTGCAGCGGCGCTTAAGGGTGGGCTACAACCGGGCCGCCCGCATCATCGAGACCATGGAGAAACAGGGCCTGGTGGGCCCCTCCGACGGCCTCAAACCCCGGGAGGTCTATGTTCCGAGGCGGTGAGTATTGGGGGGAAGGGGCTAAGGGCTTCCACAGGCGAGACTTCTTAAGCCACGGGCCCTTACCCTTACAAAAAACTCCCCCAAGCCCCCACCTCCAATCCCTTATGGCTTTTTTGTTTTGGGGGCTGGGTAAGGCGGGGCTAAAAGCCCCGCCTTACCCAGCCCCCAAAAAGAGGTTGGGAGAGAAGTCCAAAGGGTTTTTAGAAATTCTTCCGCCTAGCGGGCCTTAGCCGTCTTGGTCTTCGCTTCCAGCCCCGGTTGCGGCTGGCCTGCATTTCGGTGAGTTTTTAAATCTTGCGCCACCACTACCCGATTGCGGCCTCCTCTTTTGGCGCGGTACAGGGCCGCGTCCGCGGCGCGAATCAGCTCCTCCCCGTCCAGGCCATGCTGCGGAAAGGCAGCCACCCCCAGGGAAGCCGTGGTCAACCCCAAGGTTTGGCCCAGAAACTCCACCTTAAGCTGGCTGATCTGTTCCCTGAGCTTCTCGGCCCGCTGGGTGGTTATCTCCAGGGAGGTTTCCGGCAGGATCACCAGTAACTCTTCCCCCCCGTAGCGGCAGGCAATATCTTCCAGGCGGATGTGATTTTTCAGTAACGCCGCCAGGGCGACCAGCATGGCGTCCCCGGCCTTGTGACCGAAGGTGTCGTTGAATTTCTTAAAATGGTCCAGGTCAACCATAATAACCCCTAATGAGACGCCCCGTCGTTTTACCCGGGCCACCTCGCGCTCCAGGGATTCCTCCATATAGCGCCGGTTAAACAGGTTGGTGAGGGGATCCCGGATGGCCTGCGCCCGCAAGGACTCCCTGAGACTCAAGCTGGCCAGGGCCAAGGAGACTTGCTTGGCCAGGGTCAGGGCCAGGCGGTCTTTGGAGTCCGTCCGGTATCCCAAGGCCTCCTGGGGCACATTTTCCAGCCGGCACAGACTGCTTTGCAAATGGATCATGCCTATGGTCTCCCCCTGGGCCATCATGGGTATGCAAATATGATCCGCCACGGAGGGTGTCGGGATGTGCTTACAAAGTAAACCCGTTTGGGAACCCGCTACCCTATGGACCTCACCCCGGCGGAAGGCCCAGCAATCGTCCGGAGAGAACACCTGCTCGCCGGAGGGCGACTCCCCCCAGCCGGCTACGGCTTCCAACAGGTTTTGGGAGGCGTTGAGGACAAACAGGGAGCCCGTGCGGTCAGGAAATAGTTGGCCCGCATACTGGGCCACAGCCGCATAAGCTTCCTGCCGGTCTTGGCAGGCCTGGAGCAGATCACCCAGTTCGTTGAGGAGAGTGATGTCCCGGGTGCGCTGTTGGGCGTCTTCCACCAGGCCCTGGAGCTTTTCGTTGGCCTCCTTCAGGGCCTGTCCCACCTGCTGGCGCTCTTGGATCTCGGCGCGCAGTTGATCATTCAGCGTGTTTAGCTCGTTCATGGCGGCTTTGATATCGCTCCGGTCCCGGGCCACACAGATGCTGCCAATAATTTCATTATTCCGGTCATATAAGTAGTTGATGGACAGGGCAAATGGCACAATGTGGCCATCCTTCGTTTTCATATTGATTTCATATCTTCTGACCAAACCCTCCCGGCGTAATTGGTCCAGCATTTTTTTAAGTTCGATATTATCGGCATAGAGATCAAAGGCGCGTATCCCTTTAAGCTCCTGGAAACTATAGCCATAGGCTTTTTCTGCGGCTTTGTTCCATTTGATGAATCTGCCCTTTTTGTCCACGATGGCGATGACATCGGCGGAATTATCAAAGGTATTTTCCAGGAAGTCCTTGGCCTGTTGGAGTTCCTCCTCGGCCTGCCGGCGGGCCGAGATATCGCGAAAGACCACCACCGCGCCGGTTACTTGGCCCCCTTCTTTAATGGCGGTGCTGACATATTCCACCGGGAAGCACTCGCCATCTTTGTGCCAAAACCAATCTTCGCTGACCCGCCGGGTTTCGCCGTTGACCAGGCTGGCATAAATTTGACAGTCCTCTTGAGGGTGCGGGCTGCCATCGGCTTTGGAAAAATGCAAGAGTTGATGGATGTTATGGCCTATCAACTCTTGAGCCTCATAGCCGCTGATCTCTAAGGCCGCTTTATTAACGAAGGTAACCTTGCCGCTCCGGTCCAACCCCCAAATACCTTCCCCGGCGGAGTTCAAGATGAGCCCGCGCTCATGCAGAACCTTTTCCAGTTCCGCCTCCGCCTGCCGGCGTTCGGCCTCCCGCTGCTCAAGGGCTGCCACCATCTGGTCAAAGGCCCGGGCCAGCTGGTCAATCTCTCCTTCCCCCTGTCCCAGACCGGTGCACACGCTCAAGTCGCCTTCGGCCAGCCGCCGCGTGGAAGTCACCAAGACGTTAATGCCGCGCATGATCAGGAGGGAGCCGAACAGCCAAGCTGCCACCAAGGCCATAACCACTACCAGCCCTAGGGCCATCAAGTTGCGGGTCAAGACCTGGTTTGCCCTGGCAAACACATCCTTCTTCAGGAGGCCCACCCGCATAAACAAGCCTTCCGGCATGCCTTTCAGGGGGGTGAAAGCATACAGACGCACGTTGCCGTCGATGCCCAGCGCTTCTGCGGTCCCCTCTTCTTTGGCCAATACTTCCTTCACCCGTTCTATCTCCGGGATGGTCTTGCCGACCCACTTCTCCGGCTCCGGATGGCGCACCAGGAAGGTTCCCTGGCGGTCAATGATGGCCAGGGTGGCGCCGGGGGGAAGTGCGATCTTGGCAGCCAGATTACTGAGCCAGGTCAGATCCAGGGCGGTGTACACCATGACCTGCAACCGCCCGGCCCGATCAAAAACGGGATAGACTAAGGGCACTTCAGCCTTGCGGGAGATGCGGCCGATCTGGTATTCGCCAATTACCAGTTCCCGGGTTTCCAGGGCCTTCTTGAAACAGGGGCTGTCAGCATAATTGAGCGGGGTGCTAAAAGGGAGAGCGCTGTAAAGCACATTGCCATCCGGTCCGATTATGCCAATATTGGCATAGAAGGGGTGTTGCTGTAAGAGGCGATGGAGGAACTCAGGGACCTCGGATTTATTTCGCTCACGGATGGCGGGCAGCTGGGCGATGGCAGTGAGTAGTTGGACTGCTCCCTGGATCATGCGTTCCTGATCTAAAGAAGCATGACGCACCAACCGCAGAGCCTCTCCTTGGGCATCCAGGGCTGCCTCGTGCCGCCGCTCTAGTCCGGAATAAAGAATCAATCCCAGTGCCGGGATGACTGCAAGGAGAACTAGGAGAAGGAGCCGAATGCGTAAGCTGCTAAAGAGATGAGACATAGGTTGCCACCTCACCACGGAAACCTGAAATATCGGGAATCTGGTATGAACTACTTTGAGAAAAACGAAAATTTGGCAGTGGAGTCAAATTGCTAAGCATAACCTATGGATACATGTGTCAATATCTTTTACAGATTGAAAAGCCAACTACAGAGCCCATACTTGATTCCCATCATGGTTATCTTGCCTTGGATATTTCGTGAGCTATTGCCATTAGACCTGGCTGGCAAGTGGGCGCTGATTTCTTGCCAGGATAAGACTTGCCCTAAGCTTTCAGGAAAACGCGGCTTTGGGGGAAGACGGAACCCGCCCCCTACCCAGTCCCACTCTGACCTTTTTATTTTTGTTATCGGCATCCCCAGAGAAAAGTTGAGATAATTTAACCACCACCCCCGGCGCCTTCTCCGGCGCGACCGAACGGGGAAAGCCGCCCCGTCTCAGGATGGCCGCCTAAAGGGTTAAAAGGCCGCTAGTTGGCCAGAGGTCTGGGCTGCAATTGTAAACCAGTTAATGAGAAGTGGTTGACAATCGCCCTTTCCTAAGAGATGCTAATTGGGGATGCCTGCTATGCGTTATGCTGAATGGGAGGCGATTTTCCGCCTTAATTGGGCCCAGTTGTGGCCTCGGCTGGGAGAGGCCAGCGCCTTAAGGGAGCGGCATTTCGGGGCGCGGGTGAGTCTGTGCGTCATCATCAACGCCAAGTCCGGGCTGTGCTCCGAAGACTGCGCCTTCTGTTCCCAGGCGGCCGCCTCCCGGGCCGGGGCTCCCCGTTATCCCTTATTGGGGCGCGACGAGTTGGTGGCTGCCGCCCAGCAGGCGGCCGCGGCCGGAGCCGCCCGCTTCTCCCTGGTGACTTCCGGGCGAGGCATCATCTCCCCTCAGGAACAAAAGGCCATCCTTAAGGCGGTGGCCGCCATCCGCCGGGCCACCCCCATTCAGGTCTGCGCTTCTTTGGGGATTGTGGGTCAGGAATTCCTTAGTGATTTAAAGGCCGCCGGGGTTTACCGTTATCATCACAATCTGGAGACCGCGCCCTCCTTTTTCCCCCGGATTTGCTCCACTCATACCTTTGCCGAACGGGTGGCTACTATTGAGGCCGCCAAAGAGGCCGGCCTGACGGTATGTGCCGGCGGTATCCTGGGATTGGGGGAAAGTGTCGCCCAACGCTGGGAATTGGCCCAGAGCTTAAAGGAACTGGAGGTGGAGGCCATTCCCCTCAATTTTCTGCACCCGTTGCCGGGGACGGGCCTTGAGGCCCGGCCACTGCTTTCGCCCCTGGAGGCCTTAAAGATCATCGTGGCCTTTCGGCTTTTTTTTCCGGACCGCTCTCTCATCATCTGCGGCGGCCGCCAAGTGACCCTGCGCTCCTTAGCGCCGCTGGTCTTCGCCGCCGGGGCGGACGCCTTGATGACCGGGGATTACCTCACCACCAAAGGCCGCTTACCCGAAGACGACCGGCAGGTGCTTAAGGATCTGGATCTGAAGTTGGCAGGAAAAGAGTGACGGGGGGCCCCGGGCAGCTTAGCTATGCGGGCTTGCCCCCACCCCACAGGAGGAAATATGGAACTGCCGCCTCTACCACCACTCAAAGGCGTCTTTGTCACCGGCACCGATACCGGGGTAGGCAAGACCTGGATCGCCGCGGGACTCACCGCGGTGTTGCGGCAGTGGGGCCTGAAAGCCGTCTATTTTAAACCCGTCCAGAGTGGCTGCCCGGAAGAAAATGGCCGTCTGGTCCCCACCGACGCCAGATTGGCCCAGGAATTGGCCGGCCTGAGGGAACCTCTGGAGTTGCTCACCCCCATCGCCTTAAGGCTGCCTCTGGCCCCGGGAGTGGCTGCCCCCCGGGAAGGGGTGCAGGTTGACCTGGAAAAGGTGGCCGCAGCTATCCGGGAACTGGCCGGCCGCTATGAATTTCTGGTAGTGGAGGGTGCAGGAGGACTCTATGTTCCGTTAATCGGCACCCGATTCCTGGTCCTTAATCTGGTTCCCTGGTTGCGTCTGCCCCTGTTGGTAGTGGCCCGGGCCGGACTGGGGACCATCAACCACACCGCCCTGACGGTCATGGCAGCGCGCCAAAACGGGCTGCCGGTGGCCGGAGTCATCCTCAATCGCTACCCTGACAAGCCCTCCCTGGCCGAGGAGACCAACCCGGAGGTGATTGAGGCCATCACCGAAGTGCCGGTCCTGGGAAAGATCCCCGAAGTGGCAGACCTGGAAAGCCCCGCAGGAAAACAAACTTTCCTGGCCGCCATGGACGGAGTTTGCCGCAATCTGGCCCAGGCCTGCGCCGCCCGGGCCTTCTTGGAATGTATGATTGAGAGATAGATTTGGGGGAGGGGCAGGGAGTTTAACTCCCTGGCCCTCCCCCCACAAATCCACCATCCAACTATGTTTGAACAGTTAGCTCAGGAATTGGCGGTGTTAGAGGCCCAGGCCTTGCGGCGTCGGCTGCAGGTGGTGGAGGAGGTCTTGTCTGGGGGCCGGGTGCGGGTGGCCGGGCGGGTGTTGCTCAATCTTTCCGCCAATGATTACCTGGGTCTGGCCCAGGACCCCCGCCTCATTGCCGCGGCGCAGGCGGCCGCGTCCCGTTGGGGGGTAGGGGCCGGAGCTTCCCGCCTAGTGGTGGGCCACCTGGCTTTGCATGAGGCGGTGGAAGCTCAACTAGCTACTTTCAAAGGGACCGAAAGCGCCGTGATCTTCAGCACCGGGTACATGGCCAATCTGGGGGTGATCTCCGCCCTGATGGGGCCTAAGGATGTCATTTTCAGTGATAAACTCAACCATGCCAGCATCATGGACGGGATTAAACTTTCCGGGGCGACCTTGCAGCGCTTTCCCCACCGGGACCTGGACCGGTTGGAGAAATTCTTACAAAAAACTCCGGGGGGCAAGAAGCGCCTTATTGTCAGCGACTCCGTGTTCTCCGTGGACGGGGATTTGGCCCTTTTGACGGACCTGGTGAATCTAAAGGAGCGCTATGGGGCCTGGTTGATGATCGATGAAGCCCACGCCACCGGGGTTTTGGGAGAGCGGGGTGCGGGGCTGGCTCAGGCCTTGGGGCTGACGGAGCGGGTGGACATCCATATGGGCACCTTTTCCAAGGCCCTCGGGTCCCTGGGAGGCTATGTGGCCGGTGAGCGGCGGCTTATTGACTACCTGCATAATCGGGCCCGGTCGTTCATCTATTCCACCGCCCTGCCGCCGCCGGTGTTGGGGGCCATTGGCCAGGCCCTGGAAATCGTGCTTAAGGAGCCGGAGCGCCGGGCCTATCTTCTCCAGGAAGCGGAGGGCTTCCGGCTGGGACTCAAAAAGGCCGGTTTGGACACCCTGAGAAGCGAGACCCAGATTGTGCCGGTCCTGGTGGGAGATAATGGCCGGACCCTGGATTTCGCGGCGCGCTTAAAAGACCAGGGCCTGATGGCGGTGGCCTTGAGGCCGCCCACCGTGCCGCCGGGGAAGGCCCGGGTGCGCTTTTCTTTGTCCGCGGCACATTCTCCGGAGGACCTGGCCCAGGCCCGCCAGACTATCATTAAGGTTGCCCGGCAAATGGGCCTGGCCTCATGAAGACTATGGTTTTGTTCCACGGCTGGGGTGCCCCGGGGCGCATCTGGCAACGACAGGTGGCGGCCTGGGGGGGTCTGCTTGAGGTCCTGGCCCCCACCATTCCCAGATGGGAACGCGGTTGGTTGTCGTCATATTTGCAAGGATTGCCTCTTGAGGAGTGCGTGTTAGTGGGCTGGTCTCTGGGTGGCATGCTGCTGCTGGAGACCCTGGCCGGTTTGGCGGCCACGCCGGGTGGTCTGGTGCTGGTGGGGGTGGCGGCGGTTTTCTGCCAGCGGCCGGATTATCCCTGGGGGCAGCAGGCTAAAGTGGTGCGGGCCATGCGCCAGGGCCTCAACGATGACCCCCAGGGGGTGCTGACGAGGTTTGCCGACAGGTGCCTGGCCCCGGGAGAGAAAGCCTTTCGGGCGGAAGTCCTGGCCTACTTTCAGACGGGAACCTGTCCGGAGAATCTGGCGCCAGGTTTGGATTATTTACTCCGCCAGGATCTCAGGCCCCATCTTTCCCGCGTAGCCGGCAGGCCGGTAATTGTGCAGGGAGACCAGGATGCCATCGTTTCCCGGGCCCAGGCCCAGTTTCTCCACGACCAGATCCCGGGGTCCAGACTTTACCTTCTGCCGGGCGCCGGCCACCTCCCCTTTTTGACCCAGGCCGCGGCTTTTAATGAAATTTTGGAGGATATTTTGAGGGGAGGGCTGGGGGAATTTTTTGTAAGTGTTCCCCCACCCTCCCCTTAAACTCCCCACCCAACCCCCTTTAAGGGAGCCAGGGAAGGCGGGGCCAGAGGCCCCGACTTACCCAGCACCAGAATCTTAAGGGGTTGGGGGTGGGGGTTTGGGGGAGGGTAGTAAGTGGGCCCACCGGCCCTTAGCCCCCTCCCCAAAGACCCCCCTAAAGGCCTTATGGAGATCAAGCAAGGTATTCGGCGGAATTTTGCCCGGCGGGCCGCTTCTTATGATAGGCATGCCGGCACCCAGCGTTTGATGGCGCAAAGGCTGATGGCGTTGACGGAGGATTTTGTGCCCCGGGTGGCCCGCATCCTGGAGATCGGCTGCGGCACCGGCTGTCTAACCTGGCAGCTCCGGCAAGCAAACACTGCCGCCCAGGTTGTGGCCCTGGACCTGGATGTGGCCCTGGTGGCCGCGGCCCGGCGCCGTCTGGGGCCAGACTCAGGAGTGGCCTGGCTGGTGGCGGACGGCGAGACCTGGGCCAGGGGCTGCTTCGATCTGATCATGGCCAATGCCGTTTTCCAGTGGCTTACCCGTCCGGCGGCTACCTTAGCGGTTTATTTTAAGAGTCTTGCCCCGGGAGGGGTGCTGGCCTTTTCAACCTTGGGTCCCCAGACCTTTAAGGAGCTGGGGGCCTCTCTAAGGCAGGCGGCCAATGGTTTGAACTTCAAAGTGATACCGGAAATCCCGGCCCAGGGTTTTTTGGACAAGCAGTCCTGGGCCGGGCTCCTGAGTCAGGCCGGATTCCATAAGACCAGGCTGACCCAGGAACTAATAACCGTGACCTTTCCTACGGTGAGGGACTTTCTTAAAAGCCTCCAGGCCACTGGAGCCACTAATCCGCAGCCCCGGGCTTTTGCCCCCCGGCTGTTTAAAGCCCTGATGGCTGCCTATGAATCCGGTTTTGGGTATAATGGCTTCATCCCCGTGACCTATGAAATCATCTGCGCCATAGCCCGGAAGTGAGGCAGGGGCTTTTTGGGGAAGGCCAGGGGGTGTGACTCCCGGCCCTCCTTGCACCGCATCTTTAAGAAACGGGGAAACATCAATTAGCCCTTGGTCTAACCTAAAACCTGGTATAATTATCGAAGGGAGGTCAGTTTGTCGGTGAATTATATGCTGGTGGAGCAGATGGGGACCAACCTAAAGGCCGAAAAAAACAGGCACGAGACGATATGTTAATCAGATCCTTGGCCTCGGTTTGGAAGAATCCCCTTTTTGCACGGTGGCTGGACCGTTTTATGGCCCACCGGTGGCCATTTTTGGTGTTCTTTCAGTTAAGTTTACTGGCCCTGGCTTATTGGGGCTCTTACTACTTGCGCTTCGAAGGCTCAATCCCTCAGACCCATTTCCGAACCATGATCAGAACTCTACCCATGGTTCTGATAATTCAGGGACTTCTTTTCCTATATCACGATCTTTACCGGGGCTTGTGGCGCTACGTCAGTTTCGCAGACCTGCAAAACATCCTGCGGGCCACCTTGATGAGCCTCATCCTTCTGACCATCATGGATTTTTTCTTTAGTCGCTACCTGGGGACCATTCCCCGTTCCATCTATGTCCTGGATTGGCTCTTGGTGGTGGTCTTTACCGGCGGTTGTCGCTTCATGGTGCGGCATATTCGAGAAAGGGCCAAATTGCTGGCCGAAAAACCCAGAGCCCTCCGAGTCATGCTGGTTGGCCCCATGGAAGCCACGGAGCCTTTGCTGCGGGAGATGGTAAGCCACGGAAACACCTTTCTCCCCGTCATAGTGGTAGACCCTGATGCCCAGTTCCGCGGTTATCGGGTTTACGATACCCCTATTATCGGCCTCCGACAGATTGCCAAAGCATTAGATCGTTACCGGGTTCAAGAGATTATCTTTGCCTGGCCCGATGCTCCCCAGGACCAACTAAACGAGATCATTGAGGAGTGCAAACGCTGGCAGGTAAAGGTCAAGATCATCCCCTCCATAAGCGAAGTATTGGGGGGCCATTTCCGTCTGGCCGATGCCCGGGACATCGAGCTTGAGGACCTCTTAGCCCGTCCCCCCATTTACATTGAGAGGGAGCAAATTGCAGATTTTATCAGGGATCGGGTGATCCTGGTTACCGGCGGCGGCGGTTCCATCGGTTCTGAACTCTGCCGGCAGGTGGCCAATTATCAACCTCGATCCCTGGTGCTGTTGGAAAGGGCAGAGAATAGCCTTTACGAGACCGAGATGTCTTTAAGGCGGCGATTTCCGGAATTAGACCTGCATGCTTTGGTGGCCAGCATCAACGATGGTCCCGGTCTGGAAATCTTGTTCCAGCATTATCGTCCCCAGGTAATTTTCCATGCCGCGGCTTACAAACATGTCCCGCTCATGGAGCGCTACCCGGTAGAGGCGGCTTATAACAATATCCTGGGCACCCGAAAATTGGTGAAAGCCGCGTTATCCGCCGCCTCCGAGTGTTTCGTGATGATCTCCACCGACAAGGCCGTTAACCCCACCAGCATTATGGGAGTGAGTAAACGCATTGCCGAAAAATATGTTCAGGCCTCTAATAACCATAGCGCCACCAGATTTCTGACCACGCGCTTTGGCAACGTTTTGGGAAGTGCGGGCAGTGTTATCCCTATATTCAAGGAACAACTTGCCCAAGGGGGGCCCTTAACCGTAACTCACCCAGAGATTGAGCGGTTTTTCATGACTATTCCGGAAGCGGTGCAGCTGGTTCTCCAAGCAGCCTGTATGGGGCAGGGGGGGGACATTTTCGTATTTAAAATGGGGCGCCTCGTTAAAATCCGCGAGCTGGCTGAGAAACTCATCATGCTGGCTCGCAGAACTCCGGGCGAGGACGTTCCCATCATTTACACCGGCCTGCGACCGGGGGAAAAACTTTATGAGGAGTTGTTCAATGATGATGAAGAGCCTCGCCCCACAGCGCACCCCATGCTCAGTTGCGCCATGGGTCCTCAGGAAGACATTGAGGTCTGGGAGGCCCATCTGCGCGACATCCAAGCCCTGGTTGACAATCGCGACAGCCAGGGCCTGATAGACAAGTTTAGATTGATCATCCCAAACTATAGACATTATCAATACTTAGATGATAAGAAAGACTAGCCGCCCCAATACCCTTCCAAACATCTGACCCTCCGAGATTAAGGTTTGCCGCCGGCCGGCAGATCTTTAAGAAGATTTTGTGCGGCGGCGCGCTCAGAGAATTCGGTTTTTACCGCCACCACCCTCTCCCAGCGGTCTTATCCGGCCAGAATAATCCCGTATTACCCCGGCCACCTGGAATAAATTCTTGCGGCGACCTGAGGTAAATTAATCTAGCAAATATTTTTGAGGTGAATCAGATTCTCCGGACACAGAATTTGATTATTAAGTCTTTGTGCCAAGAGGACGGGATATGGAGGAAAGAGAGACATTGCAGGGAGGGGTGGGCTTCTAAGGAAAGATTGGCTTAAGTGTTGAAGCCGGCAAAATGTTCCAAGGATCTTAACTCAGTAATATCTCAATAATCCTCTCTTGCTGGGCGGCACTTAGATATGGGTGCATCGGCAAACTGAAGATGCGCGCCGCCGCGTCTTCACTGATGGGAAAATCGCCTGGCTTATGTCCCAAGTGGGCGAAGGCGTCTTGGAGATGAAGGGGTAAGGGATAATAGACTGCCGTGGGAATTCCGGCCTCCTTCAGTTTCTGTTGCAGGACCTCTCGCCGGTCACTGAGTACGGAATACTGGGCCCAGACCGAGGCGCATTGAGGGGCTACATAGGGAACTGCAACCGCGCCCTTAAGGGCTTCACTATAACGCCGGGCCACCTCCTGGCGGGCCAGGACTTCCCTATCAAAGACTTCCAGCTTAGCCAGTAAAATAGCCGCTTGTATGGTATCGAAGCGGCCGTTAAGGCCGAGACGCACATTCAGGTATCGATGGGTTCCCTGACCATGTATGCGGATAGATTTTAGAACCTCGGCCAGCTGATCGTCATCAGTAAAAATAGCTCCCCCGTCACCGTAGCATCCCAGGGGTTTGGCGGGAAAGAAAGAGGTGGCCGCGACCTCAGTTAGAGAGCAGGCCCGGCGCCCTTTATAGGTAGCCCCAAAAGATTGGGCGGCATCTTCGAGGACGAACAGGCCGTGCTCCTGGGCGGTGGCCTTAATCCCATCGTAGTCTGCAGGCTGGCCGAACAGGTCAACCGGGATGATCCCCTTAGGTCTAAGAGAAGAGGTAAGGGGATTTTTCCTGAGGCCAATGATGGTCTCGGTTAGGGCCTGCGGATCAAGGTTGAAAGTTTGCGGGTCAATATCCACAAAGACCGGCGTGGCTCCCAAGAGTTGGATGACCTCGGCGGTGGCAATGAAAGTAAAGGGGGTGGTAAAGACGGCGTCCCCAGGTCCAACTCCATAAGCCATCAGGGTCATAAGCAGCGCATCGGTGCCGGACGAACAGGAAACGGCATGTTTGACTCCCACATAGGCGGCTAGCCGGTCCTCCAACTCTCCGATTTCAGGACCCATGATGTACTGCCCATGGGACAAAACTCGTTGAAGGCGCTCGCACAGGGAAGGGAGGATAGCCTGTTGTTGAGCTTTTAGGTCAATGAAGTCAATAGTCTCCTTGGTTTTCGGGGAGGGCTCGGAAACCAGAAATTCATTGGGGATCATCACCTTAACCGGAAACCTGGTTTCTTTAATGCGGATCTCTGGAGCTAATCTGATCAGGCCCTCATCATATACCGCGTCAACAATCATGTTTAATTTCCTTTTAGCACGAATAATAAGCGCGCCTAATTCCTTCCCCAACCTAAACCACTGAGGTGGCCTTGTCACCGAGGGCTCAATTCAAGCCCGCCGGCACCCCTTCCCTCGCTTTGAGAGGCCGAATAGCCTAATCCGCAGAGCCTTTTGAACCAGCGTCGCAAGGGCCGGCGCCAGCGGCCCTGACGGCGGCGTCAATTTCCAGGTTAGCCAGGACTTCTGAGATTTTGTTGCAGAGTTGGACGCCGACGCTAATCTTAGAAGCATCGGCCAAAGCGGTTTGCTGGGACCACCACAGGCCCCTGGCAAAATGCCTTATCAAGCAAACTTCCAGGAGATCCTGGCGGATGGACCCTATCCCGACCCGCGGTTTGGGGGCTGTCTTGATGATCAGGCCCTTATCACTTTCTCGGCATAGCTCCTGCCTGGGATAGCATAGCGGGTGTCTATGATTAAGGGAGCATGAGTGGCTAGGCTTTGGTAGTCCAGACAGGAATGGTCGGTGGCAATAATTACGGCGCTATAGGTGGCCAGATTTTCTGGAGTAAGGGGTACGGACCGCATATCAAATTGATGGCGCCGGGTGCGCGGCATTACCGGAATATAAGGATCATGATAGTCCACCCGCGCCCCCCTCTGGAGCAACAAGTCAATCAGTTTTAAACTGGGGGATTCCCGCAAGTCATCAACATCTTTCTTATAAGCAACGCCGATTACCAATACCCGGGTCCCTTTAATGGGCTGGCCGCGGTCGTTGAGGGCCTGGACGGTTCGTTCGATGACAAAATAAGGCATGTGGGTGTTGATCTCGCCGGCCAGTTCAATTAAGCGCGTGCTGAAATCATACTCCCGGGCTTTCCAGGTCAAATAAAATGGATCTATGGGGATACAATGCCCCCCTAACCCCGGCCCGGGATAAAAAGCCTGGAATCCGAAAGGCTTGGTCTTGGCCGCGTTGATAACTTCGTTGATATCCATATTCATGCGCAGGCACAGAACCTTGAGTTCATTTACCAGGGCAATATTCACTGCCCGGTAGATGTTTTCCAGGAGCTTGGTCATCTCCGCTACCTGGGTGGAGGATACCGGGACCACCTGTTCCACGATCTGGCCGTAAAGGATCTCCCCCAGGCGGGAGCACGTTTCGGTGATGCCCCCTACCACTTTAGGGATGTTAAAAACATTATAGGTGGGATTGCCTGGGTCCTCCCGCTCTGGCGAATAAATTAGGAAGAAATCTTCCCCTACTTTCAAGTTAGTGGCCTTAAGCAGGGGCAACATGACCTCTTCGGTAGTGCCGGGGTAGGTGGTGGACTCTAAAGAAACCAGTTGACCCACCCTTAAGGTCTGGGTAATGTCTCTGGTGGTCTGCACCAGGTAGTTAAGGTCCGGTTCCCGATGGCGGTTGAGCGGGGTTGGCACGCAGATCAGCAAGGCGTCCGGTTCCTTAAGGCGCCTCAGGTCGCTGGTGGCTTCAAACTTTGGGTCCACCGACGCCGGCGGGCGCAGCGCGGCGATCCGGTCGCTGGGAATATGCTGGATATAGGATTTTCCAGAATTGAGGGCTGCTACTTTTTGAGGGTCGGTATCAAACCCAAGGACGGTAAAGCCCTGCTGAGCAAAGCGGAGGACTATCGGCAGACCGACATAGCCCAGACCGATGATGCCGATCAAGGCCCGACGTGACAGAATTTTTTCTTCCAACATTTTTGCGGTAGTCACAGTCTCTCGTTAGCCAATTCTTTTACTTAAGGGATTCTCATCTAAAAGCAAGCCATCACGCTGATAGCTGCCGCCCCAGGGGAAAGGTAGCCATTGCCTTGACAGTGTATCTGAACCGTGTAGGTGGCTCAATCATTTTGTGGGGATCCCCCCATCTGCCATCCCCGCTTAAAGAGCCTAAATCTAATTTTCATTAAGGTTAACTTATATAGATTTTTAATGATTTAAGCAAGAACTAGGCCGCTGGGTTTTATCCCCATGGTTTTCCTCGGGTCATGGATTAGAGGCTCACCTCGCTGATTCATGAGGCTGAATATTTTGCCAAGCAGAATTGGCCGACGCCTTGCTTATTGGCGTCTACGAAAGAGAATCAGGCCACCGGCGGCGGGGTCAAGTAGTATAATATTTTGAAATTGATATTCATTTTGGTTATCAAAGCTCGGGAGGGGGCCCAAAAGGAGACCTGCCTAAATAGAAGAAACAAAAACATGCCCCCAGGTGAAGGTCCGAGTCAAGAGGGAAGTCTGCTCTGCAGGCCAGACTTAAGTTCATCAGGCTATTAACATAATTTAACCTTACGGCGTCTTTATTTCGGCTGTTATGCCTGGAGACGGAAGCTGAAGGATTGTATTCCAGAAAGTAAAGGGTTAATATCTTAATCCAAAAGGGTTCAAGCCCTACATGAACCCTTAAAATGTCACGGGATGGTCAATGGTACCCGCGTAAGGTGGGGTAAGGACCACGGTCGCCTCAACCAGCAGGGTCCGGGCCGGTTTTCCGACGCGACCATCATTTTCCTGGACCCGGGGCCAAGTCAGGAGACAAATAAGCTACCTTTAGCCTTTCGAGGTATAGCAGAAATGGTTACCGAATCAGACGCCTTAGCTTATCGGCGGCGTTATCGCGGCTTAATTGGCATCAAAAGCAAGATGCCCATCAGGGATGTGTCCGTGTTGAGTCGGATCTACACGCCCGGAGTGGGGGCCGTCTGCCGGGAGATCGAAAAGCACCCCATCGCCTCCTACCGCTACACCTGCCGGGGCAATTCCATTGCCCTGATCACGGATGGCAGTCGCGTTTATGAATTTGGCAATATCGGGGCTTTAGCAGCCCTGCCCAAGTTGGAAGCCAAGTCGGTTATCTATAAAACTTTTGCCAACGTGGATGCCGTGCCCATTGCGCTGCTGACTCAAGATGCCGATGAGATAGTAGAAATTGTCCGTTCCCTCGCCCCTTCCTTTGGAGGATTTTGTCTGGAAAGTATTGCCGCCCCCAAATGCTTCACTATTGAGAACAGGATCAGGAAAGCGGTGAGGGTGTCGGTGCTGCACCATGAAAACCATGCCGCGGGCATAATTGTGCTGGCTGCCCTATATAACGCCCTCAAGGTGGTGGGGAAAAGCTTGACCGAAGTGAAGATAGTCATCAACGGCGCCGGCGCCGCCGGCATTGGGGTGGCCAAAGGACTGCTGGTGGCGGGCATCGAAGATATTGTCCTTTGCGACCGGCATGGGGCGCTGCGCGTTTACCGCTTGGTAGGAATGAATTGGGCCAAATCGGAAATCGCCCGTCTGGTTAAACCCCGGGACGTCAGAGGCAGCCTGGCTGAGGTCATAAAAGGCGCGGATGTTTTTATCGGCCTGTCCGCAGGAGGATTGGTCAATGGGGAAATGGTCGCCAGTATGGCCAAAGACCCCATCGTCTTTGCCCTGGCTCTGCCGGAGCCGGAAATCAGCGAAGCCGAAGCCAAAGCCGGAGGCGCCAAAGTGGTGGCCACCGGCCAGGCGGACAGCGAAAACCAGATACGCTCATCTCTAGTAACTCCGGGATTTTTCCGGGGATGCCTGGATGTGGGGGCGGAAAGGGTCAACATCGAGATGTTCCTGGCCGCGGCCCGGGCCGTGGCGGACATGATTCCGGAAGAAGAATTGTCTCCCAGCAATATTATTCCCCGGCAAATGGACTGGAGAATCTCCCCGGTGGTGGCCAGAGCGGTAGCCCAGGCGGCTCAGGAAACCGGCGCGGCGCAACTGACTCCCGCAGAAATGTCTCCGGAAAGAGTTCAAGAGCGGACGGAAAGATATATTTACGAGGGAGAACTGGCCTGGCTGCCCTCGGAAGGCCAGGATTACGGCAAAATGAGCCTTAACGAGGAAGCCCTGGAACTGCATCGCCGCTATCAGGGGTGTGTGCAGGTTTACACCAAGGTGCCCATCAAGGATGAAGTCATTTATAAACGGCTCTATTCCCCGGAGGCGGTGGCCGAGGTTTGTCAGAAAATTCTTAAGGACCCCATGGGGGCCTATGACTATACCTGCAAAAATAACCTGGTGGCCATAGTTACCGACGGCAGCGCGGTTTTGGGCCTGGGGAATATCGGCCCCCGGGCGGCACTGCCGGTCATGGAGGGGAAAGCCGTCCTGTTTAAAACCTTCGGGGGCGTCGAAGCCTTTCCCATCTGCATCAGTACCCAGGAAACCGATTTGGTGGTTAAACTGGTGGAAAACATCTCTCCGGCCTTCGGCGGGATTAACCTGGAGGATATCTCGTCGCCCCGTTGTTTTGAAATTGAGCGAAAATTAGGCGAACGCCTGGATATTCCGGTATTTCATGACGATCAGCACGGCACTGCGGTGGTCGCCATGGCCGCCTTGATGAATGCCTTGAAGATCGTGGACCGTAAACTGGCAGAGGTAAGGATTGTCTTCAGCGGCGCCGGCGCGTCCGCCATCGCCGTGACCAAACTTTTGCTCCTGGCCGGCGCCCAAAACATCATTATCTGCGATACCACCGGGGTTATTTACCAGGGGCGTCTTAAGGGGATGAATTTCATCAAGAAAGAGTTGGCGCAAATCACCAACGCTGAAAAGCAAAAGGGCAGCCTGGCGGACGCCTTGAGGGGGGCGGAAGTCTTTATCGGGCTCTCCGGGCCCAACGTGCTGACCCAGAAAATGGTGAAATCCATGGCTAAGGACCCCATTGTCTTTGCCCTGGCCAATCCTGACCCGGAAATCCACCCCGACGAGGCGAAAATGGCCGGAGCGGCGGTGGTGGCCACGGGCCGATCGGATTTCCCCAATCAAGTGAACAACTGTCTGGCCTTTCCCGGCATCTTTCGCGGCGCCCTGGACATCCGGGCGAGAGCCATCAATGATGCCATGAATATGGCGGCGGCCCACGCTATCGCCGATTTGGTAGGCGATAAATTGAGCCCCGGTTATATCCTGCCGGGCGCTATGGATTTTAGGGTGCCGCCGGCCGTCGCCGAGGCGGTGGCCCGGGCCGGCATGGAGACCGGCACCGCCAGGATTCACCTGGAACCGGAAAGGGTTGCCAGGCATACCCGGGAATTCATTTACGACGAGAGGCTGTCGTTAATTTGAATATTTATTGCGGTATTGCTCGCCATCATCACGGCTTACCGGTAGCATAGAGGGGATAGCCGCCTTCCCAGCTCTTAATGGTAACCCGACCCTCCTTGGCCATATCAGTCAACATGGGGGTAATTGTCTTCACCGGCTCATCCATGCTTTGGGCAATTTGTGGCGGGTTGAGAGGTTGGTCATGGATGGCCTTGAGGATTCTGGAGGCCAGAAACTCCTCCCGGAGCACGTCCAGCATGGTCTCATCGGCATCTACGGCGTTGACTTGCTCGCCGGGAAACTCCTTCTCGGTGGGCCTTCTCAAACTCGTCCCCAAAACCCAGCGCACCCGGGGACGGTGGAGCGTAGCATGGATGGCCCAGAGTTTGGTCTTGGTTTTTTCGTCCCGGTTAATGGGGGCCAATTTATGCATCCCGTCCAGGTGGGACTCCACCATGCGCACAAAGGCCTCCGGCTGGTTGACGTCCACATATCCCATGGTGATCCGTCTCCGCTCCAGACCGGCCAGGGAGAGGAGCTTTTTCATGATATTGACCCGAACCCAGGAATGATCCACCCCGTAGACATAGTGGCAGGAGGCCGTGGGCGTACAGCCGCCCAGGAGGATGCTGTTCGCCCCGTTCACAAAGGCCATGGAAAAGATGGCGGGATCAATGGAACCCAGGCAGTTCACCGGGATTAGATATACCCCGCGGGGGTAGGAAAGCCCCTTAACTCCGGCCAGATCCGCGGCGCCCAGGCCGCCCCAACTGCAAATGAACCCCAGCGCCTCATTTTCCTGCATCCGGGAGAGCACCGCCTTGAGGCGCGCCTCCAGTTGCTGGGCGGTATTATTGAGCATCTTGACGGCTTCGTAAGGGCAAGTGGCCGCACAGGTGCCGCCGCCGCTGCAGAGGTGGCTGTCCGCGTGGCGCGGCACCGGGCCGCTGCCGGGTTTGACGTGCTCCACTCCACCGCAGGGACAGATTTCGGTGCAGAGGCCGCAGCCTTCACAGAGGTCCTGGTCGATGGTGACCACCACCGGGCTCACCAGGGCGCCCCTCTTGGCCTTTTCCTGGAGGTGCAACACCCCTTGGGCCGCCTTCTTGCCCTGTCTCAAGACTTCGTTCAGGTCCTTAAGTTCGCCGGCTGATCCCGTCAGAAAAATGGTCTCATCGGCCACCTGATCGGGCTTGAGTTTCAGTTGCGTTTTTCTGAGCCGGCCCCCGTTTTCCGAGTACACGGGCAGCCACCGGAGCAGTTCCTGGGTTTTGGCCGCCGGCTCTCCCGGCACCATGGAGACCACCAGATTGTCCCATTCCAGTTCGTGCTCCAGATGGTCTTGAGGGCTGAAGTAAGTCAGGTATCCGGACTGGACCACGGGGTGGACCTCCGGGGCGTAAGACTGCAGGGCAATGCCGCACCCCCGCGCCTCCGCCAGGTCGGCGCCGCTGAGCGGCAGGGTAATGTTGGCCGGGTAAAGCACGGTGGGTTTTACCCGGGGATGATTCCGGGCCAGCACCAGGCTGTTCCGCCAGGCGGCCACTGCGTTGAACTGCTGGGCGGCTTTACCGTGTTCCGGGCTGTTCACCCAGAAGACCACTTTGCCGGCCTCAATTTCGCCCTGGGCCAGGCGTTCCTCCATCTCCAGCAGATCGCACACCCGCTCGCCGCCCCCGATATATTCGTAATCTCCGGGGACGAACTCCCGATCCAGGGCCAGGATCAAGGCCGAGCCGGTCACCTCGGTCACCGTGCCGTCGGATTGGCGCAACCCCAGGCGATAATCGCCCACGTGTCCCACCACATATTCCACCGGCAGGTCAGGTAAAACCTTGACCAGGGGGCTGGTGAACACTTCCCGGAGGAGTTCTGTCAGTTCTTTAGAGAAAAGCTGGCTGCCGGGAAAAGTTCGCGGGAGTTGTGCCAGGACCTGGCCTGGATCCCGGGCGGGGGAAAAGAGCCGGCTCTCCATCCCCTTGCGGGCCAGTTCCCGGGCCGCCGCGAAACCGGAGATGCCGCCGCCCATGATGAGGACCGGCCCCTGAAAGGGTACCGAGACGGGTTCGTAAGGCTCCAGGAGCCGAAGCCCGGCCATTCCCCCGGCCAGGAGGGCCGCGGCCTTGCGGGCCAGCTTTTGCGGAGAGTCTTCGTGGACGGCAGCCACGTGGTCCTTTAAGTTAACCATCTCCACCTGGTACTCGTGGATCCCCACCGGCGCCAGGGCCGCGGCGAACTTCTTTTTCATCACTCGGGAAGAACAGCCGCCCACCAGGATCCGGTTGAGCCCCTTTTCCTGCACCTTCGCCTGCATGGCTTCCAGACCGGGGGCCAGGCAAGGGTAAGGGGAAATCTCCAGATGCGCCCAGGGTTCATACTTGAGCAATTCGCCCACCGCCGGCAGGTCTATGCGGCTGCTGATTTTTCCGCCGCACTCGCAAAGGAAAACGCCGATTTTGGCTTCGTTGTTCTTCATGTCCTTCTCCTTATTCACGCCTGCCGCGACCAGGATTTTTCAGGGTCAACCCCTGATCCGGTCGAATAATTGTTCCATCGCGCCCGTGGGACAGACATAGAGGCAGGTCCCACAGGCAACACATTCCGGGCTGGGAAGACGATGGGTGGTGGCCACCTCTTTGCGCACTCCCCGGTTGCCGAGGGAGATGGCCCGCGCGCCCACCACCTCATCGCAGGCCCGGACGCAGAGACCGCATAAAATACACAAATCTTCAACGCGATCACTCTTAAACCTGGATTCCTTCACGCCATAGGACTTGGCCAGCTCCTTGATTCTCTGGGAGCCGGGATGTTCATCCACCATCATTTGCAAAATCCAGCGGCGCACGTTTTTCACCCGCTCGCTGTCGGTCTGCACCTTGAGCCCTTCTTGAACGGGATGGAGACAGGAGGCTACCAACCGCCGCTGCTGCCCATCATCCACCTCTACCACGCAGAGCCGGCAGGCGCCATACGGTTCCACGGCGCCATGGTAGCAGAGGGTGGGGATGTCGATGCCGTGCCACTTGGCCACCTCCAGGATGGTCCAGCCTTCTTGGCCTGTTACTTCCCGGTCGTTAATAGTGAAGCTGATCATGCCCCGCCCTCCCCTTACAAGATTTCCACCGCTTCGGGTTTGCAGACCTCGAAGCAGACGCCACATTTGATACACAGAGAGCTGTTGATTTCGTGAGGTTTCTTTTTCACCCCGGTAATCGCCCCCGCCGGACATTCTCGGGCGCAAAGGGTACAGCCGTTACAGAGTTCCGAGTTGATGGCATAAGTGATCAATTCCCGGCAAACCTTGCCGGGACAGGTCTTGTGGAGAATATGGGCTTCATATTCATCCCGGAAGTAACGGATAGTGGAAAGCACCGGATTAGGAGCGGTCCCCCCCAGGGCGCAAAGGGAGCCGTCCTTTATCCCTTCGGCCAGAGAGTGAAGCTCGTCCAGGTCCTCCAGGCTCCCCTTGCCCATGGTAAACTCTCCCAACATGGCATGCATCCGCTCGAGCCCCATCCGACAGGGAACGCACTTGCCACAGGATTCATCCATGAGAAATTCCAGGAAATACTTGGCCACATCCACCATGCAGTCCCGTTTATCCATGACGATCATGCCCCCCGACCCCATCATCGATCCAACTCGGGTCAAGGAGTCAAAGTCCACGGGGGTATCTTTGAGTTCCCAGGGGATACAACCTCCAGAGGGACCGCCGGTCTGGACGGCCTTGAACTCGTCTCGGCCCGGCACCCCGCCGCCGATCTCTTCGACGATGCGACCCAGGGTGATGCCCATGGGCACTTCCACCAAACCCACATTGTTAACCTTGCCCACCAGGGAAAAGATCTTGGTGCCGGTGCTGTGGGGCACCCCCATGCCGGCAAACCAATCGGCCCCCTTTTCGATGATCTGGGGGACGTTTCCCCAGGTCTCCACGTTGTTAATGATGGTGGGCCGGTTCCAGAGTCCCTTTTCAGCCGGATAGGGCGGCCTGGTTTTGGGTTCCCCCACCCGCCCTTCCAGCGAGGCGATCAGGGCGGTCTCTTCGCCGCAGACAAAGGCCCCCGCGCCCCGGTTGATCTTGATATCGAAATCAAAGCCCGTGCCCAGGATGTTTTGACCCAGGAGTCCCAGGGCCCGGGCCTGCTCGATGGCTACCGAGAGGTGCCGGACGGCCAGGGGGTATTCGAGTCGCACGTAAATGTAGCCCTGTTGGGCGCCCAGGGCATAGGCGCCGATGATCATCCCCTCCAGGACGGCATGGGGATCGCCCTCCATCAGAGTCCGGTCCATGAAGGCTCCGGGGTCCCCTTCGTCGCCATTGCCCACTACGTAGACCGGCCCGGGGCTCTTTCGAACATTTTCCACGGCCAGGCGCCATTTCCGTCCGGCCAGGAAGCCGCCGCCGCCCCGGCCGCGCAACCCCGAGGTCTCCACCACAGCAATGACTTCCTCCGGGGTCATGCCGGCCAGGACCTTGGCCAGGGACTGGTAACCGCCCGCAGCAATGGTGTCCCGGATGTCAGCCGGGTCGATCTTGCCAATGTTCCGCAGCACCAGACGCTGCTGATATTTGTAAAAGGGGATATCGTGATCGTGCACGATGTGCTCCCCGGTGTTCGGATCTACGTAGAGCAGACGCTCCACCGGCTTCCCTTCCAGGAGGGTTGTCTGGACGATTTCCTCGACATCCTCCGGCTGAACTCTTTGGTAGAATAAGCCGGTGGGGTGGAAAATCACCAAGGGGCCCCGGGAGCAAAAGCCGTGACAGCCGGTAGTCTTGATCTCCGGGACCACCTGAGCTTGGAGCCCGGCCGCGGCGATGGCCCGGCGCAGGGTGTCGGCGACTTTCGGGCTATTGGTCGCCAGACAGCCGGTGCCGTGGCAGACAATGATGATGGGCCGGTTGGGATCCCTCTCGGCCAGGATGCTTTCCCGATAGGCCGCCAGGGCCGCCGGGGAAGCGAGCCGATTTTCATCCAGTTTTAAGGCAGTGCTAATTTGTCGCATGACCTCACCCCTTGTGTGCGGGTTCTACTCAGCCGCAACCTTTTTCAGATGCTTTTTGAGCTTCCGGGAATTGGTATTGGCTTGATACTCTTCACCCACTACCACTACCGGGGCCAGAGCGCAGGCTCCCACACAGTTGACCGTATCCAAGGTAAAGAGTAAGTCACCGGTGGTATGGCCCCGTTCCACCTTCAGTTCCCGTTCCAGGCCCTCTACCAGGCGGGCCCCGCCCTTAAGGTGACAGGCGGTGCCCAGACAGACCTTGATCTCATGGATTCCCTTAGGCTCAAAACTGAAAGACTTGAAAAAGGTGGCCACCGCCCAGCCTTGCGACCGAGGCACCCCCAGGTGATCGCACACCGCATTGAAGGCGTCCGCGGGAATATACTTGAACTCGGCTTGGATCTCCTGGAAAGCGCTGACCAGATGTTCCGGCTGCGGCGGGAAACGGTCCAATATGGCTTCAATTTTTTCGAAAGATACGCTCACGGTCCTATCTCCTTTTGGCTCTCTTTTGCTTCCTATAAGAGCAAAGAGGGGGCCAAATAGCTTATCACATTGACATCATTAGTTTTTTGGCGATGGCGGAGAGATATTGAACTTTCAGGCAGGAATAAAAGTGGGCGGAATTAAAACATCTTTTAAAGCATATCAAATAATACCAGCATATTCATATAGTTATCAAAAAGGCAAAATGTCGCGAAATTTTAAGAGAAGATTATTTTTGAAAAGAGAGAAAAATTGGGCGGGGCAAAAAATGAGCGAAATTAAAACAAATTAGGGCATTTATTAATTAAATTCTGTTAAATCTGATAGTTAGGTCTTTAAAGAAATGTGGCACAATTGCAAAAGGCGTCTCATTTTTTAAATTCAGCATCCCTGATCTCATAGGACCGCATTTTTCTCCACAGCTTGCTGCGGCTGATTTGCAGCACCCGAGCCGCCTCGTGCTTGCTGCCGTACACGCGCTCCAGGGCCTTGAGGATGGTTTCTCGTTCTAGTGCCTGTAAGGGGCTGAGGGAACTATCCAGCGACTCCAGTTCTCTGCCGGCCCAGGCGCTTTCCAGGTGAGGCAGATGACGCTCGGTGATGAAGGGGCCCTTGGCAAAGACGAAGCAGTATTCCAAGACATGCTGCATTTCCCGCACATTGCCGGGCCAGGGGTGGCGGCAGAAAATTTTCATCACCTTGGGGTCCACCCCCCTGATTCTCTTGTTAAATTTTTGGTTGAGCTGTTCCAGGAAGTACTTGACGAGGATGGGGATATCTTCCCGCTTTTCCCGCAGGGGCGGCAGGTGGATGGGCACGGTGAAGAGCCGGTAGTAAAGGTCGTCCCGGAACCGGCCCTGTCGCATGGCTTCCTGCAGTTCCACATTGGTGGCCGCAACAATCCTGGCCTCCAGGGGGATTTTCCGATTGCCGCCCACCCGCTCGAAGCCTCTACCCTCCAACACCCTCAGCAGCTTCACCTGGAGCTCCGGCCGGAGGTCGCCGATCTCATCCAGAAATAGCGTGCCGCCCTTGGCCAACTCAAACTTTCCCGCCTTGCTGCTCACGGCCCCCGTGAAAGCCCCCCGCTCGTAGCCAAAAAGCTCGGACTCCAGTAAAGTCTCCGGGATCGCCGAACAATTGATGGCCTGAAAGGGCCCTTTACGCCTGGGGCTCAGCAGGTGAATGGCCCGGGCGATGAGCTCTTTGCCGGTTCCCGACTCGCCCAGGATCAGCACATTGGAGTCGGAGGCGGCAATGATGGGAAGGCTTTGGATAATTTCCTGCATCCGGGGACTGACCCCCACGATGTCTGCAATAACCTCACGACCCTTCCCTTCCTCTGGGTACTGGAGGCCGCTCAGGTCGCGAAAGGTCTGCACCCCTCCCAGCACCCGGTTGCCCGGCTTTTTGATCTGCGCGGTATTAAGCAGGATCAATTTTTTTTGACCCGATTTGGTGAGGATTTCCACTTCCTGGTCCATCAGGGCCTGGCCGGTGCTCATGGAGATGCGCATAGGGCATTTCTTGTGACACAGCTCGGTCCGGAAGATGTCCCAGCAAAACTTGCCCATGGCTTCGTCCCGGGAATACCCGGTGATTTCCTGGGCGGTGTGGTTAAAATAACTGAGTTGCCACCGGGTGTTTACCACAAACACCCCCTCCGGAATCTGGTCCATGATCTCATCGGGGGTCAGACCCAGGAAATTAAGGGCCTGGCTCAGGGCTTTGTCACTCCTTCTTTCCAAGGTGATGACCGTGCCCGTGACCATATTCTCCTCGTTGAAAAGGGGGATGCACCTGTAAAAAATGCCGGTTCCCGTTAGCTCATCTACCTGCAACAGTCCGTGTTCTTCCTCCCCACGACTCAGCATTTCCCAGATGGGGTGGCCATACCGGGAGAGGGAACGGGTCAGCGAGCAATCGGCCTCCAGGAGACTACCGGAGGGCAGAGGGCGAGCGAGAAGGGACTCCGCCATGGGGTTGGCGGCCAACAGCTTACCGTGGCGACTTACCACCAATATCCCACAATCTGCATCCATAGCGAGTGCCCAAAGATTGGGGAAGGGCTATGTCGGCGTGGTGGGTCTCTCTCTCTTAAGCTTTTAGATAGGCAGGAAATCCGACATTAGTCTTCCATAATATTATAATATATTTAAGCAAGTTATATGCCATAAAAATTTTAACCGGAAATTAGATTCTGCCGATGTCGACCTAGTCGGTCTGAGCTGCCCCCAGGGGGGGGTTAGGTTTTGTTTAACTTATTGATATTAATGGCGCCCCCGCCGAGACTCGAACTCGGGACACAGGGATTAGGAATCCCTTGCTCTATCCATTACTGAGCTACGGGGGCAAGATTACCATCGAAGATTTCCAGCCAGAGTACCGCGGCTGTAAATAACCCTGGCTTCCCGGCCGGTGCCTGCTATTATACGCCAGGACGCCCACCCCTGCAACCGCGGTTGGTGGCGAGGGGCCCTTCCATTGCTGAGGCCCAGGCTCTGCCGCTTTCTAGTTCCTGAAAAAGTCTTGGCTCACCCAGGCCACGACTTTTTTGAAAGATGGGGGGGCCATGTGGTATGATCCGGCGATTCCAGGAGTCACGGCCTTCAGGAGATAGGGATGTTACGGTACTGGATCTGGGGGGTTCTGGTTTTTTTGCTAAGCCTGGGCAGCGCCGGGGCCGCGGAGCTGGAGCTCTTCAAGTCTGAACGCTTTGAAGGCGGCCCCTGGAGGATCCGGGCGGAGAAACTTACTTATGACACCGAGGCCCATACTTATGAGGCCCAGGGGCGCGTAGAGATCCGGCAGGGTGACCGGCGTCTCAGCGCCGACCGGGTCCTGGTCAATGAGGTCACCAAAAGTGCTTGGTTACAGGGCAATGTGGTGATAGTCATGGAGGAAGATATCTTTACCGGCCAGGAGGGGCAATTCAACCTGGCCACCCGCTGTGGCGAGATGCACGAGGCCCGGCTCTTTTTGAAAAGAAACCACTTCCGCATAGAAAGCGCCTTGATCCGCAAAGTCGGCGAAAATTCCTATTATGCCGAGAGGTCGGTGGTCACCACTTGCGATGCGGACCTGCCGGCCTGGAGTTTTTCGGCCCGCACTCTCACCGTGGTCCTGGAGGGCTATGCCACCAGCCGGGATAATCTGGTGCGGGTGTCGGGAGTGCCGGTCCTCTATGTCCCTTTTGCCGTCTTGCCGGTCATGACCACCCGTCAGACCGGGTTTCTCATGCCTTCTTTCGGGCAGCACCGGGCCGGCGGCACGGTAGTGGAACTCCCCTTTTATTGGGCCATAAACAATCATGCCGATGCCACTTTTTATCAGACCTATCTAACCAATCGGGGGTATATGCAGGGCGGGGAGTTTCGCCAGCGGGGGCACCAGGATACGGCCAGTAACTTCCGTCTCTTCTACTTGAGTGACCATGAATTTCAGAAAGTCCCTACCCCTCACCGTTATTGGGCCGCGGGGATGACGAATCAAGACTTGCCCAACGATGTCAGTATGCGCCTCACCGTGGACCATGTCAGCGACGCCGCCTATCTCAAAGACTTTAATTTCGGCTATATGGGCCTCAATCGTTATTCCCGGGACCTTGTCCAGGAAATGGGCCGGGACCTGGAACAAGAGGAGGTGCCCACTCGGGTTTCCAACCTCCTGGTGGCCCGCAATTTTTCCTGGGCCAATCTCACCGCCTATGGCCGTTATTACCAGAGACTGGACCAGACTGATCCACGCCCTTACCAGAGACTGCCCGGAGTGGCCCTGCAGAGCGTTCCCCAGCGCCTGGGGAACTTGCCGCTGTTCGTGGGTCTGGATTCCTCCTATGGCTATTTTCATCAGGACCATGGCATGAACGGCGACCGTCTGGACCTTCATCCCCAATTGTGGCTGCAAGGTCAGCCCCTAGCCGGCCTCTCCTTCAGCTCCCGAACGGGTTTTAGGGAGACCCTGTTTCGGGTGGACCACAGCAACCAGGGGAAACTCCAGACAGACCCCACCGGCCGGGAGGCTCCTCCGGAGCAATATATCGATCGCCAGCTCTTTGATTCCAAGGTTTCTTTAGCCAGCGCCTGGTCCCGGGATTACGGTCGGGAAGCCGGGGCCACCCGATTTTATCGGCATATCCTGCGTCCAGAAGTAACCTATTGGAATATGCCCCGTTATGAGGCCAATCGTTATCCCAACTTCGAACCCTTTGATCAGGGTTGGGTGGTAAAGGCTAACCGCAACCTGCCGGTGCGGGAGGGGGACGACCCCTTGGGAGGCGTGAATGCCCTGACCTACAGTATCGGCAGCGATATCTTGAAGCGCGACCAGAACCGCCAGGGGCAGGCCACGGTGACGGACCTCCTCTGGCTGCGTCTGAGCCAGAGCGCCTTCTTCAACACTTCCAGCATGGCCCTGGACGGCACCAACCTGCGCCACCACCGCTTCTCCGACTTCTTGGGGGAGGCGGAATATAATCCTTTCCGGCAAATTACTTTGGGGATGGGCATGGGGGTCTCTACTTACGAGGATGGGTTTAGCAGAGCCAATTTCAAGGCGGTTCTCCAAGACGCCCGGAAGCAGAATTTTCTGAGCCTGGATTACATTTTTATTAAAGATTTCGCCCAACAAATTAATGTGATGACCTATTTAAATCTTATGCAGTCGGTGAAAACCTGGGTCACCTACGGCCATACTTTTCAAACCGACAAAAGATTGGAAAAGCGATATGGACTGGTTTTGCAACGCCAATGCCTGGGAGTGGTTCTCTCTTACACCGAACGGCCGGACGATAAGAGAGTCGGGTTTACCTTTTTCATCCCAGGATTAGGTGAGAGATTAAAACGGTCGCCGGTGCGCTTCCCGGAAGAGGGCAAGCGCGGCCAAGAAAGCCCGGATTCTTTCTGAGTTGAGGCCTAAAAGACGGTACCGCCAAGGAGGTAAGGAAATCTTATGAAACTGGCAATAATCGGCGCAGGCTATGTGGGCCTGGTGACCGCGGCCTGCTTTGCCGAGATGGGCAATGAAGTGATCTGTGTAGATGCGGATGCTGCCAAGGTGAAGGCCTTGAGAAAAGGGCGCATCCCCATCTATGAACCCGGCTTGGATGATTATGTAAAGCGCAATTGTCAGGAAAAACGCCTGTTTTTCACCACGGAGCTGGCCTCCGCAGTCCAAGAAAGCCTGGTCATCTTCGTCGCGGTGGGCACCCCTCAGGATCAGGACGGCTCCGCCGATCTGTCCATGGTGCTGCAGGTGGCCAAAGATATCGGCCGCCACATGAACGGCTATAAGGTGATTGTGGAGAAATCCACCGTACCGGTGGGCACCGCCGCGCAAGTCCGGCAGGTCATTTCTAAAGAACTTAAAGCCCGGGGAGAGAACTTAGAATTTGACGTGGTCTCTAACCCGGAGTTCCTCAAAGAAGGCACGGCCCTGGATGATTTCATGAAGCCGGATCGCATCGTCGCGGGCTGCGACGATGTCCGGGTGGCGGAGCTGATGAAGGAACTCTATGCCCCCTTTGTGCGCACCAACCATCCCATCATCATCATGGACGTGGTCTCGGCGGAATTGACCAAGTACGCCGCCAACGCCTTTCTGGCCACCAAAATTTCTTTTATCAATGAGATGGCCAACATCTGCGCCCGCACCGGCGCGGATATCGCCATGGTGCGCCAGGGTATCGGCTCGGACCCCCGCATCGGCAACCTGTTCCTCTTCCCCGGGCTGGGCTACGGCGGTTCTTGCTTCCCCAAAGATATGCAGGCCCTGATCCATACCGCCCAGTCCCGGGGTTATACCCCCCGCCTGCTGGCGGCCGCGGAAGCCGTTAATCTAGATCAACGCGCCATTTTTATCGACACCATCCTGAAATATTATAAGGATGAGCTCAAAGGGCGGGTCTTCGCCCTCTGGGGCCTCTCCTTCAAGCCCCAGACGGATGATATCCGGGAGGCCCCGGCCCTCACCCTCATTTCCAGGCTGTTGGAGATGGGGGTGCGCCTCAAAGCCTATGATCCCCAGGCTATACCGGCCACCCGCCAGTACCTGGGGGAGAACCGGGCCATCAGCTTTACCGCCACCGGCTACGAGGCCCTGGAGGGGGCCGAGGCCCTGCTCATCGCCACCGAATGGACCAAATTTCGGGAACCGGATTTCGACCGGATGAAATCCCTGATGAAAACCCCGGTTATCTTTGACGGCCGCAATATCTACAACCCGGCCAAGATGGCTAAACTGGGATTTACTTACTTCCACATCGGCCAGAAAGTGGAAGGGTAGGGGAGTGAGGTTTTTGGGTGAGGGGGCTAAGGGCCGCTGGCCCGCTTACAATCCTCCCCCAAACCCCCACCCCCAATCCCTTAAGTTTTGAGCGGGTTGGGAGGGGGGTGTGGGGGGAGGGCAGGGAACTCAGTTCCCTGGCCCTCCCCCCACTACCATTCCTCACACCAAGGGAGCAAACCATGGATGAGCGTCTCCGGCGTCTGGATTTAGGGGGATTTGCCGCTCTCAGGGTGTTGGTGGCCGGGGATTTCATGTTGGATGAGTACCTCTGGGGGCGGGTAGAGCGCATTTCCCCGGAGGCCCCGGTGCCGGTGATCGAGGTGGAGCGGGAGACCCGCACCCTGGGGGGCGCCGGCAATGTGGTCAACAACCTGGTGGCTCTAGGAGCCCAGGTGGAAGTCCTGGGGTTGGTGGGCCAGGATAATGCCGCCCATCTGTTGCGCCAGGAGCTGACCAGGCTGGGGGTAGCCCCGGAGGGCCTCTTTTCAGACCCGGGGCGCCGCACCTCCTTAAAGACCCGGGTCATCGGCAATTCCCAGCAGGTGGTGCGCATCGATCAGGAAAGCCGTTTGCCGGCGCCGCCCGCCTTCGCAGAGTCTGCCCGGAAATATTTTGAGGAGCGTCTTCCCTTTATCCAGGCCCTGGTTCTGTCCGATTACGACAAAGGCACGCTTACTCCCCACCTGCTTAAGGACTTGATTCGGCGCGGGCGGGCCCAGGGGCTGCCGGTGGTGGTGGACCCCAAAGGCGCGGATTACTCCCCTTACGCCCAGGCCACGGTAATCACCCCCAACCGCAAGGAAGCTGAGCTGGCCGTGGGTCATTCTCTGGCCCGCTGGGAGGATTTGGTGCAGGCTGGCGTTCGGCTGCGGCAGTCCCTCGAACTTGACCACCTGTTGATCACTTTAGGGCCGGAAGGCATGCTCCTGTTTCCCCGAAAAGGGCCGCCGCGGCATATCCCGGCTGAACCCCGGGAGGTCTTTGATGTCTCTGGAGCCGGGGACACGGTGGTGGCCCTGATGGCCCTGGGGCTGGCCCAGTGGGGCGACCCGGTCCTGGCTGCCACCCTGGCCAACCTGGCCGCGGGCGTGGTGGTGGGTAAGGTGGGCACCGCCCCTATCTTTAGGACGGAACTGGAAAGGGAACTGGGCCGTAAGGGGACCCGCCTGGAAGAAAAGATCGTCAGCCTGCCGGAGTTGCGTCTTACGGTCTCCTACCTGCAGGCCCAGGGCAAAAGGCTAGTGTTCACCAACGGCTGTTTTGACCTGCTCCACGGGGGGCATATAAAATTCCTGGAAGACTCCCGGCGCTTAGGCGACGCCCTGGTGGTGGCGGTGGACTCCGACGCCTCGGCGCGCCAGGTGAAAGGGCCGGGCCGGCCGGTCATCGGGGAAGCAGAGCGCCTGCGCATCCTGGCGGCGCTTCAAGCGGTGGACTATGTCACCCTTTTCGACACCCACCAGCTCCCCCAGATCCTTGAGGATCTGAAACCCGACGTCCTAACCAAAGGCAGCAATTACCCGGAAGAACAGGTGGCCGGAAGAGAGATCGTTCAGGCTTACGGGGGCGAGATTAGGCTGCTGCCGGTGACCGACCCGACCTCCACCTCCGGCCTCATCAACCGCATCCGGGGCGAGGGAGGGTAGGGAAGGAAATGATTTGGGGGAGGGGGCTAAGGGGCTTCACAGGCTGGAAGCCTGTGCCACTGGCCCCTGCCCCCTCCCCCAAACCCCCACCCCCAATCCCTCAAGGGGGTTAATAAGCCGGGGAAGGCGGGGCCTTTGGCCCAGCCTTCCCCGGCTGACATAAAGGGGGTGGGGGGGGGAGTTTGTGGGGAGGGTGGGGGAACCGCGTTCCCCC
>JAUXZG010000221.1 GCA_030694005.1 Desulfobaccales bacterium | reverse complement strand
ATCAGGGGTAAGAGGTCCTTAAGGATGGGCGGCATACCCAGGAGGGTCTTGGGGGGCCGCTTCCGAGAGGGGGCTTGATTCTTCATCCGGGGTTGGGGTTTTGGGAAGCCAAGATATGGGGGCGCCGCCCAGCAAAATTTTTTTAATTCGCGTATATCTACTTCATATCGCCCCCTAAATTGGCGGGGGCCGGTAGATCTCTCAGCGGAGGCTAAATTTTAGATTAATTAATCTAAACTACTTGAAAAAATAGTTTAATAACTTTATAGTATTTTACTTAGATACACCTAGTTTTATCTATAGGAGAGTGAGCTGGCGGGTCCTCTCGCGGTTCAGGGTGTCCTTTTTAGGGAACTCATCAGCCTGGGACCCAATATTACCCGCCAGAGTTTCGGCCTGCGGTTAAGGCCCCGCTCCCTGACCTGGATATCCCAAGAACGCTGCAGATCTTGGGCCCCCTGGCCAGGGCCCCAGCTTCATCCTGCCAGCCATTATCATCTTCGGGCTGAGGATGGAAAATTTTAATTATAGAACGATCTTCTGCAGGTATAAGGGCCCAGGATGGTCACTGCTGAAGGCGACCATACCTTGGAAAGGGGATAGGCCCCGTGGAGAACGGAATTCTGGCCCATAATTTGCATATATACATAATTATTTATAGACTTAATACTCCTCATGAAAGGGGGAGTGCGTCCTCTTAAGGTATCAACATGGGGCAGGCTGGACGGGAAAAGGAGATCATCCTCCTTCCGGTTTATTCCCCGGCCAATCCTCCCTGGGCCGGAAGGAATACAAATCATTGGACAAAATGTTTAAGAAATGAAACAGGGTGGCTGACCAACCCGGATCTGCCTCGGCCGTCTCATTGTCAATTAATTAAAATACCACCATCCACGGCGGTAACTTTGGGGTTTGAGAATCATGGATAAAGATAACCAATTCCTTGGGCCATTAATCACCCAGGCTCATATCCCCCCCCCCGCTTCTGATTATCGTGATCTGGAGCAGGAACCCGAGTTTCATCTTCGGGACTACTGGCATGTCCTGGTAAAGAGAAAATGGTGGTTCATCAGCTTTTTTGTAGTAGTAGTCACATTCACCTGGTTGGTCAATAAGTTCATGGACCCCATTTTTCGAGCTACCGCCACCGTAAGGGTCACCATAGAAAATAAGGGGGGGATGTTGGGTAGCAATGATCCCCTCACGAACATTTTCCGTGATGATGAAAGGGCCCTGGAAACCCAATTTACTATTATGAGGAGTCGCTCTTTAGCGAAGAGGGTCATTAGTGCTTTTCATCTCCAGGATCATCCAGATTTTAAGAAATCGGATGAGAAATCGGATAAGAAAGAGGAAAGGCCGGATCCTGATGCATCCGAGACCGGGTTAATAAACCTCTTTTTGGGTAATTTAAGCACGGATCGGGTAAAAAAGACCGATTTGATAAATGTTTCCTTTGATTCTAAGGATAAATTCCTGGCTCAGAGGATAGCCAATGTTCTCGCCGAAGAATATATCCAGTTTGAGATTGATACTAAAAACCAGTCATTTGTCCATATTAAGAAATGGCTGGAGAAACAACTGGCGCAACTTGGGAATAAGGTGGAAGGGTCCCAGAGAAAATTATATGAATATGGAGAACAAGGGGGTTTTCTGTCCTTAGACGATAAAGAAAATGTAATTATCCAGAAATATATCGAACTGAGCTCCCTTCTGACCAAAGCCCAATCGGAGAGAATCGCCAAGGAGGCCCAATACCGGCAGATCAAAGAGAAGGGGACCGGGGCCGGCATAATCACCAATAACGGTTTGCTTCAAACCATGCGCAAAGACATGGCTCAGCAACATGCCAAGGTATCAAGTCTTGAGAAGATTTATCTGCCCGACCACCCCAAGCTAAAGGCGGAAAAAGCCAACCTGCAGGCCTTACAAGAGCGCCTCAATAGCGAAGTCCAGGGTGTCCGGACCAGTATTGAGACAGATTATGAAGCGGCGCGCCGGACCGAAAATCTTCTGTTGGAGGCCACCGAGTCCCAGAAGAGACAAGTCGCTGATCTGCAAAGGAAGCTGGTCCAATATAAAATCCTCAAACGGGATGTGGAAACCAGCGAGGAACTCTACCGGGGCTTGTTGGCCAGGATGAAAGAAGCCAGTGTGGCCAGCACCATGGTGCCCAGTAATGTGGCGATCATCGACCCCGCCGAAACCCCTCAATTTCCATTTAAACCCAAGAAGGCCAAAAACATGATGATTGCCATGCTCATCGGGCTTTTGGGTGGGGTGTTTCTGGCCTTTACCGTGGAGTATTTTGATGACTCCATCAAAACCGCGGAAGAAGCGGAACGGGTTTGCCAGTTGCCCACCCTGGGATTGGTTCCCTGGTTCGCCCGCAACCCCAAAGATCTGGCCCAATTGGGCCAGGGAGCCCCGGGATTAATTACTTATAAAGACCCCAAGTCCATGATAGCCGATGCCATCTTTGTGGTGCGCACGTCGGTTCTGCTCTCAGCCCCAGGGGGTCCTCCGGAAGCCATCATGGTCACCAGCCCCAATCCGTTGGAGGGCAAGACCACCATGGTCACCAACCTGGGCATTGCCCTGGCTATGGATGGCCGCAAAGTCGTGATAGTTGACGGAGACCTGCGGAGACCGGCCGTCCACAAACTTTTTAAGCAGGCTTCCCATCCGGGGCTGAGCGATCTGCTCACCGGAAACGCCTCCTACCAAGATGTCCTGCAAACCACAGAGATACCCAATTTATTTCTGCTGCCTTGCGGACCGGTTCCTCCTAACCCGGTAAATCTCTTAGGCTCCTCAGCCTTTAGAGAAACCATTGAATATCTACGGGGCGAGTTCGACCATATAATCGTGGATAGCCCGCCAACCTTGAGTATTCCGGATAGCCGGGTGATCTCTTCCGTGGTGGATGCGGTAATCTTGGTTCTCAAACACCACCATACCCCAAAGGAGACCGCCAAGTTAGCCCGCCAGTTGCTTAGCCAGGTACATGCCGGGGTGATCGGCACCATCTTGAATATGGTGGTGGTGCATAAACTGCGGTATAGCGGCTATTATTACAAGAGGTACCATTATTATTACAGCAAACCCGCGGCGAAATAAGGGTTAAGCTTAAATGCCTTAGGGTTACCGGGCTTGGGTGCTATTTAGTTTACCCAGGAAGCTGTCTAGAAAATTATCCTTTAGCTCGTCAATACAGAACTTAAAAGCCGCACCCAAAGAGCTCACCTCTACCGCGACGACCTTTTTGACCACTCACCGGAGCGGTGCCTCCAAAACCGGCTAACGGGCAGTTATATTGAGGATTATCGCCTCCAGATACTCATAGGCGGCAGTCTAACTTGTCTTGCCTTCCTACCCCTAACTTTCCCGGCCCCACCCAATTTGGTCATAAATATTACGGGGTAGGACATAAGAGCCTGACCGGGACCAGGAAATATTTACCTCTAATGGGGGTAAAGGAATCTTGGCAAAGGCCAGGTTTTCAAGGACCGGCCTTACGAAGAGCAGCCTTGGGGGAATTAACCTGAAAGTTCTAAGGGGAGACGGACCTCTGGGTAATCCCAAGAATTATTGGCGGGGACGACGAGACTCGAACTCGCGACCTCCGGCGTGACAGGCCGGCGTTCTAACCAACTGAACTACGCCCCCGGGAAATAAGTTCAAAGTTCAAGGTTGGCAAGTTCAAAGTTAAAAAGTCAAATCCATAACTCAGTAATAAACCTTGAACTTTTAACTTTTAACCTTGAATCTAAAAATTGGTAGGCGGAACAGGGCTCGAACCTGTGACCCCCGGCTTGTAAGGCCGATGCTCTCCCAGCTGAGCTATCCGCCCGCCCCGGTAATAGTCGCGAATCGCCGGCCCTTCGTCAAGGGGAAAAAGCCCCCTCACCGTAAGGGGATCGGGTGATTAGCCTGGGGGTCAGGGTTTTTCGGTCCGGTTTTCCCAACTAGTGTCGTGTCCCGGAATAATCTTTCAAAAGTCTGGAAAACTATTCTCATCTTTGGCTTGGGCACAAGAGCGGCCGTCCCTGGCCGCTTGGGTTGGCGGGCACGGAGGCCCGCCCCACCAACCTGTTTATACCCCTAAGCTTTTAAAGGATACACCTGGGACATGAAACTAGTGGTCTGTTTCAAAATTAAGGTGACATAGGAAGGGCAGGTTTTTTACCCCCCTTTACTAAAGGGGGGTAAGGGGGGATTTTTATAAGCTCCTGAAATCCCCCTAAATCCCCCTTTTTCAAAGGGGGACTTAACTCTGCCAAGCCCGGCGCTCCGGACCTGAATTTATATCCAGTTAATTATGATACGCTCCACTAGTACTTGGTTGCGTAAATGAACGCTATTTCCACAGGGGTTTTAAATTCCCCCCTTTTTTAAAGGGGGGTCAGGGGGGGATTATAAATAACCCCTCGATAATCCCCCTAAATCCCCCTTTAGGAAAGGGGGACTTTACTGCTTATGATCAATAAACGCTCCTATGGAAATCTAACGCTAATTTTGGCAGTTAAGTACAAGGGGCACGGCTCGCCGTGCCCCTATAAAAGTTTTTCCCACTTAGAGACCTCTGAAAAATGACCCGAAAGAATATTGGTGGCGGGCACGGAGGCCCGCCCCACCAGAAAAATCAAGGCGGTGGGGCGGCCGTCTCTGGCCGCCAACCAGAGCAATTACCTAAATAATAGGTTTTTTCAGAGCTCTTACTTAGGGGATTGGGGTGGGAGGGTTGGGGGAGTTTTTTGTAAGGGTAAGGGCCAGTAGCACAGGCTTCCAGCCTGTGGAAGCCCTTAGCCACCTCTCCCATAATCTCCGCCCAAAATCCTAATGAGCCTGAATTTCCGGGACTTCCGCAGCCTCACCGGCCGGCAAAAAGACCGGTTCCGGAGTTACCAGCGGGGCCGGGGGTTTGAACAGGCTTTCCGGGTCTTTCAGGACCAGGGCCGCTTTCAGGACCTCATCCATGTGGTCCACGGGCACCAACTCCACGGCTTTCAAGATGCGAGCCGGGATTTCCTTGATATCCTTCTCGTTGTCCCGGGGGATGAGCACCGTCTTGATCTGGTGGCGGTGGGCCGCGATGATCTTTTCCTTTAAGCCCCCGATGGGCAGGACCCGACCCCTTAAGGTGATTTCGCCGGTCATGGCCACCTCCCGGTTAACGGGAAGCTTCAGCAAGGCCGAGACGATGCTGGTGGCAATGGTGATGCCGGCGGAGGGGCCGTCCTTGGGGATAGCGCCTTCCGGTACGTGCACGTGGATGTCGATCCGGCGGTAAAAATCCGGTGACAGGCCCAGATACTCGGCCTTGGAGCGCACATAACTCAAGGCTGCCTGGGCCGACTCCTGCATCACTTCCCCTAATTTGCCGGTGATGAGCAACTTCCCCCGCCCCGGCAGCACCACCACCTCGGTTTGGAGGAGTTCGCCCCCGAATTCGGTCCAGGCCAACCCGGTGGTGAGACCTATCTCGTCGGCCTCTTCGGTGCGGCCAAAGCGGAAGCGCGGCACCCCCAGAAACTTGGGCACTGACTGGCTGTTAACCTTGACCTGGTGGTCCTTACCTTTCTGGGCCACCTCCCGGGCTACCTTGCGGATGATGGAGGCGATCTCCCTTTCTAAATTGCGCACCCCGGCTTCCCGGGTATATTGCCGGGTAATGGTAAGGATGGCGTTTTCCGAGAAGTGGATATTTCCCCGGCTCAGGCCGTTGGCCAGACACTGTTTGGGAATGAGAAAGCGTTCGGCAATTAACAGTTTCTCCACCTCGGTATAACCCGGCAGCCGGATGATCTCCATGCGGTCCTGGAGCGGCGGGGGGATGGAGTAAAGGTTGTTGCCCGTGGTGATGAACATCACTTCGGACAGGTCATAGTCCACGTCCAGGTAATGGTCGTTGAAGGCCACATTCTGTTCGGGATCCAGCACTTCCAGCAAGGCCGCGGAAGGGTCGCCCCTAAAATCCGTGCTCATTTTATCCACTTCGTCCAGGCAGAAGACCGGGTTGTTGCTCTTGGCCTTTTTCAGCGATTGGATGATTTTCCCCGGCAGGGCCCCGATGTAAGTACGCCGGTGGCCCCGAATCTCGGCTTCGTCCCGCACGCCTCCCAGAGACAGACGCACAAAGTTGCGTCCCAGGGCCCGGGCCACGGATTTGGCCAGGGAGGTCTTCCCCACCCCCGGCGGTCCCACCAGACAGAGGATGGGCCCTTTCATTTTCTTTACCAGGCTCTGGACCGCCAGGTGCTCTAAGATGCGTTCCTTGGGCTTCTCCAGGCCGTAATGGTCTTCCTCTAAAATCTGCTCCGCCTCTTTCAGGTCGTGTTTGTCCTTGGTCTTTTCATACCACGGCAGGGATAGGAGCCAGTCGATATAGTTCCGCACCACGGTGGCCTCAGCGGACATGGGGCTCATGAGCTTGAGCTTTTTCAGTTCATGCTTTACCTTGGTCAGGGCCTCGGCGCTCATCTTTTTCTTGCGGAGGCGTTGCTCCAGTTCCTGGACTTCGCCCTTTAAATCCTCTTTGTCCCCCATTTCCTTCTGGATGGCGCGCATCTGTTCATTGAGATAGTACTCTCGCTGCGCCTTCTCCATCTGCTTCTTGACCCGATTTTTGATGCGCCCTTCGATCTGGAGGATTTCGTTTTCCCGGTTGACCAGCCCCAGAACCTTTTCCAGGCGTCGGGCTGCATCCAGGTTTTCCAAAAGCTCTTGCTTCTCCTCAGTTTTGATGGCCAGATGTCCGGCGATGAGATCGGACAAGCGGCCCGGATCTTCTACGCCAACCAAGGTCTGCAAGGCATCCTGGGGAACTTTTTTGTTCAGCTTGGCATAGGTCTCGAAACTGGCAGTGGCGGACCGCCGCAGGGCTTCGGTCTCCGGGGTGAGCTCCCAGGACTCGGTAAGTTCCTCCGCTTCCACCTGAAAGAAATGGGTATTGGGGAGAAACTGCCGCACTTCGGCCCGGGTCTTACCTTCGATGAGAACCTTTACGGTGCCGTCGGGCAGTCGCAGGAGTTGCAAAATGGCGGCCAGGGTTCCCACCCGGTAAATTTCGGTTTCCCGGGGTTCATCCCGCCGGGGATCCTTCTGGGTGCACAGCAAGATATATTTCTCTTGCCCCATGGCATATTCCAGGGCATGGATGGACCGCTCCCGCCCGATGAAGAGCGGGACCACCGTATGCGGAAAGATGACGATGTCCCTCAAGGGCAACATGGGAACTGTAAGCATATCCCCCTTTTCCCCCTCTCCCGGTAATCGTGACCGGTTCAATCGGAAGATCATTGCTGGACCATTCTCCCCGCTTTATCCCAGGGCACGCCTTCCGCCGCCCGGTAGGTGTAAATAGGGGCGGCATGCCGCAGGATGAAGTCCTCGTTAATCAGACATTCCTGTACATCTTTCAGTGAGGGCAATTCATACATCAGATCCAGCATGGCCTTCTCCAGGATAGCCCTTAAGCCCCGGGCTCCGGACTTTCTTTTCAAGGCTTCCTTGGCCACCGCCACCAGGGCCCCATCGGTAAACTTCAAGTTTACCCGGTCCATTTCCAGGAGCTTCTGGTACTGTTTCACCAAAGCGTTCCGGGGCTCCTTTAAGATCCGCATCAGGGCCTCTTCATCCAGTTCGCCCAAAGTGGCGATCACCGGCAGCCGCCCCACAAATTCCGGGATGAGGCCGAACTTCAGGAGGTCCTGGGGCTGCACCTTGGCCAGGGTTTCCCCCAGGGGCCGTTGCTGGTGACTCTGGATATCGGCCCCGAAGCCCATGGCCTTCCTGCCGATGCGGGCGCCGATGATGTCCTCCAAACCGTTGAAGGCCCCCCCGCAGATGAACAGGATGTTGGTGGTGTCCACCTTGATGAACTCCTGCTGGGGGTGCTTGCGGCCCCCTTTGGGGGGCACAGACGCCATGGTGCCTTCGATGATCTTGAGCAAGGCCTGCTGCACCCCTTCCCCGGAGACATCCCGGGTAATAGAGGGGCTGTCGGTCTTGCGGGCGATTTTGTCCACTTCATCAATATAGACAATTCCCCGGGAGGCCTTGTCCACGTCATAATCCGCCACCTGCAGCAGATTGAGGATGATATTCTCCACATCCTCGCCCACATAACCGGCCTCGGTGAGGGTGGTGGCGTCGGCGATGGTAAAAGGCACATTCAGGAGGCGGGCCAGGGTCTGGGCCAGCAAGGTCTTGCCCGAACCGGTGGGGCCGACGAGCAAGATATTGCTTTTCTGGAGTTCTACCCCGTCCAGGTCCACCCCGGCGTTGATGCGCTTGTAATGGTTGTAGACCGCCACGGACAGGATCTTTTTGGCCCGCTCCTGGCCGATGACGTATTCATCTATCTGTTTCTTAATGCCGGCCGGCTCAGGAATCGCCAAGCGGGCGTGCCTGCCCTCCTCCTTCTCATATTCCTCGGCGATAATATCATTGCACAGCTCGATGCATTCGTCGCAGATATACACCCCGGGGCCAGCGATGAGTTTCTTCACCTCGCTCTGGCTCTTGCCGCAAAAGGAACATAACAGGTCGGCACTCTTGTCGGTACCGCGTTTGCTCATGAAGGTTATCCTCCCCAAACCTGAAAGACTTTCAGTCCTTGCGCCAGGTTTGGCTTATCCAGATCCTTGCCGCCGTGTTTGGGCGTCCTTCTTATTTATATAATATCGGCCCGCCACGGCTAATGCATCAAATTTCGCTAATCGAGTCAGGGAAGTCCCTTACCCCGGACCGGCCCGCAGGACCAGACCCACCTCCCGGTGGCTGATGACGTCATCTATCAGGCCGTATTCCTTGGCCTGGATACCGGACATGTAAAAATCCCGTTCGGTATCCCGGCTGATGCGGTCGATGGGCTGCCCGGTATGCTTGGACATGATCTCGTTCAGCTCTTCCCGCAAACGCAGGATCTCCCGGGCCTGAATGTCCACGTCCGTGGCCTGCCCCTGAAACCCGCCCATGGGCTGGTGGATCAGGATGCGGGCATGGGGTAAGGTAAAGCGCTTGCCTGGGGCGCCCGCGGCCAAAAGCAGGGCGGACATGGACGCCGCCTGGCCCATGCACAGGGTGGCCACCGGCGACTTGATATACTCCATGGTGTCGTATATCGCCATCCCGGAGGTCACCATCCCCCCGGGCGAATTGATGTAAAGATTGATTTCCTTGTCCGGGTCTTCCGCCTCCAGAAAAAGCAACTGGGCGATGACCAGGTTGGCCACATCGTCGTTGACCGCGCTGCCCAGGAAGATAATCCGGTCTTTTAAGAGCCGGGAATAGATGTCATAAGCCCGCTCCCCCCGGCTGCTTTGCTCCACCACAATAGGAATCAATTGCATCCTAGTTTTTCTCCTGAGACGCAGCCTCCGCCGCTCCGGCTTCTCCCCCGGCCAGCACTGTGGCCTTATCCAGCAGTAATTTCAAGGTCTTTTCGTCTCTCAACGAGCGGCGTAAAGTCTCCAGGAGTTGATTCTCCTGGTAGAACTGCCGCACCTGGGCCGGGTCCCGGCCGCTGCGGGCGGCCACCTCTTTAAGACCCTGCTCCAGCTCGGCGTCGTCAATGGTAAGGCCTTCCTGGGCGGCGATCTTCTCCAACAAAAGGCGCGTCCTGACCCGGCGTTCCGCCACGGGTCTCATGGAGTCCAGCATTTTTTCCTGGTCCAGGCCGACCAGGTTGAGGCCTTGACCTTCCAGGCGTTGCCACTGGTCCCGGAACATCCCTTCCTGTTCCTGGCCGATGAGGGAGGGCGGCACCTCAAAGAGGGTGCGAGCCAGCAACTGGTCCAGTACCTGACTTTCCAACCTGGCTTGCCGCTCCCTTCCCTTTACCTTAATAATATCCTCTTGCAAGGCGCGGCGCAAGTCAGCGACGCTTTGAAAATTGCCTCCCAGGCTCTGGGCAAAGGTATCGTCCAGGTCAGCCACCACCTTTTCTTTCACTTCGTGGATCTTCACTTCAAAATCCACCACTTTGCCGGCCAGCAGGGGATTGAAAAAGTCAGGGGGCAGGGCCACCGTAAACCTGGTTTGAGCGTCCGGGGCCAATCCCAGGAGCTGGTGTTCAAAGTCCAGGTTGAACTTGCCGGCGCCCACCTCCAGATAAATGTTTTCCGCCTTGGCCCCCGCCACCGCCTGCCCGGCAAAATAACCCTGGTAATCCAGGATCACGAAGTCGCCGTCTTGAATGGCCCGGCTCTCGTTTAAGGGACGGAGCAAGGCGTTGGCCTGCCGGATCTCTTCTAAGCGCTCGTCCACCATTTCCTCGGTGACCGCCACCTCTTCCGCCTCCAGCTTGAGCCCCAGGTAATCCTCTACCGTAAACTCCGGAGAAACCTCTAGTTCCACGCTGTAGCGGTAGTCCTCGCCGGCCACCACCTGGGGCGGAGGTTCCGGCCAGCTCAGGCCTACGGGCTCCAGAGCCTTCTCCTTCAGAGCTTCTCCCAAGGAGCGGCGCACCAGGTTGTCGGAGGCCTCCTGTTCCACCTGCTTGCGATAGTAAAGCTCCAGGATGGACCGGGGCACCTTCCCCGGCCGAAACCCTTTGACCCGGGCTTTTTTGCCTAATTCCCGGTAGGCCCGGTCCACTTCTTGGGCCACCTCTGCGGAAGGCACCTCGATCCTTAATTTTCGCTTTACTTCGCTTAAGTTTTCAATCTCCACCTTGATGGGACATTCTGTCATGGTCATCTCACGATATTTTATTTAGGTCCTGCCAGGTCTAAGCCCCGGGCTCCCGCCGGCGGCCGGGGAGTGCGAGAGGGGGGACTCGAACCCCCACGGTTATCCCGCCGGACCCTAAACCCGGTGCGTCTGCCGAATTCCGCCACTCTCGCAACTTACGATTACTTCTAAACTTATTAACTTTCCCTTCTTAAGTCAAGCCATCACCCCACAGTTGACGGCATTTGCCACCCCCGGTTGTTTCCCGGCGGGATTCGTGTTATTAATTTGAGGGGAGGGCTGGGGGACCAGTGGGTCCCCCACCCTCCCCTCAAACTCCCCTCCCAACCCCCTTTAGGGGGGGCCTGGGAAGTCGGGACCTTTGGCCCCGCCTTCCCCGGCCGGATAAAACGTTAAGGGATTGGGGGAGGGGGTATGGAGGGAGGGGGTAAGGGCCCACCGGCCCTTAGCCCCCTCCCCCACGACCATAAGGGAGGATAAGCGCTCATGAAGGGTCGGAAGAAAGACGAGTGGGAGCAGTTACGGGATCGTCTCATGGTAACTCCCCGGCTGGTATGGGACCTGGTGGACCAACCCACCCGGGAGGCCATCATGGCTTATGGGGAGCGCTATAAAACTTTCCTGGACTTGGCCAAGACAGAGCGGGAAGGGGTAACCGAGGTTGAACGCCTGGTCCAGAAGCGGGGTTTTGTGGACCTGAATTCCAAGTCCCGCGGCCCCAAAAGCTATTATAATTATAAAGGCAAGACCATCGTTCTGACGCTTCAGGGACGCCGGCCCCTCATGGACGGGTTGCGCCTGGTAGCCGCGCACATTGACTCCCCCCGCCTGGATTTGAAACAATACCCCCTATACGAAGACACAGACCTGGCCTTTTTAAAGACTCATTATTATGGCGGCATCAAGAAGTATCAATGGCTGGCCCGGCCCCTGGCCCTCCACGGGGTCATCCTCAAAGCCGACGGCAGCCGGGTAGAGCTTAAGGTGGGAGAGGACCCGGCGGATCCCGTGTTCACGGTGTGCGATCTTTTGCCCCACCTGGCCCGCAAGACCCAGATGGACAAAAAGGTGACCGACGCCTTTGAAGGGGAGAAACTCAATGTTCTGGCAGGTTCCCTGCCTTTGGGAGATAAAGACACCAAAGAGCGCGTCAAACTTTATCTTTTGAAGTTCCTGGAGGACCGCTACGGGATTCGGGAGGAAGACTTCGTCAGCGCTGAGCTGGAGGTAGTACCGGCCGGCCCCGCCCGGGACCTGGGGTGGGACCGCAGCCTGGTGGGGGGCTACGGCCAAGACGACCGCTCCTGCGTGTATGCGGCTTTGGAAGGACTCCTGACGGCCCAGAAGCCGGAATACACCTGCCTGGCCCTGTTTTACGACAAAGAAGAAGTGGGCTCCGACGGCAATACCTCGGCCAGGAGTTGCTTGTTAGAAGAGATCGTGGAACTGCTCCTGGAGCGCCAAAAGGAGAAGGCTGCCGGGCGCCGGGTGCTCATGGCCTCCCGGGCCATCTCCGCGGATGTCACCGGGGCATTGGACCCGGATTACCCCGAGGTCCACGAGAAACGCAACGCCGCCCGCCTGGGCTATGGCGTGAGCCTCACCAAATTCACCGGCCACGGGGGCAAATACAGCGCCAACGACGCCCATGCCGAGTACATTGCCTGGCTGCGGCGCGTCTTCCAAGAGGCCGGGGTCATCTGGCAGGCCAGCCACCTGGGCAAGGTGGATGAAGGCGGAGGCGGCACCATCGCCAAATACCTGGCGGTGCACGGCCTGGAGATCATCGACTGCGGCACGCCCCTGCTCTCCATGCATTCTCCCTTTGAGGTGGCCTCCAAGGCCGACCTCTACATGACCTTTAAGGCCTACCAGGCCTTTTTCACCGCCCCGGGAGAATGATGAGACAGGGTGGATTTGGGGGAGGGGGCTAAGGGCCGCAGGCCCTTAGCCTTACAAAAAACTCCCCCAAGCCCCCTCCCCCAATCCCTTAAGGGTTATTATTTAGCCTGGGGAGTCGGGGCCTTTGG
>JAUXZG010000216.1 GCA_030694005.1 Desulfobaccales bacterium | reverse complement strand
CACGGCCAATTTTTTGAGGGGGGACCCCACCCTCACCTCCGGCGGTGGCAAAAGGTTTTTTTCTTGATTTCTCCCCCACCCTTATTGTATGCAAGGCTTAATCAAGCGCCTGGGGGCCGGGGCGGCAAATCCCTGAGCCCCAAACTTGGTACACGGGAATTCCTGAAGGAGGACTGGTGTGAACGCCAATGATCGCAAGATTCTCGTCATCGGGGGAGGCATAAGCGGCCTCACCGCGGCCCTGGAGGCGGCGGAATCCGGGGCCCAGGTCATTATTACCGAAAAGGCCCCTTATCTGGGCGGCCGGGTAGCTCAACTCCACCGATATTTTCCCAAGCTCTGCCCGCCCACCTGCGGTCTGGAGATCAACTTTCGCCGCATCAAGGAAAATCCCAACATCAGCTTTTACACCGTGGCGGAAGTTATCCGGGTTAGCGGCAGCGAAGGCAATTTTGAGGTCGCCGTCAAGGTCAAACCCCGCTACGTCAATGACCGCTGTACGGGGTGCGACGCCTGTGCGGAGGCCTGCCCGGCCTGGCGGGTGAATGATTTCAACTACGGTCTGGACAAGACCAAAGCGGCCTATCTCCCCTTTGACCTGGCCTTTCCCTTGAAATACGTCATCGACAACACTGCCTGTGTGGGAGATTGCGGCAAGAAATGTTTGGAGGCCTGTCAGTATGAGGCCATTGACCTGGACATGAAGCCCCAGACCCTGAATTTCCAGGTGGGGTCCATCATCATGGCCGGCGGCTGGGAACTTTACGACGCCACCAAGATTGACAATTTGGGGTTCGGCCAGGTGGCCAATGTCATTACCAACATGCAGATGGAGCGCCTGGCCGCGGCCAACGGCCCCACCGGCGGCCAGATCTTGAGGCCCTCGGACCAAACTCCTCCCAAGCGGGTGGCCTTTGTGCAGTGCGCCGGCAGCCGGGATGAAAACCATCTCCCCTACTGCTCCTATATCTGCTGCATGGCCTCCCTGAAGCAAACCACTTACCTCAGGGAAAAGGACGAAGAGGCAGAGGCCTATATCTTCTACATTGATATCCGCACCCCGGGCCGCTATGAGCAGTTTTTCTGGAAAGTGCGGGATGATGAGAAGGTCACCCTGATTCGGGGTAAGGTGGCCAAGATCACCCAGGAGCCCGGCAGCGATAACGTGGTGGTCGTAGCGGAAGACACCGCCACCGGGGATAAGGTGACTATGACCTTTGACATGGTGGTCCTGGCCGCGGGCATGGTGCCCTCCACCAAAGCCGCCCCGTTTCCCCTGCCCCTTTCCTATACCCCGGACGGCTTCATCATCCCGGAGCTCTTACCCGCGGGGGTTCACGCCGTAGGCACCATGAAAGGGCCCTTGGATGTGATGAAATCCAATGAAGACGCTACCGGGGCCGCCCTTAAGAGCCTCATCAGCCTGGGCAGGAGGTCGTGATGGAAATGGAAAAGAAGTTCGGAGTATATCTGTGCAAAGGCTGTGGCATCGGGGCTGTCCTGGATTTTGAGAGCATCGCCAAGGTGGTCAAAAAAGAGGGCAAAATCCCTCACGTCAAGGAACATGACATCTTGTGCAGCCCCGAGGGCCTGGACCTGATCAAACAGGACATGGTCCAGGAAGGCATCAACTGCATGGTCATCGCCGCCTGCTCCCCCCGGGTGAAATTCGAGGAATTCGATTTTCCCAATTCCCTGGTGGAACGGGTCAACATCCGGGAACAGGTGGCCTGGACCCAGGAACCCAACAACGAAGAGACCCAGGCCCTGGCGGAAGACTATCTCCGCATGGGCTGTGCCAGAATCAAAAAATCGGAACTGCCGGAGCCGTACCAGAGCGAGTGCGACAAGACCATTTTAGTCATCGGCGGCGGCGCCAGCGGCCTGTCCGCCGCTTTGGAAGCGGCTAACGGCGGCTATCAGGTGGTTTTGGTGGAAAAAGAGGCGGAATTGGGCGGCTATGGCGCCAAGCTCTACCGCCAGACCCCTTCCAGCTACCCCTACACCACCATGCAGTATCCGACGGTCTTCGAAAAGATCAAAGAGGTCCGGAACCACCCCAACATCAAGGTCTTCACCGCCGCCGAGATTGAGAAGATCGAGGGCCAACCGGGCCTGTTTGATGCCATCATCAAGTCCAACGGCAATGTGGAGACCTTAAGGGTGGGCTCCGTAGTCCTAGCGGCCGGCTGGAAACCCTATGACGCCAGCAAACTCGCCCATCTGGGCTACGGGTCTTCTCCGGATGTCATCACCAACCTGCAAATGGAGGAGATGGCCAAAAAGGGCAAGATTCTCAGGCCCTCCGACGGCCGGGTGCCCGAGCGGGTGGCCTTCATTCAGTGCGCCGGTTCCCGGGACCCGGAACACCTGCCTTACTGCTCCGATTTTTGCTGTTTAGGGTCGCTGAAGCAGGCCTTGTATGTGCGGCAGCAGAACCCCGAGGCCCTGGCCTACATCCTGTATAAAGACATCCGCACCCCGGGCCAGTCGGAGCTGTTCTATAAAGAAGTGCAGTCCGACCCCGGCGTGCTGCTCACCAAGGCGGAAGTCACCGGGGTGTCTTTAGGAGAGGGCGGTAAGCTCCTGGTGAGCGCCACCGACACCCTCCTGGGCGACAACGTGGCCCTAGAGGCCGACCTGGTGGTCCTGGCCACCGGCTTGGTGCCGGTCACCGTGGACCAGCCCATCATCAACCTGGACTACCGCCAGGGGCCGGGACTGCCGGAGACCGAGAATTACAACGGCTTTGCCGACTCCAACTTCATCTGCTTCCCGTATGAAACCCGGCGCACCGCGGTATATGCCGCGGGCTGTGTGCGTCAGCCCATGACCATGGCCCTGGCCACCGCGGACGGCGCCGGCGCGGCCTTAAAGGCCATCCAGGCGGTGGAGCATGTGGCCGCGGGCATGGCGGTGCACCCGAGGGCCTGGGACGAAACCTTCCCTGATCCTTTTATGCAGCGCTGCACTTCGTGTAAGCGGTGCACTGAGGAATGTCCCTTCGGCGCCATCGAAGAAGACGAGAAAGGCACGCCCTTTTTCAAGATCAACCGCTGCCGCCGGTGCGCCACCTGTATGGGGGCCTGCCCGGAGCGCATCGTCTTCTTCAAAGATTTAAACGTGGACATCATCGGCTCCATGATTAAGGCCGTGGACGTGCCCGAATTAGAGGACGAAGATGATCCGGAGGTCCCGTTCCGGATCATCGGCCTAATCTGCGAAAACGACGCCTTGCCGGCGCTGGACGCCGGAGCGGTGCATCGCCTCAAGCTAAATCCCACGATTCGGTTCATTCCGGTGCGCTGCCTGGGTTCCTTCAACATGGAGTGGATCAAAATCGCCCTGAACAACGGGATAGACGGCATGATCCTCCTGGGCTGCAAGTACGGCGACGACTACCAGTGCCACTTTGTCAAGGGCAGCGAGCTGTGCGCCTACCGCCTCACCAAGCTGTCGGAAACCCTGGACAAGCTGGGCCTGGAAGCGGACCGGGTGCAACTGGTGCAACTGGCCATCTCGGAATTCAACCTGCTGCCGCAGATTCTCAACGACTTTGTGGCCCGGGTGAGAGAAATCGGTCCCAACCCCTTCAAGGGTTTATAGGAGGTAATGTTCCATGGCAGGCGTAACCGTCATTAAACCGGACCTGCAAGCTATCAAGCAGATCATGGCCTCCGGGGGGGAGTCGGTAAAGAAATGTTTCCAATGCGCCACCTGCTCGGTGGTGTGCAACATATCCCCCGATTCCAAGCCCTTCCCGCGCAAGGAAATGATCCAGGCGCAGTGGGGCTTGAAAGAGGAACTGGTCAAAAATCCCGATATCTGGCTGTGCCATCAATGCAGCGATTGCACGGCCTACTGCCCCCGGGGCGCCAAACCCGGGGAGGTGTTGGGGGCGCTCAGGCAGATGTGCATCCAGCACTACGCCACCCCGCCCCTGCTGGCGAAAATGGTGGGAGACCCCAGGTCTCTGCCGCTGCTCATCGCCTTTCCCATCCTCCTGCTCTTGGCCGCCCTGAAACTCACCGGCCACCTGGCCATCCCGGCGGGGCCCATTGTCTACTCCAAGTTCTTTCCCACCCTGCTCGTCGACTTCATCTTCGTGCCGGCCTTCTTCTTTGCGGTGGCGGTGCTGGCCAAAGGGGTGATGGCTTACTGGAAAGACATCAACGTTAACCCCTGGAAGGTCAAGGCCAAGGGCAACCTGGTGGGCAACCTCATCGCCACCTTGACCGATATCCTGTGGCACAACCGCTTCCGCAAGTGCGAAGTCACCTACCAGCGCTCCACCAACCATCTGCTGGTGCTGTTCGGATTCATCTTCCTGTTGATAGTCACCAGCTGGGGGTTTTTGAATGAGTGGGTGTTGCACCATGACTCCCCTTATCGCATCTATGAACCCATCAAGCTCCTGGCCATGGTGGGGACCGCGGCGCTCCTGTATGGGATCTACAACATCATCAAACAGCGCCAGGCCAATGCCGAACAGGCCGGAGCCGGCAGCTACTTTGACTGGATGTTTATCTACGTGGTGCTGGTGGTGGGGGCCACGGGGTTGCTGGCCTGGCTCTTCCGCTTGGTGGGCATCAAGATCCTGGCCTACCCCACCTATTTTCTGCACCTGTCGTCGGTGTTCTTCCTGTTCTTCTACGCCCCCTATACCAAGATGGCCCACATGGTGTACCGCACCGTGGCCATGCTCTATGCCCGCATGTCGGACCGGGGCTTCTAGGGAACCGGCCTAAACCAGGAAAACCCTACAGCCGGCCCCCTGGTGGGGCCGGTTTTTTTGGGGTAAATAGTGATGTGGGGGGAGGGCAGGGACCTCAGGTCCCTGCCCTCC
>JAUXZG010000207.1 GCA_030694005.1 Desulfobaccales bacterium | reverse complement strand
AGGGGCCGCAGGCCCCTGCCCCTCTCCCCCACGGCCTCCCCTCATTCACACACCGCGCCCCGGCTGCCGGAGCTGACCAGGCGGCTGTAACGGGCCAGGTAGCCCGATTTAATTTTAGGCTCCGGCGGGCGCCAGGAAGCTTGCCGCCGGGCCAGTTCCGCTTCGTCTACCAGCAAAGTCAGGGTCTTGGCGGGGATGTCAATTTTGATGCGGTCGCCTTCTTGGACCAGGGCAATGGGGCCGCCCTCGGCCGCCTCCGGGGAGATGTGGCCGATGGCCGCGCCCCGAGTGCCGCCGCTGAAGCGGCCGTCGGTCAACAGGGCCACGTCCTTGTCCAGGCCCAGGCCGGCGATGGCCGAGGAAGGGGTGAGCATCTCCCGCATGCCCGGGCCGCCTTTGGGGCCTTCGTAGCGGATGACGACCACTTCTCCGGCTTTGATGCGCCCTCCCAAAATGGCGTCGGTGGCCGCTTCTTCCGAAGCGAACACCCGGGCCGTCCCTTCCCGCCTTAGCATCTGGGGGTCCACCGCGGCTTGCTTCACCACCGCGCCCTGGGGGGCCAGGTTGCCATAAAGGATGGCAATGCCCCCCTGGCTGTGGTAGGGGTTGGCAAGAGGCCGGATTACCTGGCTGTCGAGGACCTGCACCGCCGCCAGATTATCCGCCACCGAAGCGCCGGTGACGGTGAGAGGCTCACCTGAGGCCAAACCGGCCTCAAGCAGAACTTTCATCACCGCGGGCACTCCCCCGGCCCGGTCCAGGTCCTCCAGGTGGTGGGGGCCGCCGGGGCTTAAATGGCAAAGATGGGGAGTTTTGTTGCTGATTTCATTGAACAGGTCCAATGACAGCTCGATGCCGGCTTCCCGGGCGATGGCTGGCACATGGAGAACCGTGTTGGTGGAGCAGCCCAGGGCCATGTCCACCGCCATGGCGTTCTTAAAAGCCTCAAGAGTGGCGATCTGGCGCGGCAGGAGTTGGCCCTGCACCAGATCCATGATCTTAAAGCCCGCCTCTTTGGCCAGGCGCAAGCGGGCCGCGGCCACTGCCGGGATGGTGCCGTTGCCGGGCAGGGCCAGGCCTAAGGCCTCACTGAGGCAGTTCATGGAATTGGCGGTGAACATGCCGGCACAGGAGCCGCACCCGGGACAGGCGCACTCGGCCAACTCTTTAAGTTCCCCTTCACTCATACGGCCGGCCTTCACGGCGCCCACCCCTTCAAACACCGTTATCAGGTCCACCTCCCGGCCCTTAAAGCGGCCGGCCAGCATGGGGCCGCCGCTCACTAAGATGGCGGGGATGTTCAGGCGAAGCGCAGCCATGAGCATCCCCGGGATAATCTTGTCGCAGTTGGTTACCAGCACCAGGCCGTCAAAGGGATGGGCCATGGCCATCACTTCGATGGAGTCGGCGATAAGCTCCCGGGAGGGTAGGGAATATTTCATGCCCGCATGGTGCATGGCCAGGCCGTCGCAGACGCCGATGACCCCGAACTCCAAAGGCGTGCCACCATTCATGCGCACCCCGGCCTTCACCGCCTGGGTGATTTTATCCAGATGGATATGGCCGGGGATGAGTTCGTTATAAGAATTGGCGATGCCGATCAAGGGCTGGTCGATTTCCCGGTCCGTGAGGCCCATGGCCTTGAGCAGGGAGCGGTGGGGGTACTTCTCCAGGCCCTGTTTCATCAAGTTGCTGCGCATTTTAAATATTCTTTTTCCTTTGAAATTAAAGTTATCCTTGAGGCGAGTAAGAACCAACTTTTATCCCTGCATTAATAAGCTTATCCAGTTGTACTCTCCTTAAATCAATAAACCATTGGTATCGGCCCCATGGATGCAATTTTATGAAATTTTCGCCCATTCCTGCCAACAATAGATATTCAAAACGTAATAGCTGGCCTCGTCGAGTAAAAGATATAATTATACTCAGTTTGTCGTCATCATATCCACTAATACATTCTTCAATTTGTTTAAAATCTGTAAACCCTAGTTTACGAAGTTCCCTTGCTTCATAATCATATGAATAGCTAGGTATACGCCTGTCAGAACCAAGCCTCTTATTTAAATAGGCCTTGAGCGCATCAGCGGTTATTTCAACCTTTTCTAATTTGTCCTCCTTAATAGAATCTCGAGCTTGTTTTCTTAGCCTTTCGTCTTCATCTTGTATTGCCTGGAACTCCCTATCGCCTATCTCAATGAGTCCTGCAAGAGACATAAATCGTCTATGTATTGTAGAAGGTATTGTTTCTGTAGATTTATATTGGATGTCATGTTCTATCTCGGCCCAAGCATGTTGCAAAATAGTCCGAACTTGTATTTCTGCAACGAGTGCCTTGAATCTGTTATATTCTAAAAAATCAGCCCGATTACTTTTTAATTTTTCAACGTAATGAATACTAGCATATCCAAAAATTTCCCTCCTTTATGAGTAATCCAGTTTTATCTGATTTCTCTATAATATCAAACTCATCTTCTATAACATTAATGACTTTCTTTTGAGTGCTTGGAAAAAAAGTAATTACCCTAACTCCAGATAGATCAAAAATATCAGACAGTGGTTTTAAGTACTTCGGCCTATCAGGGTTATCAAAAGATGGGGTTGAAGCCTTCTTGCCAAGACTATCCAAGGTTTTTGCCCGAGCTTCAATAGGATGGACCCTTATTTGATGAGCCTTAAGTGCTTGAGAAATTACATTTTTTACCACATTAGCAAACTCTTCATACAAAGGACGAATTTGCTGATACTGCTCAGTGACGAGTTGTTTATGTTTCTCAAAATCGAATTCTTCAATAGGGTCTTTTTGTTCGGTCATGACTTAATGTTAATAATAATTAGGACTTCCAAAAAACTTATTCCGGAGGGTTTCCCTGTGGCTCCGAAGGAGGCGCGCCTTCGGGAGATTCTCCTTGAGGCTCCGCCTTGGGCTTCGGTTTCGAAGATCTCCGCCTGGGGTGGGACGGCCGTTTGCTCTCACCCGACTTCTTTGCCACGGGAGGCGGCTTGGTCTCGGGCCTGGGCTTGCTTTCCAGAGCCGGTTTGGGTTCACCAACCGCCATGGGTTCGGTGCCGTCTCGCTTCAGATACTCCACCTGCATCTCCTCCGGGGCCAGGCCCTCTTTGGCAGTGAGAAAAATTTTGAGGCCTTGCTGTTCTTCCAGGGCCAGGATGTCCTTGCGTTTTTGATTCAAAAGGAAATTGGCCACCTCGAGGGGCACCACCGCCCGCACCTCCTGGATCTGGTTTTGGGCGGCCTGGGAGCTGATCTGCCTGAGCAGGCTCAGGCTCAGGGCCTCCACCGATTTGATGCTCCCCCGGCCCTGGCAAGCGGGGCAGGAAATATAGGTGGTGGTCTCGGCCGCGGGCCTCAGGCGCTGGCGGGAGAGTTCCAAGAGGCCGAACTTGGACATGTGCCCCAGGGTTACCCGGGCCTTGTCCCTTTTTAGGCTCTGTTTCAGGACCTGCTCCACCTCCTTCTGGTGTTTTTTGTCTTTCATGTCAATGAAGTCAATGACCACCAGCCCCCCCAGGTCCCTTAGGCGCAATTGCCGGGCAACTTCCTCGGCCGCCTCCAGATTGGTTTTGAAGGCGGTCTCCTCTATTTCCTTGTGGCCCAGGCTGCGTCCGGAATTAACATCAATGGCCACCAGGGCCTCGGTGGGATTAATGACGATGCTGCCCCCGGATTTCAAAGGCACCCGCTGGGCGTAGATGCAGTCAATCTGTTCCTCCAGGCGATAGCGGCTGAAGATGGGGAGCTTGTCATGGTATAGCTTAAGCACCGGCAACCGCTGGGGCGCCACCAGGCGCAGGAAGGTTTTGAGTTGCTGGAAGGCCTCCTTGTCGTCCACCAAAATGGTTTTGACCTCTGCGGAGAAATAATCCCGCACGGTGCGGGAGATGAGGTCCAGATCTTTGTAAAGCAGGCAGGGGGCGGGCTGCTCGGCCGCGGTCTTCTTGATGTTGCCCCAGGTTTTCAGGAGGGCCTGTAAGTCCTTGGTGAGGTCGCGGATTTTGCCTTCTTCGCCCACCGTGCGGATGATCAAGCCCATCTCCGGGGGCAGGCCCAATTTTTGGGCCAGCTCTTTGAGGCGCTGGCGCTCCTCTTCCTTTTCGATCTTGCGGGAGACGCCCAGATGACTCTGCTTGACCAACAGGACCAGATTGCGCCCGGCCAGGGAAATGTAGGTGCTCAAGTAAGCCCCTTTGGTGGGGGTTTCTTCCTTGTACACCTGGACGATCAACTCCTGGCCCTTGCGGAGCACCTGCTGGATGCGAGACTGGGCCTTGCCTTTGACCTTTTCCTGGTAATAGTCCGGATGGACCTCGGACAGGGGCAGGAAGCCATGGCGCTCCCCGCCATAGTTGAGGAAAGCCGCCTGGAGGCTCGGCTCAATGTTCACCACCACCCCTTTGTAAATATTGCCTTTGGTCTGTTCCCGGGAGGCGGCCTCCAGGGCATAATCCTCCAGGACCCCTTCCTCCACGATAGCCACCCGGAACTCTTCCGGATCCGCCGCGTTGATAAACATCTTGCGGGGCGGGCTCATAAAATTCCCTCCCGGCTATAATACCCGAATTGCCGCCCCCCGGGGCGCCGTTTGGGGGCCACCCTCTCGGCCCGGGAGGAACCATTTGTCAAGTTCTCTGCGGCCAAGGCGACAAAAAAGGCGAGTTGAAGCTCCCGGGACCGGGGATCTGATTCCGGTATGGATGCTTGAGGTATAAAAGACATGATATTTTGATAAGTTATATGTTTTTAGTTTACCACGCCCCGCCCTGGCTGTCAAGCTTTCTGTGGACTTTGGGGGTAATTTCTGAGGGGAGGGCTGGGGGAACACAGTTCCCCCAGCCCTCCCCTCAAACCCCCCCCAACCCCCACAGCCCACCCCCTCAAAGAGCCGGGCGCAGGTAGGTGGGGGTCAGTTGAGCGGGGGGGGTGGTCAGGCCCTGCTCAAGGCGCCACCGGGCTAGGCGGGCCACCGTAAAGGCTCGGGGGTAGCGGATTTCCGGGGGGGCCCAGTGAATATCCCGGGGGAGGACCTCCTCTAGAAAGTCACGGTAAGCATTAAGGCCCGGACCGGTGAGGGTCAAGGGGGGCTTAAGCCGCGGGGGCAAAAGCGACACCGGCAGGCGGATGGGGTCCGCCAAAGGCTCCGGCCGCTCCGGCCGGCCGCGGAAGAGGCCAAAAAAGACTTCTTGCCGCTTGGCGTCCAGGAGCACGCCGACGGGGTGGGGCTGGAAGGGGAGTTGGGCCGCCAGGACCTCTAAAGTGGGCACCGCCACCAGAGGGCAGGCCAGGGCCCAGGCCAGCCCTTTGGCGGTGGCCAGGCCGAGGCGCAGGCCGGTGAAGTTTCCCGGCCCCTGGCTGACGGCAATGGCCCCCACCTCTTCCAGTCGTCGCCCGGTGGCCTGAAGCAGGGCCTCCACCCCGGGCATCAGTCTGGTTAAATAAGCGCCGGGGCTTTCTAGAGAGTATTCCAGCAGCAGCCGGTCTGCGGCCACCAGGGCCAGGCTCCCTTGCTCGGTGGCGGTATCCAGGGCCAGGATGAGCATGCGGCCCCTTAATGCTGGGGGTTTAAAAGCCGGAGGAAGTCCTGGTAAAACACTATGAGCATCAAGGCCAGGATCATCATCAGGCCCAGGGCCTGGGCCACCTCTCGATATTTTACCGGCACAGGTTTCCGCCGCACCGCCTCCAACAGAAAGAAAACCAGGTGGCCGCCGTCCAGAATGGGGATAGGCAGGAGGTTTAACAGGGCCAGGTTGACGCTCAACACCGCCATAAAATGGACGAGATAGCTCGCCCCCAGCTCCGCCTGTTTGCCCGCCACCTGGGCAATGAGAATGGGGCCCCCCAGGCTTTTTATGGGCATCTCCCGGGATACCAGCTTATAAATGCTGGTCACCGTAAGGCGTGAGAGGCGATAGGTATAGGCTATCCCCTGCTCCAGGGCCTTGAGGGGGCCCACCCGCTCGATGGCCGGGATTTCCGCCGCGGAGATGCCGATAAGCACGGCCGAGACTTTGCCCCCGAAAATATCTGCGGTTTCCATGGTTTGGGGCACCACTCGCACCTGAAAGACCTGTTCTGCCCTTTTCACCGACAGCATCAGGGGGTGTTCCCCGGTCTGGCGGATTTTAAAAGAGAGATCGTCCCAGCGCTGCACCGGCGCCCGGTCCACCGCCAGGATCCGGTCCCCTTTTTGTAAGCCGGCCAGGGCCGCGGGGGAATCGGGCTTTACCCCGCCGATCTCCGTGGTCAGGTAGGGGATGCCGGACAGGCTGAACACTACAAAGAGAGACAGGGCGGCAAAAAGGAGATTGAATCCCGGGCCGGCTACGACGATGAGGAAGCGATGCCACAAGGGGTGGTCCTTAAAAGAATAAGGCTGCATCTCCGGGGGCACCTCTTCCCCGGGATTTTCTCCCAACAGCTTCACATATCCCCCCAGAGGGACTACGGAGAGGCGGTAATCCGTCTCCCCCACCTTTTTGTGCAGCAGTTTCGGAGGAAAACCCAGGGAAAAAACTTCCACCCGGACCCCCAAAAGCTTGGCCAGCAAGAAATGGCCGAACTCATGCACAAAGATCAGGACCCCCAAAACTATTACCGTTGCCAGGACGGTGGTCATATTAAGCGGTAACGCTCCTTTTTAGCCTTAGTTTATAAAACTCATGATTTTGGAAAGCCTCAAAATTAGAGGCCTTGCCGGGGCGCTTATCATTTTCCTCGATTTATCAGGTCCTGGGCAAAGTTTCGGGCCCAGAGGTTTACTGACAACACCTTCGCCAGGCTTTCCAGAGGCTGGGGTTGGTGGGCCGCCATGGTCTGGGCCGCCACCCGGGGAATGCCGGGAAAGTTGAGGCGGCCGGCCAGAAAGGCGGCCACCGCCACTTCGTTGGCGGCATTAAACACCGCGGGCATGGTCCCGCCCTGACGCGCCGCCGCATATCCCAGTTTTAGGCCCGGAAACCGGTCAAGGTCCGGGGCCTCGAAAGTGAGCTGCCCGGTCTTGCATAGATCCAAGGGGGAAGAGTTCAGGGGCAAACGCCGGGGATAACTCAAGGCATAGGCGATGGGCAGGCGCATGTCCGGCACCCCCATCTGGGCAATAACCGAGCCGTCCACGAACTCCACCAGGGAGTGCACGATGCTTTGGGGGTGGATGACCACCTCGATTTGGTCCACCGGCAGCCCGAACAAAAAACTGGCCTCGATGACCTCCAGGGCCTTGTTCATCATGGTGGCCGAATCAATGGTAATCTTGGGCCCCATGCTCCAATTGGGGTGGCGCAGGGCCTCGGCCGCGGTCACCTGAGCCAGGCGCGCCGCCGGAAAGGTGCGAAAAGGCCCCCCGGAGGCGGTGAGCCACAGCCGTCGGATATCCTCCCGGCGCTGTCCCTGCAAGGCCTGAAAAATGGCGCTGTGCTCGCTGTCCACCGGGATCAGGGGCACACCCCGTTCTTTAGCCGCGGCCATCACCAGCGGCCCGGCGGCCACCAGGGTTTCTTTGTTGGCCAGGGCCACCGGGATGCCGGCCTGGACGGCCGCCAAAGTGGGCTCCAGGCCCACCGCCCCCACCATGGCGGAGACTACCAGGTCCACCCCATCGGCGGTGGCCACCCGTATCGCCCCCTCGGCCCCGGTGAGAATTTCCGGCGCCATTTCCCGGGGCAACAGCGCCCGCAGGCGTCCAGCCACCTCCTCATCCTGCACCGACACCAGGGCCGGATGGAACTTTATGACTTGCTCCGCCAGGACCTTGACATTTTGCCCGGCGGCCAGCCCCACCACCGCGAACTCCCCGGGATGCTCCGCCACCACCGTTAGGGTGCTCTGGCCGATGGAGCCGGTGGACCCCAGGATGGCTAACCGCTTCATGATTTACCATATTAACCGATTCAACGACAAGCTGCAAAGAATTAGGAGGGGGTAAGTTTTTGGGGGAGGGCAGGGAGCTAAACTCCCTGCCCTCCCCCCTCATACACTACTCCCAAGGCCAGATGCGGGCCAGGTGTTTTAGGGAGGGGTTCAGGCTGCCTTCCTGGTGAGGTTCCAGGGTGATGAGGGGCTTGAGATCCCGCGCCGCCAGGAAGTTGAGGACGTACTCCAGGGGCACTTTGCCGGCGCCCAGGGCCAGGTGGTCGTCGGCATCCCCGTGGTTGTCGTGGAGGTGCAGGTGGCCGATGACCGGGGCCAGGGTCTTAAGCCAGTGAGGGAAGTCGCCGCCGCCGAAGCTCAGCAGATGGCCCACATCCAGGCAGGCCTTCAGGTTCGGCGCCTTTATCCGGTTAATCAGTTCCAGGACCAGTTCCGGTTCGGTTTCATAAACATTTTCCAGCATCACCGTCACCTGGTGGTCAGCGGCGATTTGGGCCAACTCTTTCCAGGTGGGAGCGCTGCGGGCCAGCCATTCCTGGCGCTCCCATTGATAATGCCGGGCCTCATAGCCCAGGTGGCAGACGATGGCCACCGGCTGAAAGACGGGCAGGAGGCGGAAGGCCTGGCGCAGGCGGTTCAAGCTGGCGGCCCGCACGCCTTCATCCAGGGCCCCCGGCAGGAGGTCCTGGAAAGGGGCGTGCAGGGTGATGAGGCACCCGGCTTCTTTAAAGGGGCGGGCGATTTTCTCAAAAGTCGCCTGGGGATAAGATTCCAGGCTGAAGGCATCCAGGCCGATCTCCGGGTTAAGGCCGGCCTCCAAAAACCGAGGCAAATACCGGTCCACCAAAAAAGCAAAGGGGACATTGACCAGCACCTGGTCCACCAGGGCCTCTATGGTTATCGGCATCAGGAAGGGGGCCTCAATGGGGGGATTGCACCAGCTCGAGGAGCAGGCCGAAAGTGGCCTTGGGGTGGATGAAGGCCACCAGAGCGCCGTGGGCGCCCTCCCGGGGGGTTTCATCGATGAGGCGGACCCCGGCAGCCTTCAATTCCGCCACCGCCGCGTGGAGGTCCTCCACCTCCAGGGCCAGGTGGTGGAAGCCTTCGCCCTTGTTCTCCAGGAATTTGGCCACCGGGCTGTCCGGGGCGGTGGGCAAGAGCAATTCCAGACTGGTCTCTCCCACCTTGATGAAGCTCACCTTTACCTTCTGGGTGTCCACGACCTCCTCGCCTTTCAGCTCCAGGCCCAGGTTCTCTCCATAAAGCTTTTTGGGGGCTTCCAGGTCCTTCACCGCGATGCCTAAGTGGGCGATACGTTTGATTTTCATGGCTCTGCTCCTCCTTGGTTGCGGTTGGCGCTATTCGGTTTACTTGCCAAAAATAGCCTATGCGGCTTAAAAAAGAAAATTCCCCCCTTTCCTAAAGGGGGACTTCAGGTTTGCCTCCCAAACTCTGCTTGCTCTTGACGCCGGCCATTATATATGATGGTGAGGAGCAAAAAAAGACTGGGGGACAGTTTCCCAAAATAATAATGGGGGAAGGGCCGGGGAGTAGGGGCGATTCGCCGGGTCGCCCTTACATTTCCCCAGTTAACCCGCCGCGGCTACCGGGAGGTTTAATGAATCCTAAAGAGGACCTTTTTCGGCGTCTTTTTGAACGCCTGGGCGATTATCAGGCGGAGATGATTGCGCTGCAGCGTCAGCTGGTCCGCCGGGTGGCGGTGGGCCCGGACGCGGGCGGCCCCGGCGAAGGTGAGAAGGCGGCTTTTCTGGCCGACTTGCTTAAAGGCTGGGGCCTCAAGGTGGACAATTACCCGGCCCCGGACCCCCGGGTGGCAGGAGGAGAGCGTCCCAATCTGGTGGCCTGGCTCCCCGGCCGCAAGCCGGGAAAAGTCTGGGTCCTGAGCCATCTGGATGTGGTGCCGCCGGGGGATGAGGCCCTGTGGGACTCCGACCCCTTCACCCTAAGGGTGGAAGGCGACCGCCTCTATGGCCGGGGGACGGAAGACAACCACCACGGCATCGTCACTTCCCTGATGGCGGTGAAGGCCTTCCTGGATTTGGGAATCACCCCGGACCGCACCCTGGCCCTGGCCTTGGTGTCGGACGAAGAAACCGGCAGCCACAAAGGACTGGCCCATTTGCTAAAGGAGCAGCCCCAGCTTTTTGGCGACCAAGACCTGATCATCGTGCCGGACGCGGGCAGCGAAGACGGCACCCTCGTCGAAGTGGCGGAAAAAAGCATCCTCTGGCTCAAACTTATCCTTAAGGGCCAGCAGTGCCATGCCTCCCGGCCGCATCGGGGAAAAAATACCTTGCGGGCCTGCGCCCATGTGATCGTGGCCCTGGAGGGCTTGAGCCAGGCGTTTCCCCGCCAAGACCCCCTGTTTAGGCCCCCGGAAAGCACCTTTGAGCCCACCCAAAAAGAGGCCAATGTCCCCAACATCAACACTATCCCGGGGCGGGATGTTTTTTACCTGGATTGCCGCGTGCTGCCGGACTATGATCTGGCTTTAGTAAAGGAGCGGGTCCTGGCCCTGGGAGAGGAAGCGGCCCGGCGCTTCGGGGTAACCTTGAAAGTGGAGCCGGTCCAGGAACTGCCCAGCCCCCGGCCCACCGACCCGAACGCGCCGGTGGTCCAGGCCTTAAAAAGGGCCATTCACCGGGTCTATGGGCGGGAGGCCAAACCCCAGGGGATCGGCGGCGGCACCGTGGCCGCCTTCTTCCGCCAGCAGGGCCTGCCCGCGGTGGTGTGGATGACCGTGAGCCATACCGCCCACCAACCCAACGAATTCTGCAGCCTGAAAAACCTCCTGGGCGACGCCCGGGTCCTGAGCCACGTCATGCTGATGGCGGAGTGAGGGGGATGTAGTGGGGGGAGGGCCAGGGACCTTTTTTGTAAGGGGTCCCTGCCCACCCCCCACACCCCCCTCCCAACCTGCATAAGTTAGCTGGGGCAGGCGGGGCCGGAGG
>JAUXZG010000201.1 GCA_030694005.1 Desulfobaccales bacterium | reverse complement strand
CTCCTCTCCCAGGGCCTCGGCGATGTGCCAGGCGATGGCCTCCCCTTCCCGGTCCGGGTCCGGGGCCAGATAGATCTCCGGGACACCTTGGGCCGCCTTTTTCAACTCCTGGATGATCTTGGCTTTCCTCAGGATGGTGACGAATTTGGGATGAAAGTCGCGCTCCAGGTCCACCCCCAGCTCGTTTGGAGGCAGGTCCTTGATGTGGCCCTTGCAGGACAGCACCTTGATCTCAGACCCCAGGTATTTCTGCAGGGTCTTGGCCTTGGTGGGGGATTCGACGATGAGCAGGGATTTGGGCATAATTACCTGTTAGTTGGATATATTTATCGGGGGTAGTCGATTTTTATTAGGTTTTTGCTTCAGGCTCAATTCTCCAGCACCTAGCACCTCCCCGGCAATTCCCACACCAGGCCTTGCAGTTCCAGCAGGGTGAGGCGGCTTAAATATTCTGAGATGGTAAGACGGGAGTAATAAAGGCCTTAAAGCTCGCCGGCTGCCGCCGGTCTTGCCAGGGCGATATCTTCCAACACCACCCGTCGAAAGACCTCGGGGTCGCCGAAGCGTCGGCGCGCATCTAAGATTTCTATCACGGCAATGCGACCATCCGCGGCATAGTCCAACGCAATGCCTTCGGCGACATGCTGGGTGGTCACGGTAGTCTCTAGGAAACGGATATATAAGGCGTCCACTTCCCGGTCATAGGTAATTTTCATGGCTTCATGCCCCCGGATTAAAAATAATACACATAAACCGTCACTACCACAATCTCATCAGCTCCCTCGACAAAGATTGGCCTGACCTGCTTGGTAGCGTAAAATTTGCCGTTCCAATATTGTCGGTAAGAAAAATCTTTTCTACACTCAAGGCGCCTTCGGAGGCCTTCTCCCAAGTACTGGAACGAATGGCCTCCACCACTTCCTGTCCCGTTGCTCCCCGGTAGGGTAAATTTCCCCAGGCATGGCTGGACAGACGGATGGGTTTCATTAATAAATTAACTCCACGCAAGTTATATTATCGGAAAACCCCATTTCTCGATAATAAGCCCAGGGTTATTTATATAAACAATAATATAGAAAATTCTATCAACTGCGCCTGAGTTCAATTCTCCAGCACATAGCACTTGCCCGGCAATTCCCGCACCAGGCCTTGCAGTTCCAGCAGGGTGAGGCGGCTTAAGACCTCGGCCGGGGGGAGCCGGGAAGCCTTGACCAGTTCTTCCAACTGTATCGGGTCAGAGCCGATAAAAAGTAACAGGGGGTCATCCACCACCGGCCGGGTGGGGGCTTCGGTGGCCCGGTGGGGTCCCAGGGTGGCCCCCGGCATTTCCTCCAGGATGTCCTCCACCTCCCGCACCAGCTTGGCCCCTTGCTGGATGAGGTTGTGGGGGCCGACGCTGGTGGGGGAGTCAATGGGGCCGGGCACCGCCATGACCTCCCGGCCCTGGTCCAGGGCGTATCGCACCGTGATGGAGGTGCCGCTTTTCACCCCGGCCTCCACCACCACCACGCCTAAGGCCAGGCCG